>DATEUP010000302.1:0-2149 GCA_035283065.1 Thermoplasmatota archaeon | reverse complement strand
GATCGACTGGCCCGTGTCGAGGCGGCGCTTCTACCACACGGAGATCCCGATCTGGTACTGCGCGAAATGCCGGGACCCCCACGTGCCGCCCCCCGGGCCGTACTACCGGCCTTGGCTCGAGAAGGGGCCTTTTGCCGTGTGCAAGGCCTGCGGGCACACGGAGTTCGTGGGCGAAGACCGTGTCTTCGACACGTGGATGGATTCCTCTAGTTCGGCGCTTTTCATCCTGAAACGGTACGGCGCGGAATTCTTCGCGAAGCACTGGCCCGTGTCGATCCGCCCGCAGGGGCGCGACATCGTGCGCACGTGGCTCTACTACTCGACGCTGCGGGGCCTCCACATCACGGGCAAGCCGCCCTTCGAGCACGTGCTCGTCCACGGGATGGGGGTGGACGAGAAGGGCAAGAAGATGAGCAAGTCGCTTGGCAATGTGATCAAGCCGTCCCAGGTGATCGAGAGGTACGGCTCGGACGCTTTCCGGCTCTGGGCGGCCTCGGAGTGCTCGGTCGGGGACGACTTCCGGGTGAGCGAGGAGCGGATCCAGGGCGCGCAGAAGTTCCTCACGAAGCTCCACAACGTCGCGCGGTTCATCTCGGCGTTCCCGGCGGACGAGCGGCCGAGCGCGGTCCACCCGACGGACGAGTGGATCTTGGGGGAGCTCGACGCGGTCGTGGCAAAGGTGGGTGCGGCGTACGACGACTTCAATTTCTTCGAGGCCGCGACGCAGCTGCGCTCGTTCGTTTGGAACGTGTTCGCCCCGCACTACTTGGAGATGGCCAAGTCGCGCGCCTATTCAGGAGATGCGAGCGCGCACCAGACGCTCCACGAGGGCTTGCGGGCAGTCCTCAGGGGCCTGGCGCCGATCGCACCCTTCATCACCTGGCAGTTGTGGCGCGACCTCTACGGCGGCGACATCCACCGCGAGGGGCTCCCGGAGCCGGGGGGCCACACGCGCCACGCGGAGGTCGGCGACCGGCTCATGGCCTTCAACGGCGAGGTTTGGACCCTGCGCTCGAAGAAGAACAAGGAGGAGGGGCTCGCCTTCGGGGCGCCGCTTGGCGGCGTGCAGGTACCCGAGGACCTCTCCGACTTCGCCTCGGACCTCAAGGCGATGCACAAGCTGGCCTGAGCGCGGGCGGGGGCCTCCCGCGGGGCTATTCCTCCGAATGTGCGTCGGGCTCAGCCGGCTCGCCCTCTTCCGGGGCCGAGGGCGCCGCGGGCCGAAGGAGCTGGCCCGGCGGCCTGGCCGGCCGGATCTGCCCATCGCCCATGATCTCGTCTCCGCGCAAGAACACGGCGACGGGGAATACCGCGAAGAGCCCGCCGAAGGGCGACCACCCGCACTTCGAGTGGAGGGCCTCCGGGCGGACGCGCTTGACATCACGGGGGTCGAAGACCGCGAAGTCGGCGTCGTACCCTTCGGCGATCTTGCCCTTGGGGAGGCCGTAGCGTTCGGCGGGCAGCCGGCAGCAGGCGTCGACGACGCGCTGCATGTCGAGCTGGCGGTAAAAGCCGAGGGCCATCATGAGCGGGAGCATGGTCTCGACGCCCGGAACGCCCGAGGGTGCCTTCGCGAACTCGGCCGCCTTCTCCTCCTGCGTGTGGGGCGCGTGGTCGGTCGCCATGATCGCGGCCTTGCCCGAGCGGACGGCCGCCATCACCGCCTCTCGGTCGGCCTTCGAGCGCAGGGGGGGATTCACCTTCCCGTGGGAAGGCCTTGCAAGCCCCGTCACCTCGACGTCGAGCAGCATGTGGTGGGGCGTGGCTTCGAGGGTGCCGAGGAAGTGGCTCGCCTCGGCCGCCGCGAGGCCTGCCGCCGACGAGACGTGCGCGATGTTCATCCCGCGCGTGTCGAAGTTTTCGGAAAGCCACGAGATCGCGTTGGACTCGGCGTCCGCGGGCCGGTCGCCAGCGTGGTCGGCAAGGCCCGTCGCGCCGCCGCGCCGCGAGACGAGGAGCGAGGGGTCCTCGGCGTGGACGGACACGGGCCTCCCGCTCTGGAGGGCCGCGCCGACGACGGGGCGCGACTCCTCGAGGGAGCGGAACCCCCGCTCGCCGGTCGTGGGGCCGAGGTAGACCTTGAAGCCGCAGGCAAGCTGGCTCGCCTTCTCGAAGTCGGTCTGCGGAGCCGCCTCGCAGAAGAGGCCGA
>DATEUP010000301.1:0-6188 GCA_035283065.1 Thermoplasmatota archaeon | reverse complement strand
TCGCCCCCCCCAAGCCCTCGAAGGGCGCCACCTATGTCATCGAAGGCCTTTTCGTGATCTACCAGGACGGCCGCATGATCTACTCGAAGACGGACATCGGCCAGCAGCAGCTTGGCGACCCCGAGCTCGTCTCGTCGATGTTCACCGCCGTCACGCAGTTCATCAAGGACTCGTTCTCGGCCGAGGGCGAGCTCAACAAGATGGGGTACGGCGAGAACCAGATCCTCATCGAGCGCGGCAGCAACGTGTACATGGCCGTCATCACCTTCGGCGAGCCGGACAAGGAGCTCCAGGAGACGATGCAAACGGCCATCGAGAAGATGGCCTACGGCTACGCCGGCATTATCGAGAACTGGGACGGCCAGCAGAACCGGTTTGAGAAGATCGACCAGTACGTGGGGCCAGTCCTCGCGCTCACACAGGGCGTGACGCGGCAGGACGTGCTTGCCGCCACGACCACGAAGGACGTGAAGGTCCTCTCGCAGCTCGAGTTCTTCCAGGGCTTCGTGCGCCTCAAGGTCGGCATCAAGAACGACACGGAGGCCGTGATCACGAAGGTCACGCTCGACATCGACTACAACGAGGACGTCCTGCGCCTCCAGCGCATCGAGCCGGCAAGCTACAAGACGAGCGGCGCGCGCGTCATGCTGAACGTGCTGAACCCCGGCGAGAAGTCCTCGGTCGCGTTCTACTTCGACCCGCAGATCTGCACGGAGACGAACATCGACGGGATCGTGCGCTTCCGCGACTACAAGGGCGTCCTGCAGTCGGTCACGATGAAGACGCGCAAGGCCGAGGTCGTCTGCCCGCTCTTCTTCACGAAGGAGCACGCGAACACGGCGATGCTGAAGCGGCTCATCGAGAACGAGCTCCAGGAGAAAGACTCGAAGGTCTACTCGATCACGAAGCTGCCGCCGTACGTGAAGCACAAGGACATCTTCGACGTGTGCAAGGGCGTCGTGCTCTCGCACGACGTGCACATGGTCCGGGAGTTCGTGTCCTACAACCCCTTCGCGGGCGAAGCCTGGTTCTACGGCGAGACGAAGGTGAAGGGCTACAAGATCGTGATCCGCGCGGCCGTGCGCGAGGACAACACGATCGAGTTCTTCGCCGCCTCGTCCGTGATCAAGGCGGTCACGGGGCTCCTTGCGGAGTTCAACCACACGCTTGTGTCCATGATCGTCGAGCGCTACTCGGACGTCAAGATCGAGCAGCTCTATGACGAGGCCAAGAAGCACGAGATCCAGGGGAAGTCGCTCGTCGAGCGGCTCGGCGAGAGCGAGGCGGGGGCCGGCGAGACCGAGCAGCCGCGCTGAGGCGATCGGCTCCCGGAGAGGGCCCTTCCGCTGGCGCCTGGCAACCCTACTGGCTCGGCCGCGAGACTCGCCAACGCTTGTCGAATCTCGGCAGACCCAAAGGGCGGCTTTTGAGCGTCCGATTCCCCGCGCCACGTCCCTTTGCACGGGCCCGGAATTGGCCAAAGGGGCTCCAGTTTTGCCCTTTCGTCGTCTTTTTATACCGCGAATCCGCATTGTTCGGACGGGGTGGAAAGTATAGCTGCACCTGCAATGCCAATGCCTGCGCCTGGAATGATGCCCGCACCGATGGGGGTACCACCGGTCGAGAAGACCGCCAAACCGATGATCGCCGGGGTCATGTACATCCTAGCCCTGCTGATTGGAATTTGGCAGTTCACGGGGTGGCTGGCCGCCTACCAGCTGATCAACGCCTCGGGAGGCCTCATCGACCCGGCCGGACTCGGGATGATGGGGTTCCTTTCGGGGATCATCACGATCCTCCTCGTGATGGGGATCATCGGGATTGTCGGGTGCGCGATGGCGGCCGCCTTCTGCTTCATGCGGAAGAAGTGGGCGCTGGCGCTCATCGGCGGGATCCTGGCCTTTGTGGGGCTGCACCTGCTCTTCGGGCTGATCGGGTTCATCCTGCTCGCGATCTCGAAAAAGGAATTCGCGGCGTAGGCCAGGCACCTTGTTCTTCACCGGGGCCGCAAGGCCCCGGCCTTTTCTTTTTCTCAGATCTAGAGAGCGGACGGGGATTACGTCGGGCCCGCAAGCCTGGCGGCGCGACGTGGGGCCAGACCGATGTTCCCCGGCACTTGGCGACCGATGTCGACCCTGGTGCAGGCGGCTGAGGATTCGTTGCCAGCGAGCCTTCCCTTGGCCAGAATCCATGCCTGTCGCGCGGCGGGGGAGGCCTCGATTTGCGCCTCAGGCGGCGTCGCGCGCCCCGCAAAGGCATTAAATATGTTTCCTGCAACTTGCTTGCCCGGGGGCGGTTCTTCAGAGCCGTCTACTGGAAGGAATTCGAATGGCAACACCAGCAGGTGCACCGATGGTAGCGGGGGCAGGAGTGGCGGCGACCGGCGCAGGTCCGGACATGAGCAAATACAAGATGCCTATGATTCTTGGCGTCGTGGGAGGTGTGCTGGCACTCGTCTCGGCATTTCTCCCGTGGATTCAGTCGTGCACGCCGGCTATGCCGCCGATACCGTCAATGTGCGTTGGTGCCAATGCACTCCAGATCGGGTCGACGATGGCCATGATTCCCGCGCTTGCAGCGCTCGTGGGGCCCGTCGTGTCGTTTGGCGGAATCCTTGCCCTGGTCTTCGGCCTTGTCGGGCTTGTAATGATGCTCATGAAGAAACCGATGATGGCCATGATTGGGATGGTGATGGGTGTGCTTACCTTGCTCATGGGCGTTCTCTTCATCCTGCAGCTTGGGCCCCTCGTCTCGCTCTCGGCTGGAGTGATTCAGACCGGGATCGGGACATACCTGGCAATCATTGGCGGTTTGCTCCTCCTCGTGGGCGGCTTCCTCGGCTGGAAGGCGCTCAAGGGCGCCGCGCCCACCGCCCCGGCTGCGGGTTGAAGCGACGGCCGCGAATTCCTCTTCCGCCGGGGCGAACGCCCCGGCGCCTCTTCTTTTTCTGGCTGATAGACGGCTGTCCTCGGGGCTCCGCCCCGTCTTCGGCTGGATGGCGGAAAAGCCGCGATGAGGCGCGCGGGGCAATCTATATCCCCGCCGTGCCAATGGCTCGCCGGGTGGAGGGCTCCCCATGTCCACGTACCCCGATCCTCGCACGCAGCCCTACGCCTACGCCCAGCAACCTCCGCAATACCAGCAGCCGCCCCCCCAGCAGCAGCCCCCGCAGCAGCCCTACTACGGGTACCCGGGCCAGCCCCAGCCGTACGCCCAACCCGCGGGCTACGGCTACCCCGGCCCGTACGGACCGCCCCCGGGCTACTATGTCCCCGCCTACTACGCGCCCATTTACGCGCCGCAGCCAGACTACTCGAAGTCAACGGTCGCGGGCGTCATGTGGGTGCTCTGTCTCGTCCGCGACCTCCTGTTCCTGATCTATCTGGTCACGATAGGCTCCTTCCTGGGCGGGATGGGAATGGGTTTCTGGGGGCTCACCGGCGGCATCATGGCCATCCTCATCGTGTTCCCGATCCTCGGGATCATCGGCTGCGCCATTGCGATGATGGCGGATTTCCAGCGCAAGAACTACAGCATGGGGACGGCGGGCGCCGTCTTGGGGCTCGTCGGGAGCAGCTTCCCGGGGATCATCCTCGTGGGGCCGGTCGGGCTCGTCCTTGCGATCATAGGGCTCGTCCTTCACATGTCGGCGCGCACCGATTTCACAAGTGGGTAGCGCCCACCCCCGACTTCGCATTCCGCGGCCGGGGCGGGTGCCTCCAGGGGCCGTGGAGAGGGCGCTCGCGCCACCCCCTGGAAGCCTTATCTGCCCCCCGCCTCTGAGGCGAGCCTGTGGCCCTCTTCGACCCGGAGTTTGCCCCCGCGGGGCTCATCCCGAGCGACCTCTTTGTCGCGCCGCACGGGATCCCGGCGGAGCTCTGCATCCAGTGCCGGGGCGCGAAGCTCCTGTGCGGCAAGGCCGCCTGCCCCGTGATGATGCGCGCGTACGCCTCGATGAAGACGACCTCGCTGATCGGCGGTGGGCTCGAGCTCGAGGGGTCCTCGCCGCCGTCGGTCTTTGTCGGGCGGACGGGGTACCCGCGGGTGGCCGTAGGGCCCCTCATCCCCCCGGTGACCGGCGACACCTCGATCCTCGACACGCCCGAGCTCTGGGTCGGCCGCACGATCCCCGAGATCCTCGAGTTCCGCTCCCAACTCGTGCGCGGGATGCACTTTGTCGACGTGCACGACGTCGAAGCGCGCGACAAGGTCGTCGAGCGCACGCGCGAGCTTGCGCTCGCCGCCCGCCCGGCGGTCGTGGACGCCGCGTTCCGGAAGCGGCCGACGGGCCGCGTCGTGCTCGACGACGAGGTCCAGCCGTTCGGGCCTTCGGCACCCCTCGCGGGGATCGAGGTCGAGAACGTGCCCCTCGACGCGCGCCTCGAGAAGAAGTTCTACGACACGGACGCGCCGGCGCGCGACGCCGTAGGCGAACTCTTCCGGGACGGGACGCTCGTCTCGCAGCTCCAGCGCGCCTTCTCGGTGGGCGCCTTCGGGGACAAGCGGCGCCGCCGGTTCGTGCCCACAAGGTGGTCGATCACGGCCGTCGACTCGATGCTCGGCGAGCGGCTCATGGAGAAGACGAAGGCCGCGCCCACGGTCGACGACTTCCGGATCTTCGAGACTTACGACCTCGACACGCGCTGGGTCATCCTCATGATGCCGACGGCCTGGCGCTACGAGCTCATCGAGGCCTGGTACCCCTCGACGACCTGGAACCCCTTCGGCGCGGAGGTCGTCGTCATGGGGGACGCGGAGTTCTACAAGGGCCGCAAGGCCTACGCGTCGATCGGCGGGTGCTACTACGCCGCGCGCCTCGCCGTGAACGAAAGGCTGACGGCGGAGGGGCGGCAAGCAGGCGTCGTAATCCTGCGCGAAACGCACCCCGGGTACGTGATGCCGGTCGGCGTCTGGAATGTGCGCGAGCACGTGCGCCGGGCGCTCAAGGAGGAGCCGCGCCATTTCGACACGCTCGAAGGGGCCCTCGCGCGCGTGGGCGAGGTCATGGCGATCCCCGTGGCCCGCTGGATCCAAGAGAGCCAAGTGCTCACCGACCTCAAGGTGCAGCGGCGCCTCGACGTCTACGCGCTTGACACGCGCAAGGAGGCGGGGGGGAAGGCCGGCCTTGCGCATCGTTGAGGTCCAGGCGCGGGAGGCGCTCGCGCCCTCGCTGCTTGCCGGATACGACTGGGCCCTTAACCCCTACCGCGGCTGCGCCTTCGACTGCCTCTACTGCTACGCGCCCGATGTCGTCCGCGTCGAGCGGGAGACGTGGGCCGAGACCGTCTTCGTGAAGCGCGCGGCCCCCGCGCTCCTCGCGCGCGAGCTCAAGCGCAAGCGCCGCGGCGTGATCGGCATCTCGACGGTGACCGACCCCTACCAGCCCGTCGAAAAGGCGCTCGAAGTCACAAGGCGCTGCCTCGAGGTGATCGCGCGCGCCGGCTGGCCCGTCTCGGTCCTCACGAAGTCGCCGCTCGTCACGCGCGACCTCGATGTCCTCGCCACGATCCCGGAGGCCGAGGTGGGCTTCTCGATCGCGACGGGGTCCGAGGCGGAGCGCAAGTTGTGGGAGCCGTCGTGTCCGCCGGTTGGCGCGCGCTTCAGAGCTCTGCAGGAGGTCACGCAGGCCGGCGTGCGCGCCTACGTTTTTGCCGGGCCCATCTTCCCGGAGTCCACGCCGGGGGCCCTTTCCGAGCTCGCGCGCCTTGCAGCGTCGGCGGGAGCCGCCGAGGTCATGGCCGACTCGCTCCACACGCGGGCCGGCAAGCTTTCGGCCCTCATCGACAGGACGTGTCCAATCGCGCCCGCGCAGCGGGCGCAGAAGACCGACGAGCTCCTGCGCGCCCTCGAAGCGGCCTGTGCGTCCTTCGGCGTGCCGTTCAGCCTCGCGGCCAACTGGAAACCGCGGCCCTCAGACGGCCGCGGCGGGCGCAACCATCTGGTGGCCGCGCGAGCAGCAGAAGAGGATCCGCCCATCCTCAAGGAGCCGCGTGAAGTAGCTCGTCTTCCGGCACCTCTGGCACACACCCTCGCCGCGGACACCCGCCTCGAGGAATTCGACTGATTCGACTTCGAGGGGCACGAGCTCCTCGGGGTGGATCGCGAGTTCGCCCTCGCCCTCGCGAGGCCCCTTGAGGAGGTCCGCGGCCGCCTTGCGCTTCGCCCGCTCGGCGGGCAGCTGGTCGACG
>DATEUP010000300.1:0-13862 GCA_035283065.1 Thermoplasmatota archaeon | reverse complement strand
TTCCGGTCGCCGAGGAGTCCTTCGACTTCGTCGTCCGCCGCGACCGGCTCTCGGCCGCGCCCGTGCGGGCGTTCCTCGAAGCCCTCCGCTCGCCCGCGTTTGCCCGAGACCTTTCCCGCCGGGTCCCGGGCCTCAAGCCGGACGCCCAAACGGGCGCCGTGACGTGGGGGCTCCGTGCGGCCCGGCCCCGCCCGGGCCGCCGACCGAAGGGCCGGCGGCGCCGGGGCTAATTCTCCTCAGAATGAGGTCATCTCGCCCCGGATTTCGCCAGATTCTCGCACGAAAGGTGGCTGCCGGCCGTTGGGTCTAAATAGGGCGACTTCGTCCCGCGCCCCTGGCAATTCCGATCGTAATGGTGAGTCGCGTGTCGATTCCTCCGCTTGAAGACGTCAAGAAAATCCGGCGGCAACTCGGCCTCACGCAGGCCCAAGTGGCCAAGCTCGCGGGGGTGAGCCAGTCCCTGATCGCGAAGATCGAGAACGGGCGCACGGAGCCCTCGTACCTCCATGTCAAGCGGATCTTCGAGGCCCTCGACCGCGAGACGCGCAAGGTGCGCCCCGAACTCACGCTCGGTGAGGTCTGCTCGAGGCGCCTGGTGACGGCGACGCGCACGGAGAAGATCTCCGACGCCGTAGGGCTCATGCGGCGCCACCAGATCTCCCAGTTGCCGATCTTCGAGGGCGAGGTCCAGGTGGGCTCGCTGACCGAGCGGACGATCAGCCACGAACTCGCGATCGAGCGCCCGCCGGAGGCCCTTGCGCGCCTGCGCGTCTCCGACATCCTTGCGGAGCCCTTCCCCCAGCTCGATGAGCGGACTCCGCTCCACGCGGCCGCGGCGCTCCTCCAAACCGAATCGGCGGTCCTCGTGACGAAGAACGGCCGGCCCCTCGGGATCATCACGAAGGCCGACCTCCTGAAGGCCGTCACGCGCCCGGGCCTGTGAGCGCCCGGTCGCGGCGACCGAGCCGACAAGGGGCAAACGTTCTTGAGCCGCGTGGCCGATCCCCGAGCAGGTTGGTCAGCATGCCCGTCGTCAAAGTGATCGAGCTGGTGGGAGAGTCCCGAAAGGGCTTCGAAGAGGCCGTGAAAAACGCCCTCGACGAAGCGAAAAAGACCGTGCGCGACATCCGCGGGATCGACGTGAAGGGCTTCAACGCCGTCATCAAGAACGACAAGATCGCCGCGTACCGCGCGAACGTGAAGATCGCCTTCCTGGTTCACCGCAAGTAAGGGGGTTGCAAACGTGTCGACGGTCGACATCATCGAGCTCATCGGGGAGTCCAAGGTGGGCTTCGAGGATGCGGTGAAGAGCGCGGTCGCCGAAGCGCGCAAGACGGTGCGGGACATCACCGGGGTGCACGTCGAGGGGTTCTCGGCGGTCGTGAAGAACGACCAGATCGTCGCGTACCGCGCGAATGTCATGGTCGCGTTCGTGTACCACACGGACCTCGCAAAGAAGAAATGAGCCCAAGCCCGCGCGGGGTCGCAGGGCCTAGAGCCCGCGGTCCCAATACCCCTCGAACGTCCATTGGGCCCTCGAGCGGCCGAGGTCGTCGGCAAACTCGCGCGCGATCTGCGGAGGGAGCGCTAGGAGGAGCCGCACGATGTGCTTGCAGACGCGCTTCTCTTTGATTCCCCGCAGGTAATCCGGGCAGTTGTGCCTGACCTCCTGCTCCGCGAGGTCGAGCACGACGCGCGTGCCGTGCACATCGGCCCGCACGAAATTCGCTTCGACCTTCGAGAGGGCCAGCTCGCGCGGCGCGATGTCCTTCGCGCGGTCGATGCGCGCCTGGTCGGTGAGGCGGCTCACGAGGACCTCGACCTCGCGCGCGGCCGGCCCCTCGCCCGGCACGAAGGCGTCGAGCGTCTGGCGCCGCGCGCCCCCCTCGCCGCCGCGCTCGAGCTTCGCGAGCTTCTCCTTTTGCGCGGGCGTGAGCGCCCCGACCATTTCGGTCATCTGCAGGGCGTTCTTGGGCCCGAAGCCGTGGTAGTGGTTGTTGAAGTAGCCAAAAACCGTTGGGACCTTCTCGAGCGCCGCGCGGATCCGCGGCACCCACGGCTCGAGCTCGGGGCGCGAGTAGTCGTAGTTGTACCAAGGCCGCTTGCCGTGGCCGTGCCATCGGAAGTACGCGAAGTCCGCAGTGATGTGCACGTCGGGGGGGAGCAGCGGCTCGTCGACGGAGACGAGGCACACGTTTCCGTCCGCAAGGGTCCGCACGGCCTCCGGCGCGAGCCACGACGGTTCGCGGGGTTCGAGAGCGAAGGCGTAGCCCCTCGGCAGGTCGGCGAGGAGGTCCTTGACCACCGTGCGGTCGAAGTGCAGGAAGGGGGGAAGCTGGAAGAGGAGCGGGCCGAGCTTGCCCGCCGCCTTCACGGGCTCCATGCGCTCGACGAAGGCCTTGAGGTCTGCCCCCGCGCCCCTCAGCTTTTTCGCATGCGTGACTGTCTGCGGTACTTTGGCCGCGAGCTTGAAGCCCCCCGGCGTGTAGCGGGCCCAGCCCTGCACGGTGCCCGGGTCGGGCAGCCGGTAGAACGAGGCGTTGATCTCCGCCGTGCCGAAAACCTTCACGTATTCCTGGAGCATCGAGCGGACGCTCTCCGGGTAGAAGATCCCCTTCCAGTCGTCGTACGACCAGCCGCTGCAGCCGATGTGGACCGTTCCCGGCGCCGTCCCACCGACTCCCCGCGAGTGCCTCAACGAGTCATCTACTTTCTCGCTGAGCAAGGGGATGATCGTGCGGGAGGTCCTGAGGCGGCGTTGCGGGGTCCTCGCCGACGTCGATACAATCAAGACCGCCGCTTCATCGGCCCCCCCGCGGATGCGCCGCCGGTGACCCCTTGACGAAGGTCAAACTGACGCACACGAAGGCGATGCAGGTCGCCTACATCGAGCACCGGGGGAGTTTCTCCTCGATCCCCTGGGAGGAAGACATCGGCAAGCTCTACGGCTATGCGAAGGCCCACAAACTCCGGCCCGCGATGCGCCCCATGGGGATCTACCCCGACGACCCCAAGAAAGTGCCCGAGGAACGGCTGCGCAGCGAGGTCGCGCTCCCTGTGAGGGGCCCCGCGACCCCCGAAGGAGAAATCCGCGTGAAGGCGCTTCCCGAGACGGACATGGCCACGGTGAAGTTCCGCGGCCCCACGAGCGACATTTCCCGGGTCTACACGGAGGTCCACGCGTGGATCCAGGCGAACGGCTACGTCCCTGCGGGGGCGCCAATGGAGCTCTACACGAAGAAGCCCAAGGTCGTGGGCGGCCGGACCGAGCTTACAGCGAAGATCGAAATCCCCGTCCGAAGGCGGTAGGGCGCCCCTCAGTCCTCGCGCCGCCGGTCTCGGATCCGCGCGACAATGTGGCCGCCGAGCAGGAGCCCGGCCGCGAAGGCGGCTGCGGCACCCATGACAATCGCGACCCACCGGAGGTCGATCCCCGCGCCGATCGAGGCCGGCGGCGTCACCGTGACGTGGACCTGCGCGACCGAGACGCCCCCGCCGCCGTCGTCGGCCGTGACTCGGACGATGTGCGTGCCGGGCACTTTGGTCGTCCACTCGAAGTCTGCGCCCGCGCTCATCTGCACGCCATCGACATCCCACATGAGGCGGACGGCCTTGCCCGAGGCGTCGCGCGCCTCCGCGTGGAAGACGCCGAGGGCGCCCGGCGCCAGGGCCTCCGGGCCCTGGATAATCACGGTTGGCGGGAGGTTTTCGACGGTCACGGAGATGTTGATCGAGGTTGATGCCCCGTCGTCGTCCGTGGCGCGAAGGCGCAGCGTGTGGCTGCCGAAGGGCGCCGTGAACTCGATGCGCCGACCGTCCCCCTGGAAGATGCCGTCGAGGTACCACAGGAACTCGATCGATCCCACCGGCGTCGTCTCCCACGAGCCTACGACGGCCTCGTAGCCGAGCGGCTGCCCCTCGAGGTAGGGCTGGCTCTGGAGAGGGCGCACGCTCGAGACCGGCGCGCGGTTCGCGACCGAGAGCAAAAGCGACTGGGAGCTCGATGACCCGTCGTCGTCGAAGACGAGCACCTCGACGCAGTGCTCGCCCGGAGGCGCCCGCGGGATCCGGTAGACCATCCCCTCGGCGTACCCCTGGAGGCAGACGAACCACGAGACCGTGAGCGGGTCGTAGGAAAAGCCCGTGTACTGCTTCACGGTGAGGTTGACGCCCTCGCCCTCCATGATCGTCCCTGGCGGGAGGAGCGTGCCGTCTGGCGGCAGGTCCACGACCCTCACCGTGGTGTTGACGAAGGTCACACCCCCGTCGAGGTCGGTGACCGCAAGGCTCACAATATACTCGCCCGGGCGCTTGGCCTCGAAGACCAGAGAGGGCTCGAAGCCCACGCCCTCGGGCCCGCTCCAGGCAAACCCGAACTGGTCGTCGGCGCCCGGGTCGCGGACCGTCGCGGTGAAGAGCGCCGTGTCCCCCTCATAAAGGAGGCTCGGGCCGATGAGGGTCACCTCGGGGGCCACGTTCGTGATCGGGACGACGAGTTGGCAGAACCCCGCCGCGCCGTCTTCGTCAGTCACGGTCACGTTGACTGTGAAAATTCCGCCGCGGGTCGGCCGGTAGGTCGCCGAGAGGTTGGCATGGAGCATGCCGTAGGGGCCCTGCCAGGCCATCGAGAGGGTGTCGTAGAACCCCTTGTCCGAGACGTTGAGGAGGACCTGGGTCGGTTGCCCTTCGATCGCCTCGCCCAGGAGAGCGAGGTCGCATTCGGGGGCTGAGTTGTTGATGACGAGTTGGATCGTCGTCCGGTTCACGAGCGTCCCGTCCGAAACCGTGAGCGTAATCTCGAAGACGCCCTCGTCCGGATAGATCACGGGCACAGTGGTCTGGTTCAGGAAGGGGTCCGCGCCGGGGATTTCCCACCAGAACGTGAGCCGGTCGTCGTCGGGGTCGAAGAGGCTCGCCTTGAGAGTCAGGAATTCGCCCTCCGTGTAGTTGCCGGCCACCTTGATCGCGACCTGGGGCGGCCGGTTGCGCGGGCGCCCGATGAACCCGTAGGCGGCGCCTCCAAGGGCGCTCCGCACGGGGTCGCCGGGGGCGCCCGCAACGATGTCGGCCCAGCCGTCGCCGGTGAAGTCCCCGAGGACCACGAGGTTGCCAAGGAGCGTCCGGTTCGCGCGGCCTTCGATCCCCTCCGACCGGTTGTCGAGGAGGAGCGGCTGGCGGGAAACGTCCTTCCCGTAGAGGATGTACACGCGCCCGGCGTCCGCGGCGCCCGACACGTCGGCGTTTGGCGCGCCGACCACGAGGTCGGGCCTGCCGTCGTGGTCGATGTCCCCGCCGGCCGCGATCGAGGACCCCGCCTGGTCGCCGGCCTCGATCGTGTAGAGGAGCCCCGCCGCATCCCAAGTGTTCTGCTGCTGGCAACAGGCCCAGTTCATCCCGCGGTAGATGTAGACCGAGCCGCCCGTCGAGGTGTTGTTCGCGTAGACGGGCGCGCCGATGAACACGTTGCGCCCGCCCTCGACGAGGAAATCGGGCGCAAACGCGAGGGAGGCACCGAGCGTGGGGACGAGCGTGTTGCCCCAGAACGTCACGTTGGCGCGCGTCGTGTTCTTCGTCTCGCCGGAAAGGCCGAAGGGCGAGAGGAACGCGAAGGCGGCGCCCACGGCCGTCCCCGAGCGGTCGGGGTACTTTGTCGAACCGACAAGGAGGTCCGGGCGGCTGTCGTTGTTGAGGTCCACGCGGCCGAGGAGGACGCGGCCGAACGCGCCCCCCGGGGCCGCGCCGAGGAGCCGCTCGGCGGCCGAGCTGTCGTTGAGCTCGGTCGGCCACGACGCTCGGCCGGGCACGAGGAAGACGGCCCCGGCGCCCGAGGCGCCCTCGGAGCGGCCGGGCGCGCCGACCCATAAGTCGCCGTACCCGTCGCGGTCGACGTCGCCGGCGGGGGCCGCGGAAAACCCGAGGCGGCCGCCGGCTTGCGTGCCGAAGACCGTCGTGTTCGCGTCGTAGTAGCCGACCTGGCCGCTAAACTCGCCCGGGCGGCCGAAGAAGATCCAGAGGCTCCCGCCTGCCAGCACACCGCCGACGCCGGTCCCGTTCGGCGCGCCCACGGCAAGCTCCTCGAAGCCGTCCCCGTTGAGGTCGCCGACGAACGTCGCGGAGGCGCCAAATTCGCCGTAGGGGCCGACGAAAATCACATCAGGGGGGCCAAGGGCAACCCCGCCGCCAACCGCGCCGGTCCCGTAGAAGAGCCAGCACGTGTTGTTCGAGGCCGAGCAGACCACGAGGTCGCTCCGGCTGTCGTCGTTGAACAGGCCGAGCGCCATGGAAGTCGGCAGGAGGTCGGAGGGCCCCCCCGCAACGAGGAAGTCCGCGTCGCGCACCTGTGTCCGCGCCTGGAGGCTCACGGCCTGCCCGGGCGAGGCGCCGAGGACGAGGACGAACGCGAGCGCGAAGGCCGCCGCCGCGCCAACGGCGGCTCGAAGGCCGCTTTGGGTGCCATGTTCGGCTCCTTTTCCCCACACGAATCCGGCACTGTGCCTTACCCGCCCGATAAACATTCTCGTACAGGCGACCAAATGATCACCCTGGGCCAGCCTCGGGGAGGCGCGCGCTGCAAGACCGGCGGCGCTCGCCGTCATTTGGCCGACGTTTTCGCAACCACCGCGCACGAGGCCCGCGAACCAGAGGACCTGCACCGGCGGCCGCGTCGTGCATGCCCCACTGCCCCGCGAGGGCTTTCGCCCACCCCGGATTCGAATTCAAGTGGGGCGGGCGCATCGATGGGCCATGCGCCAGGGGTTGAAAGAAAATGTGCGCCAGGGTGGTCTAGCCAGGTATGACACCTGACCGAAGATCAGGAACTTGGGTCACACCGAGTCGGCGGGTTCGAATCCCGCCCCTGGCAACCCTGGCGCATACGCTCAACAGAACGCCCCGTACTTGATGGTTTCCCGGATGGGACGCCCGTGAGACAGCCTCCACGCAGCGGCGCTGAGGGTTGCGCCCGGTTTCCGAGAAGGCGGCTACAAGGGAGAGGCCGCCGCCCCGAGCCTCGCGCCCTGCCGCGCGACCTTCTGCGCGATCCGGCCCTCGAGCAGGTCGGCCGGCGCGTCGTTGAGGTAGATCATCGACGCGCGCCCCGAGCCCGGCACCACGATGTCGAGGTACCCCTTGAGCTCGAGGTTCCTAAGCATCCGGTGCACGGTCGCGCGCGAGCGCGGCGTCCGCGCGAGCTCCTCGCACACGGCCTCGTAGGTCGAGCGCGCCTCGTCGGCCCCGCAGAAGGCGTCGCCGCGCTTGAGCTTCCTCGCGACGGCAAGCAGGAGCGCGAGGTGGTGGAGGTCGAGCTCCTCGAGGCGCGAGTCCGACACCGTGGGGTAGGTCCAGCCCTTCGCCGCCCGCACGTCCTCCGCCGTCACCGCGGGGGCGCCCCTTGCTTCCGCCGCTTTGCCGGCCGTGTGGAGGAGCTCGATCGCGAAGCGCGCGTCGCCAAGCTCGCGCGCCGCCTGCGCGATCCCCTCGTCGAGGTCGCGGTCGCAGGCCCCGGGCAGGAACGCAAGGTCGATGCGCTGGCGCACGATCGCCCTCAGCTCCTCGCGCGTGTAGCGCGCGAGGTCGACCGTGTTCCCCGCGCCAAAGGACGACCGCGTCGAGGGGTCCATGAGGTGGCGCACGGAGCGCTGGGAGATGAGCAGGCACGAAAAGCCCCCGAGCCCCGTCTCGCGCGAGCGCGTGAGGTCGTAGAGCACGTCCGAGGACCGCGCGAGGAGGTTGGCCGCCTCGTCGAGCACGACGAGCAGGTGGCCGCGCCGCTCCTTGAGGCGCCCCTCGAGGGCGTCGAGCATCTCGGCCTTCGAGAAGCCGCGGTCGGGGAAGGCGCCGTCGAAGACGCGAAGGAGCCTCAGCCACACCGCCGCGTCGGTCGACTCGCGCCTGCAGTTGAGGTAGACCCACTCGAGCGCGACACCCTCGGCCTGCGCGCGCGCCTTGAGGTCGCGCGCAAGGAGGTGGGCAAGCGCCGTCTTGCCCGAGCCCACGGGCCCCGTGATGAGCGCGTGGGCGGGCAGGCGCGCGCGCACGACGCTTGCAAAGAGCCCGTTGAGGCGCGCGCGGCTCTCCTCGCGGTGCGGGAGTGTGGCCGGCACATACGACGCGCTCAGTGCGTCCTCAAGGGCAAAGAGTTGGGGCACGTACCGGAAGGACTCACGCCAGGGTATTTGACCGGGGAGGGGGGGTGAGCGAAAGCACCCTTCGTGCGCGCCGCTTCCGATCCAGCGTTCGCATCGCGCGGAAAGAAGACTGGCAAGAAACCAATCGCTTAAATAGCGCCGCGAAAGTCAAACCGCGGTGGTTTTCTGTTCGGGGCCCAACGCCTCAAAGCTCTTGCAACGCTCGCAGCGAGCGTTGCGCCTCCCCCTTCGCCTCCGGCCCTCCCCGCCGCCCCCACGGGCGAACCCACCGCCTCCGAGGCGATCGAGGCGCGACCCGCTTTCCTGCCGCCCCCCTCCGAAGCGGTCGTTTCGGCCGCGACGCCCCAAGAGGCGGTTCTCAAGGCCGCTTCCGCGGGCGCGGTCCGCCCCGCGGACGACGTGCCATCTTGGGAGGACATCATGGCCGAAGGCGGCGGCCGCCAGACCCTTGCCGACACGGACAACAACTCGATCAACCAGGCGCGATGGCTGAATGGTTCCGATTCGTGGACTGGCGAAAGCGTGAACGGCGCCGCCTCGGGCCCCTTCGGCCGGGTCGACGTGGACTGGTGGAAGTTCCCGCTTGTCAACACGACGCTATCGGCCGCCGACGTGGTGGAATTCGACGTGCAGAAGCAGTCGGGTGAGCACCTGTGGGCCGTCGTGTACGCCTTTGCGACGTTCGACCCGGACAACACGGACGGGACCGTCGACGCCGGCCACGCCGTGTCGTACAATTACATGAACATCAGCCAGGGGTGGGGCCTCAACACCCACGTCAAGGTCACGGGCTTTGAGGACGGCGTCTACTTTCTCTACATTTACTCGCCGCGCCGAAACGGCTGCTGCACGGTCAACTACACGATTACGAACGTCTCCGACTACACGGTGACCGGCGACACTTCGATTGATGACAATGGCAACCGCACGAATGCCGACCCGTTCAACCCGAGTGCGATGCCCTCGAACCAGGAGGTCGTGCAGAATACCGACTACGTGGACGTCTTCGACCTCTCCCCGAACGTGCCGATCACGCCGAGCATGGGCGACTATTCCCTCGTTTCGATCGGCGTGCAGTTCACCTCCGGCGGCACCGGATGGTCGGAGTTCTGGAACACGACCCAAACCCCGTCGGTCGTCTCCGGCGGCGATACGCTCTCGTACGCAACCCTATGGCTCCTCTACCCCGACCGGTTCGGCAACTGGCACGTGCAGATGAACAGCTCCGTGCCGGGCAGCACGGTGAGCATCACGACGCTCGTCAACGGCACGCCGCTCTACGCGGCCGTTACCGTCACCTCGCTCATTGACATCCCGGGGATTTACCCGACCTCCTCCGTGCCAGGCTCCATGCGCTACAACTTCACGGCCTTCTCGCACTTCGACGACCTCGCGCCGCGCAGCGTTTCTCCGGTGTCCGACGCGGCGATGGACGAGGATGACCCCGCGAGCGGCACGGACATCATCGACCTCGCGCCGTTCTTCACCGACGACCACGACCTCGGCTCGATCTGGTTCGACCTGAACTACAACCAGCAGCCGGCGAGGATGTTCGTGAACTTCACGGGCACGCTGCTCCAGCTCACGACAGCGACGGACTACTACGGCACGGTCATGCTCCAGGTGCGGGCGCGCGACCTCGGGCTTGACGGGCGCCGCTCGGCCGACGACCACGCGACCCTTTCGAACTACTTCGACATCGTCGTCCGGCCCGTCAACGACGCGCCGAGGATCGCCACGATCGGAGGGGTCGCAAACCTCGGAGCCGAGATCCCCTTCGCGATGGCCCAGGGAGCGACGCTGACGCTCGCCGTGACTGTCATCGACCCCGACGGCCCTGAGGCGGACACGTTCTCCCTGCCCTCGCTGCCGGCCTTCGCGACATTCTACGCCTCGAACGGCACGGTCGTCTTCCAGCCGGGGAACGGGGACGTGGGGGCGTACGCCTTCGTCCTGACGGTAAGCGACCCGGGCCTTGCGACCGGGAGCGTGGCCTTCTCCCTCACCGTGTCGAACGTGAACGACAACCCGCGGTTCGTGGAGGTCGGGGGCGTTGCCGTGGGCTCGCCCCTCGTGTTCTACGCCACGGAAGACGTGCTCTTCAGGCTCGTCCTCCGCGTCTCGGATCCGGACTGGGACATCGGCGTGCGCGACCGGCTCATCTTCGGCGCGGACAAGACCTTCCTCACATTCACGCCCGACCCGGTCGACGGCCGGCTCAACACGACCCAGTTCACCCCCACGAACGCCCAGGTGGGGACGATCACCGTGGTGTTCACGATCACGGACGGGGCGGCGGGCACCGTCGACGACAGCGTCTCTGTGTCCGTCGTCGTGCTGAACTCGAACGACCCGCCGCGCCTCACGAAGGTCGGGACGGTCACGCAAGACATCACGATCGATTCCTCGAAGACCGTGGAGCTCCGGGGGGTGGACGGCGCCACGCAGGGCCGGTCCTTCCCCATGACGATCCGCGCCGCCGACGACGATGTGGCGGCCGGCTGGGCGGACGCGCTCACGTTTTCAACGGACCAGGGGACGAAATTCCGTGTCACGGCGAACCCCGACTTCGTCTCCGCCGAGGTCACCTTCACGCCGAACCAGGCCGACGCGGCGCGAGGCTACATCATCGTGCACATCCGCGTGACGGACGCGGGCGTGCCGACCTTCTTCGACGAGATTACGGTGCGCATCGACGTCACGAACGTGAATGACGCGCCGGTCCTTGAGCCCGTCTTCTCGCTCAACCTCACGGAGGACGAGGCCTTTGTCTTCGTCTTCGACGCGACGGACCCCGACGGCGACCCCGTGACATTCTCCTCAGACTCGGTGATCCTCACGGTCGACTCGACGACAGGGAGCGTCGAACTCACGCCCGACAACGACCTCATAGACGGGGAGGACAAGCAGTTCGACATGACGGTGTTCGCGAGGGACAACCACGCGGGTGTGGGCACGATTCTCGTGCACGTGTTCATCCGCAACGCGAACGACGCGCCCTCCGGCGTCGTCATGCGCGCGCCGCTCGACCTCTCGGCTTGGGGCCCGGGCGAGGGAATCACATTCCAGGCTGAAGGCACGGACGTGGACAAGGCGGACGCCGACCGCCTCATCTTCCGGTGGTTCGCCGACGACGTCGAGCTCGGGGAGGGCCGGACTTTTGTCCAGGGGATCGCGAACCCCGACCCGAACCCCAAGAGCGTGACGATCCGGCTCCAGGTCATCGACCCGCACGGGGCCTCAACGAACGTGACGCGCGTCGTGACGGTGAACGGCACCCCGGCGCCCCCGAAGTCGCCCGGCTTTGAGGCGCCGCTTGTTGCGCTCGGCGTGGTCGCGGCGGCCGCGCTCGTCGGCGGCCTAGCGCGCTCGCGCTCAAGGCGGCAGAAGTAGGAGGACGCCCCAGGCGAGCGCCGTGCTTGCCGCGATCGAGAGGAAGTTCACCCAGCCCTTGGTCATGCGGCCGCCCATCTCGAGCGTGGCGCCCATGAGCGAATCGACTTGGCAGCCCACGAAGCCGAGGAGCGCCGGCACCGCGGCAAAGAGGGGCGCGGCGTGGATCGTGGCCGGCGCAAAGAGCCCGAAGAGGATGTACCCCGTGACGGCGACGTAGACCCCGGCGAAGGCGGCCGCCCCGTGCCCGAGCCTTGACACCCCGCCGTTCGTGCCGGCCTCGACGTGCCGGTGGGGGTGCGTGATGAGCACGGCGTTCTTCGAGAGCACGCCGATTTCCGAGGCCATCGTGTCGGCCGCCGCAACGGCGATGGCCGTGAGGAAGACGAGGCCCGAAATCCCCGGGGGCAGCGCCTCCGGATAGAGGCCCGCGACGGCGGCCACCGCAGCCGGGACCGCGCCGTTGGCCGCCACGTTCCTCCACGAGCGCTCGCCGCGCCTCCCCTCGGCGACCCCCATCTCGAGCTTCCGCGCGAAGCGGTATTTCGTGGCCGCGAAGCTCGAGACCATGTAGAGGAGGAGGACGAAGAGCCACGCGGGGTGGCCGAATAGGCCGATCACGAGGCCCACGCCGACCGCGGCGGCCGTGCCCGATAGGTCAAGGAGCCGCCGCCGCAGCGCAAGCCCCGCGATTGCGGCGCAAACGGCGCCCACAAGGAGCACGCTCTCCGGGGCAAAATCGGGCATTCGCGCGCTGGAGTGGCGCACCCTATATCTAGTTTGTCGGCAGGCCCGCGGTGGCTCCTCCGCCCGAGCCCTACCCGGCCACATAGGTTACGGTAAAGCCTACTGCAAGGGCCATGAGGAGGAAGTACATCTGCGCCCACATGGGGTTGTTCTCGAATTTCGGGTCGCGCGCGTGGCTCCACTCCTTCGTGTGGAGCAGGACGTAGGCGCCCCAGAACGCGAGGAGCACGAGGTAGTTCGCGCTGTCGTAAAGGAGGCCGAAGTAGACGAGCACGGGGATGAAGAGGAGTGGCAGGAGGAAGAACGAGGCCGTGATCGTGGCCGCGCGCTCGACGCCGATCACGACGGGGAGCGTCTTCACGCCGAACGCCTGGTCGCCCGGGATGTCGGTGAAGTCCTTCGTCGTGGCGGCTCCGAAAAGGAACACGAGGAGGATCGCGCCGACGGCCCACGGGGCGGGGTTTAGGGGGTCGCCGAAGATCGACCAGCCGGCAAGGACGCCGAAGACGCCGCGCGCAAGGGCGATGGTGAGGTTGTTGACGAGGAAGATTTTCTTGGTGCGGAGCGGGGGCGCGCTGTAGATGATCGTGAGCAGGATGATCGCGAAGACGAAGAGCGCGAAGGAGGGCGAGAGGGTGCTCGCGCGGAAGAACGTGAAGAAGTAGAGAAGGTAGGCGACCGTGGTGGCCTCGTGGGGGTTGATTAACCCCCGGGGCAGGGGGCGCTCGGGCTTGTTGATGCGGTCGATGTCGAGGTCGTAGACCGCGTTGAGCGCGTTCGACGCGGCGTTCACGAGCACGAGGGCGCCAACCCCCCAGATCATGGTCTGGATGAACGTGGACGGGTCCCGATTCCAGTGGACCCAGCCTGTCGAGGCTTCGCCCATGACGGCGAAGCAGAGCCCGGCGATCACCGGGGCCAGGAGTGTGAAGGGCCGCACGAGTTCGACGTAGGCCGCAAGGAGGGGCATCTCGCTGCGGTGGGAGAGCGCATAGCCGAGGGCGGCGGCCAGCGCGGCCACGCCGGCCGTCCAGGCGATCATGTCAAGGTCGAAGAGCGCCAAGCGAGGGCTCCGGGGGGAAACGACCTGTAGTCGGCCTTAAAGGGTGCGCCTCAAGGCGCGAAAGCGGCCGGCCGGCGCTTCGGCCTTAATCGGGGGACAGGTCCTCGCCGCCCGTGTACACGAGTTGGGCCGCCGTGTAGAGGTCCTCGAGCCCCCGAACCTCGTTGGCCGAGGCCGGCACGAGCCTCCGGTAAATCCCCATGGAGTCGAGCGCGCGCAGGAGCTCGATGGAGAGGACCTTCTGTGCGCCTTCAGCGACCTCCTCGTCGAGCGCGGACATGAGGCGCTCGGGCTCCTCCGCCCACTCCTCGATCTTGGCAAGGTCTTCGCTCTTCAGGATGTCGGACTTCGAGAGGATGTTGACCATCGGGGCCTGGAAGCGCAGGTGCGTGGACGCGCCGAGCATGAGGAGCGAGACGAACCCCGTGGGCGTGAGAGACAGGATCGGGTCGAAGAGGTACGCGAGGAGCGGCTGCTCGCCGCCGAGCCTCTCGACGATCCGGGTCGAGGCG
>DATEUP010000299.1:0-2008 GCA_035283065.1 Thermoplasmatota archaeon | reverse complement strand
CCGGGCACGCGGCCGTTGCCCCAAGTGCCCAGCGCTTTCGGGCCGCCTGCAAGGCCGCTATCGCCGGCGCGCGCCATCCGCTACACTCGGCCCAAGCTGTCCTTAGCGCGGCAAGGCGCTTCTTAAGGGGGATCGATTGGGCGGGGTGCAAGTTACGACGACCGCGGGCGAGATGCGCGGCCTCGATGAGCCCGCGCTCAATGCCTTGCGCTCAGGCCTCAGAGGCCCACTCCTCTTCGCAGGCGATCCCGGCTACGAAGACGCGCGCAAGATCTGGAACGCCATGGTCGACAAGCGGCCCGCGCTGATCGCGCGCTGCGCCGGCGCGGCCGACGTGCGCCGCTGCGTCGAATTCGCCGCGCGGCACTCTCTGCTCCTCGCGGTTAGGGGCGGCGGTCACAACGTCGCGGGCAACGCGGTGTGCAACGGCGGCCTGATGATCGATCTCTCCCGCCTGAAGGCGATCCGCGTCGACCCCGCCGCCCGCACGGCGCGGGCCGAGCCGGGAGTCAACTGGGCCGAGTTCGACCGCGAGACGCAAGGCTTCGGTCTCGCGACCACGGGCGGCACCGTGCCCTCGACCGGCATCGCCGGGCTTACCTTGGGCGGCGGCATCGGCTGGCTCAAGGGTACCTATGGGCTCACTTGCGATAACCTGGTCTCGGCCGACATCGTGACCGCCGAAGGCCTCCTCCTCACGGCCGATGCCGAGCGGCACGCGGGTCTGTTCTGGGGCCTGCGCGGCGGCGGCGGCAACTTCGGCGTCGTCACCTCGTTCGAGTACCGCCTGCATCCCGTGGGCAAGGTCTTGGCGGGCATGGTGATCCACCCGCTCGACCAGGCGCGCCGGGCGCTCGCGCAGCTGCGCGAGTTCGCGGCGGCGATGCCCGACGAGCTCGCGGTCACGGCCGTGCTCCTAACCTCGGCCGACGGCGCACCGGTGCTCGCCATCGCCGTCTGCTACAACGGCCCCCTCGAAGCGGGCGAGCGGGCGCTCAAAGAGCTTCGCGCCTTCGGCCCGCCGGTCGCCGATACCATCGCGCCCATGGATTACTTGGCCCTTCAGTCGATGATCGAGGCGGCCTTTCCGTTCGGCTGGCAGAACTATTGGAAGTCGGACGCGCTGGCCGACTTGAGCGAGGGTGCGATCGAGGCGCTGGTCGGCGGCTTCGCCACGGTCCCGGCGCCCTCGATCGTCGTCGGCATCGAGCACATGGCGGGCGCGGTCGGGCGCGTCGCCCCCGACGCCACGGCGTTTCCCCACCGCAGCGCGCGCTACAACGTGCTCATTCTCGGCATCTGGCCCAAGGCGCAAGACAACCGGGCGAACACCGAATGGGTGCGGGGCTACTGGCGCGGCCTCAAGCCGTTCTCCTCCGGCGTCTATGTCAATTACCTCGCCGAGGCGGCGGACGAAGGCCCCGATCGCGTCAAGGCGGCCTACGGGCCAAAGACTTACGCGCGCCTGGTTAAGCTCAAGAACAAATACGACCCCGGAAACCTCTTCCGCCTCAATCAGAACGTTCCGCCGAGCGTCTAAGCCATGAGGAGAGCCCTCGCCGCAGAAGGCGAACGCCACCCGCGCCCGGCCATTTAGCGCGGCGCCGCAAGGCTAGCCCCCAGGGGCTCGTGTCCACGCGGCTTGCGCACACCGTCCCATTGCGCCGCCGAGCCGGACAGGCTCAGGCGCCGAACAGACCGTATTTCGACCCGGATGAAACTTGGGGCTCGGGTCAGAGACGCCACCAGTTGAGAAAATTGGCGCGCCCGAAGGGAGTCGAACCCCTAACCCCCAGATCCGTAGTCTGGTGCTCTATCCAATTGAGCTACGGGCGCAGCGCGGGCCGCCGGCTTGGCCGCGAGCGCGGCGGCGGCGCGCTGGACACTACTGCATCTCGCCTCGGCCAAGCAAGCGCACGGGCCGCGCGGGCGCCACGCGAGGCGGAAGCGACCTTCGGCCTCGGCCGAGCCCGCGGGCGAACCGGCTTGTGGCGCCTATGCCCTTTGG
>DATEUP010000298.1:0-15459 GCA_035283065.1 Thermoplasmatota archaeon | reverse complement strand
CTCCGAGCGTCCCCGCCGGCAGTTAGCGGCCTCGGGCCCCACAACCTTTTTGCCCAGGGCGCGGGCTCTGGCGGCACCCACTTGAGGTGGTTCAGTTCGGGGAGCACTCGGAGCCGCGACCCCAGGAGCATTCGCCATGGCCCTCCGCCAACCCATCGTCGCCGTCCTTGGCCACGTCGACCACGGCAAGACGACACTCCTTGACAAGATCCGCGGGACCACGCTAGCCAAGCGCGAGCCCGGCGGCGTCACGCAGCACATCGGCGCGACGGAAGTCCCCCTTTCGATGATCGAGAAGATCTGCGGGCCGCTCCTCGGGGGCCGCAAGCTCACGATCCCCGGCCTCCTCTTCATCGACACGCCGGGCCACCAAGCCTTCGTGAACCTGCGCTCGCGCGGCGGGGCGCTTGCCGACCTCGCGGTCCTCGTCATCGACATCAACGAGGGCTTCAAGCCCCAGACCCTCGAGTCCCTCAAGATCCTCCGCCAAGCCAAAACGCCCTTCGTCGTGGCCCTCAACAAGGTCGACGCCGTCCACGGGTGGCGCAACCACCCCGACGAGCCCATCGTGCTCCACTTCAAGGACCAGCTCGAGCAGGTGCAGGAGGCTGTGGACACCCGGATCTACAAGCTCATCGAGCGCTTCCACGAGATGGACCTGCCCACTGACCGCTATGACCGCGTTTCGGACTTCACGAAGACCATCGCGCTTGTGCCGCTTTCTGCGAAGACCGGCGAAGGGGTCCCCGACCTCATCCTCATGCTCTCGGGGCTCGCGCAGCGCTACCTCGAGGAGGCTTTGAAGGTCGAGGCCGGCCCCGCGCGCGGCACCGTTCTCGAGGTCAAGCACGAGAAAGGCATCGGCACGGCCCTCGACTCGATCCTCGTCGAGGGGACGCTGCGTCGCGGTGACGTCATCGTGATCGGCGCGCTCGAAGGCGCCATCGAGGCCCGGGTCAAGGGGCTCCAGAAGCCCGCCGCTCTCCAGGAGATCCGTGACCCCAAGCGGCGCTTCGAGAGCGTCGACTTCGTAACCGCCGCCTCCGGCATTCGCGTGTTCGTCCCCGATGTCGAGGGCGTGATCCCCGGCGCGCCCTTCCGCGCCGCGAAGCCCGAAGAGATCGAGGAGGCAAAGGCCGAGGTCGCCCAGGAATCGGCGGTCAAGGTCGAGCTCGCCGAGCAGGGGATCTACATCCGCGCGGACGCCATCGGGTCCCTCGAGGGCCTCGCCTTCGAGCTCAAGGCGGTCGAGATCCCGGTGAAGAGCGCGCGCGTCGGAGCCGTCACGCACAAGGACCTCGTCGAGGCCTCAACGCTCGGGGACCCCGCGCACCGCGCGATCCTCGCCTTTTCCACCCAAGTGCTCCCCGACGCGAAAGACGCCCTGCAGGCGCACGACGTCCACGTGATCGAGGGCAACGTCATCTACAAGCTCGTCGAGGACCTGGTCGCCTGGCAGGCGGAGCGCAAGAAAGCGGCCGTCGAGCGCGCGCGCCTCGAGGTCGTGTTCCCGGCCAAAATCCTCGTCCTTGCCGACCACACATTCCGCGTGTCGAAGCCCGCGATCGTCGGCGTGCGCGTGCTTGCGGGGCGCCTGCGCTCCGGCGTGCGCCTCATGCGGGCCGACGGCCGGATGCTGGGGCCCCTCAAGTCGATCCGCACCGGCGAGGAGACGATCCCCGAGGCGTGGCCCGGCGACGAAGTCGCGATCGCCGTCGACGACGTCACCGTCGGGCGCCAGTTTGCCGAGGGCGACACCCTCTTTGTCGACATGAACGAAACCGACGCCCGCGCCGTGCGGGCCTTCGAACTCAATGCGGACGAGGCCGCGTGCCTGGAGGAGATCACGCGCGTCAAGCGGAAGGAAAACCGGTTTTGGGGCATGTGAAGGCGCCCTCGAAGGGGCGAAAGCGGTGGCGCTTGGCCCTCGCCTGGGCCCAAGGCCGAACGCTTAAATAACGTCGCCCGGCTGGGGCCTCGTCCAGCAGCCTGGCGCTGGAGGGTCTTTCCATCCGAGGCGATCAGAGTCGGGCCGCGCCGGTCGTGATGTTCACGCTTGCGACCGCGCTCCTTGGCGGTGCGCTCATCGCCTCCACGCTCCCAACGGCAGCCCTTTCGACGCCGGACCCAACGGCGGAGGCCCCTTTCGCGGATCCCGGCACCTACTTTGTCCCTCCAATGCCCGGCGTCACTATCGAGCCCTCCGAGCTTGCCGCCCACCGGAGCACCTACGCGGCGCCGCGCCGGACGCTTGCCATGGAGCCCCTCGCCTACGACAAGGCGATCGGGGACCACACCTCGATTACCGTCCTTGCGGAGTTCAGCGATATCCCGCACTCGACCTACGGCCAGACGTTCTACGACGACCAGCTGAACTACAACGGGAGCTCCCGCGTGTCGGCCCGCACGTGGTTCTACGAGAATTCCCTCGGGAACTACACGGTCTACTCCACGGTCACCACCTGGGTGACGCTTCCCCAAACGCAGGCCTACTACGACAGCAACACGGGCCAGATGATCGCCGACGCCGCGCGGGCCGCCGACGCCCAGGTCAACTTCGGCGGCTTCGACGACAACGGCGACGGGTGGGTCGACAACCTCGTCGTCCTCCACAGCGGCGGCGACCAAGCCGCCGGCTGCGCCCCGAACTGCATCTGGTCGCACTCGAGCGTGATCTACGGCCCCGTCCTCGACGGCAAGCGGATCGGGCCCTACGCCACGGTCGCGGACTTCGGCCACCCCCGCGGCGACGCCCTCGGAGTCTGGATCCACGAGTTCGGCCACCTTGCGCTCGACCTGCCTGACCTCTACGACGTCTACTACAACAACGACGGGGTCGGGGTCTGGGACATGATGGCGGGCGGCTCTTGGTACCTCAACCATTACACGGCCTGGTCCAAGGAGTACCTAGGGTGGATCGAGCCCTTCGAGCCCGTCTTCAACGTCGACGGCTACACGATCTACCCGCCCACCGACACGGCCCGCTACAACCCCGTCAAGGTCACGACGAACTACACGAACGAGTACTTCCTCCTCGAGATGCGATGGGACGGCGCGGCGCGCTACGACACCGGCGTCCCCTACAACGGCCTCCTGATCCTCCACGTCGACAGCAACGTCGTGGCGAACACCTGGGAGCGCGGCTCGAACACGGTCGAAGCGAACACGAACCACAAGGGCATCGACGTCGAGGAGGTCGGGGCCCAAGACCTTGACTCGACCTCCGGCGGCGGCACGTACTCCAACGACATCTGGGTCGGAAACCCCACGGGCTTCACCCCGACTTCCACGCCGAACTCGAACCTCTATGTGAACGGCGGGAACTACGCGACCGGGATTCGGATCTACAACATCTCGACGGTCCTTACCGCAGGAGGGCCTCACATGACCTTCTCGATCGACACGGGGCGCGTGAACTTCGGCCTTTCCGGCAGGGTGCTCGGATCGCCGGAGCGGCAGGCGCTGCCGGGGACTTCCGTAACCTACCCGATCGAGTTCTCCACGTTTTCGGTTGCTGGTGACGCCGTGACGCTCTCCGTAGAAGGCGTGAACCAGTCGCTGGGGGGCCTCGACCGCTCAGCCCTCACCCTGCCTCCTCTTGGAAGCGCCACCGCGAACCTCACGGTCACGGTCCCCTTGGGCTGGTCGGCCGCCGACCCGGCGTGGGTGCAGGTGCGCGCGACCTCGACCGCGCAGCCCACGAACAACTTCCTCGTCCCGACCGTCACCCGCGCAGCGCAGTTTTACGGTGTCGCCTTTTCCGGCGCGCTCAACTTTACGGCAACGCCGGGGGACCTCTACTTGCCGGAAATCGTCGTCTGGAACGAAGGCAACGGCCCGGACAACGTGTCGGTCAGCCCGACATTCGACCCCTCATTGATCCTCGTGTCCGTCCTCGCCCAACCCGGGATCATCGCAAGGGGGGCATCGACGGCCGTGCCGCTCGCGCTTACGGTGCCCACGACGGTGCTCAACGGCACGCGGATCCCCCTCGAGCTCGACATCCGTACCGGGCCGAAGGGCTCCGAGGCGCACCTCAAGTTCTTCGCGAACATCACGGCCGGCAAGTACGCCCAGCTCGCGCTCGACGTGCAGGCCGTGGGCCCCTATTCGCTCGACCCCGACGTGCCGCGCTCGGTCAACCTGACTGTCCACAACCAGGGCAACTACCCGGCGACCTACCTCTTCACGGCCACGGGCCCCGTGGGAGTCACCGTCCTCTACACGTCGCCCTTGCTCCTGGTCGCGCCCTTCAGCGACGGGGCCGTCGAGGTGTTCCTGCGCGCGGGGCACGACACGCCGGCCTGGTCGATGGGCGACGTTTGGTTCGTCGCCACCCTCGACGACGGGCTCGGCGCGGCGTCGAACTCGCTCACGGTCCGGATCACCCAGCGCTTCGAAGTCTCGCTCTCCGGGGAGGCCTCGTTCGCCGCCCCTCCCGGCGGCTCGGTGCTCCTCAACCTCCTCGCCTTCAACTTCGGCAACGGGCCCGATAACGCGACGCTCTCGATCGCGCCGGCCTTCTCGGACTGGAACGCGAGCCTCTCGGCTTCTGACCTCGCGCTCGACACCACGGTCTCCGGCCGCTCCCAAGAATTCCAGCTTGGCGCCAAGGTCCCCCCGCGGGCGGCGGGCAACCTCCTCATGCTCTTCACCGTCACGCTGCGCTCGCAGGACCCCGGCGTCTCGGTCACCTTGCCGGTCAACATTCTCGTCCTGCCCGTCTACGCGTTCGTCGCGGCGGCCGACGCCGCGCAGGGCCCCATGACGAGCACGGAGACCGCGACGTTCCTCATCAACGTCCGCAACAATGGGAACGTGCGCGACTCGTACTCGCTCACCGTGAGCGACCTGCCCCAGGGCTGGACGAGCGAATTCGTGCCCGGCGAGGTCGTGACCGCCGGCCCCCTCGGGGTCGGGCAGATCACACTCCTCGTGCGGCCCCTTGCGGCGGCCCAAGCCGACCGCTACGACTTCCAGATCGTGGCCGCAAGCGAAGGGAACCCCTCGCGGCCGACCGTGATGGCCTCGAACATCACGATCCTCTCGCACCGGGAAATCCTGATCGAAGCCACACCCCTCACCGCGGACGTGAAGCCCGGCGCGACCCTCACGCTGCGCCTCCTCGTCAAGAACCTGGGCAACGTCCGCGAGAACCTCTTCGTGCAGGGGATCGGCCCCTCCTTCCAGTCCGTGTCGGCCGACCCGGTCCAGCTGAGCTTGCCGGCCTACGAGGAGCGCGTCGTCAATGTCGTCGTGATCCTCAAGAACAACCAGGCGGCCGGCCCCGCGTCCCTCGTCCTTACGGCCTCGGCGCTCAACAACGAGTCCGTGAAGAGCGAGACCTCGCTGGAGATCCAGGTCGCCGCGCTGCCCGCGCCGCCGCCCGCGTCCCTGCCGGGCCTCGAGGCGGGCGCGGCCTTCGCCGCCCTGGCTGGCGCCTTCGTGCTCGCCGCTCGGCGGGACCCGCGGCGGCCTTAGGCCCCCTTCGCCAGCCCCCCCCGCGCGCGCTGGCCCCTCGAAAGCCTTTTGTGGCAGCCGCCTTTGGCACGGCCTGCCGGCCGTAAGGCGCGACGCTTGCCAAGGGAGGGCTCCACCCCATGCGAATTGCCGTCCTCGACCCCGACCGCTGCCAGCCGCACAAGTGCAACCACGAGTGCGAGTCCTACTGCCCGCCCGTGAGGAACGGCGTCGAGGTCTTCGGCTGGAGCCCCTCGGACGGAAAGCCCCTCATCTCGGAGACCCTCTGCATCGGCTGCGGTATTTGCGTCCACAAGTGCCCGTTCGGCGCGATTTCAATCGTCAATGTGGCCGACGAGCTCAAGACGGACCTCGTCCACCAGTACTCGCTGAACGGGTTCCGGGTTTTCCGGCTCCCCACGCCGCGAGCCGGCCAGGTCGTCGGGCTCCTGGGGCCGAACGGGATCGGCAAGACCACGACCATGTCGATCTTGGCTGGCGACCTGCGGCCCAACCTCGGGAACTTCGAGGCGCCGCCCGCCTGGGACGCCATCCTCCAAGAGTACGCGGGCACCGAGCTCCACGACTTCCTCAAGCGCGTCGCCGATGGCAAAGTCCGCCCGGCCGTGAAGCCCCAGTACGTTGACAAGCTCCCCAAGGTCGCCAAGGGGCGCGTCCGCGACCTCCTTGAGCGCGTCGACGAACGCAGCCGGCTCGACGAGGTCGCCGCGGCCCTCGACCTCGTCCCCGTGCTCTCGCGCGAGACGCCCGAGCTCTCCGGCGGCGAGCTCCAGCGCGTCGCCGTCGCCGCGACCCTGCTCAAGGACGCGGACATCTACTTCTTCGACGAACCGTCCTCGTACCTCGACATCTACCAGCGCCTCAACGTCGCGCGCCAGATCAAGGCGATCCCGCACTCGAAGATGGTCGTCGTCATCGAGCACGACCTCGCGATCCTGGACTTCCTCGCCGACACCGTGTACCTCATGTACGGCAAGGAGTCCGTCTACGGCGTCCTTGCCCAGCCCCGCCCCGTGAGCTCCGCGATCAACACGTACATCTCGGGGCTCGCGGCCGAGGAGAACGTGCGCTTTCGCGAGCGCGCGATCCAGTTCGAGGTCGTCCCCGCGCGCGAAGGGTGGTCTTCCCAGGTCGTCGTCGAGTTCGGGCGGCTCGCGAAGCGCTACGATTCGTTCCTCCTGCGCTCGGAGCCCGGCCAAATCCACGTCGGCGAGACCGTCGGAGTCGTGGGGCCAAACGCCACGGGCAAGACGACCTTCGTGAAGATGCTCGCGGGCGTCGTGAAGCCGACGGAAGGGGCCGTCGAAGCCACCGTGAAAGTCGCCTACAAGCCCCAGTACCTCGAGGGGACCTTCACCGGGACGGTCGAGGACCTCATGCTCACCGCGCTCGGGGGGACCTTCGGCTCCCCCATCTACAAGGCGGAGATCGAGCGGCCGCTCAAGATCCCCCCCCTGCTTTCCAAGGAGGTCCCGACCCTCTCGGGAGGGGAGCTCCAGCGCGTCGCCGTCGCGCTCGCGCTCTGCCAGGAGGCCGACCTCTACCTGTTCGACGAGCCTTCCGCGTACCTCGACGCCGACCAGCGCATGGAGACCGCGCGCGCGCTTCGGCGCGTGATGGAGAAGCGCGCGCGGGCGGCCCTCGTCGTCGACCACGACGTGTACTTCCTCGACCTTGTCGCCGACTCGATCATGGTGTTTGGCGGCAGGCCCGGCGTCGAGGGCTTGAGCCGCGGCCCTTTCGGGCTCCGCGAAGGGATGAACGAGTTCCTCAAAGGCGCCGGCGTGACCTTCCGCCGGGACAAGGAGACGAAGCGGCCCCGCATCAACAAGCAAGGCTCGCAGCTCGACAAGCACCAGAAGGAGATCGGCGAGTACTACTATGCCGAAGAGCCGGGCGCCTGAGGTCGCGGGGGCTCAAGGGCCCTTTGCAAAGACCATGGCCGCGAGCCCGCCTCCGACCGCGCGCCCCTGCCCGTCCGCAAGCAGGACGCTCACCGTGACGGGCGTGCCCCCCAGGGCCTGCTCCACGGTCTCGCCCTCGTAGCGCAGACGAAGGTCCGCCGAAAGCCCGGCCATCGGGCCCGGCGCAAGGACGCGCGCCTTGATCTTGGGCGTGGGCGGCGATCCCTCGGGAACGGCCTCCTCGACCCGCGCGCGGACAGCGCCGAACTCGTGGAGGTCGGGCGTCGCGTCGTTGGGGCCGAAGCGCAGTTCAAGCTCCCGGCCGATGAGCGACTGGACTCCTGAAAGCGCCACGGCGAGAGCCCCCGGCGGCGTCAGTCGAAGGGCTCTTCATCGCCCGTCTTGCGGGCCGCTCCCGCCTGCTCGGCGAGGGACTTCATCGTCTGGTTCAACATCACGAGGTCGCCGACACTCTTCACGGACGCCGTCTTGACCAGGAACACGCCGCCGCGCCGCGACTGGAGCCCGAGTTCCTCGGCGATGCGCTTGTCGATCGCCACGCGCAGGTCCCGCACGCGCCAGGTCGCCGCGTCGATTGCGAGGTCCTCGACCTGGCCGATGTTCCGGCCGTCGCTCGTGATGACCTCCTTCCCGCAGATCTCGAACCCTCCGACCGGCACGCCGCGACCCCCTAGTGCAGTTCGACTTTGAGGTGGGCGAGCTCATCGCGCAGCTTGATGATGTCCGCCAGGTGCTCGACCTTCTCCGTCGCGATCTTGACGCGCGGCGCCTTGAGGAGCTTCTTCTTCACGTTGAAGAGGGACGCGACGGAAGCGTCGACCTCGACGACGAGCGCGGTGATCTTCCAGGAGTGCTCGTCGATCGAGAAGTCTGCAAGCGTGCCGACGGTCTTTCCGTCGGCCGTGAGGACCCTCTTGCCCTTGAGGTCGGAGATCTTGTCCATCGTCGCCGCTTTAGCGATCGGCCTCGACCCTATTTGATCCTGGCGGGGCGCCGCCATTGCGGGGGCCCAAGGAGTGCGGCGTCAGGCGCCCAGGGGCGCGCTTGCCATAACGCGGCCCGCGCTCGACGAGACCCAGAGTGTGCAACCTTCGGCCGCGCCAAGGCCGCGGATCTCAATCGAGTCCCCGGCGTTCAGCTCCCCGTTCCCGTCCGCGTCGGTCACGCTTATGTAGGCGCCGCCTGCGCTCGAGGAGCCATAGGCGAGGAGCTGGAGCTGGCCGGGCTGCGCAGTCGAGGCGAGCACATCGCCCGTGCTGTCGAGGGCGACGTAGAGCGAGAGGTCCGTGAGCTTGGCCGAGCCGGCGTAAACTTGGACCGACAGGTCGCCGCCGAAACCCGTGGGCTTGCCCAAGATGAGGACGCTCGGGTCGTTGCCGGAGGGGTCCGAGGCCAGCGAAGCTCCAGGGCCAAGCACAGGCTGCACGGCAAGGAGCAGCAGGAGCCCAACTGTGACGGCGGCAAGCGCGGCCGACAGCACGAGCGTGATCGTGACGTCCTCGGGGTGGAGGAGCCGCTCCGCCTTCGAGGTGTTCCGGTAGTAGATCCACTTCCGCCCCTCATCCATCCGCTCGACGAGCCCCGCGCGGGCGAGCCGGTTGAGCTGCTTGAACGCCGAGGACTTCGAGATCGCGAGGACGTTGGCGACGTCCGTCCCGGTCATCTGGCGGTTCTGGTCGAGGAGCTTCAGGATCGAGATTCGCTCCTCCGAAGAGAGGGCTTCAAACACATCGGGGCCGACGGTGACCCTCTTCCAGAGTTCCACGGCATCGGGGACGCCGTGGCTGGCTATATAACCGTTGTCTCTTGCTCTCGGCATGCGTGACGAAGGCAGAATTACCCCTTCGACGCGGAGGCGTGCTGGGCTTGGCGGGCACCCCGGCCTTTCGCGCGGCTCAGGGTTCAGGACTCCGCTTCCCCGCCTGCTCCCTGACCTCGGCCTCGCCCTGGACCTGGGCCTCCCGGCGGCGGAACTCCTCGGCCGACACGAACCCTTCCTCTGAAACCGTGCGGGGCGAGAAGTTCTCGAGCGCCGAGATGTCGTTGCGGTCGGCGCGGGCCGCCTCGAGGTCGCGTTCGAGCGCCTGCGCCTTGTCGCTGAGCGCGCGCCGCTTGGCCGCGCCACGCGCGCCCACGATCGAAAGCGCGATGGCCGCCACGAGGATGAGCAGGATTGCGGCGAGGTTTTCCGCCAGGAAGGGGACGTTCAGGATTCCGCCGGAGGCGGCCTTCCGCGTGACCGTCCGTTCGAGCGTCGCCTGGTTGCCAGCCCTGTCGGTCGACACGATCAGGATGCTGTTCGACCCGAAAGCGAGGTTCACCGGCACCTCGAAGTGGCCCGCCGGCGAGACCGGCACGTCGCGCCCCTTGACGGTGAGCGTCGCGCCGGGCTCCGTGTCGCCCTCGACGACCACTTGGTCCTGCGAGGTGGAGAGGCCCTCCGCGGGTGCTGCGATCGAAAGCGCGGGCGCAAGGACGTCGAGCGTGAGGTTGAGTGTGCGCCTCGCCACATTGCCCGCGGAGTCTTGCACTTCGACCACCACTGCGTTTGCCCCCACGCTGAGCGTGACCGTGACCTCGAACGACGCGGAGTTCGGCGCGATCGGCGTGGCGGCCTGGCCGGCGACGGTGACCCGAGCGCCCGGCTCCGCCTGGACCCCGACGCGCCATGGCGTCGCGTTGACGAACCCCGACTCTGTTCGCGCGTCGAGCGTGAAGGTCGGCGGCGTGAGGTCCACTCGAAGCGAGAAGTTCCATGAGCGCGAGTTCCCGACCGCGTCGGTCGCGCGCACTTGGAGCGTCGCGGAGGGGGTCGACAGCGCCGGGCGGAAGAGGAGGAAGAGCCCCGTCGCGTTCTCGCGGACCGTCCCGGGGACGATCGACGCCTCGATGAACGCCCACTCGTCCGTCGTGATCGAGAAGTCCGGCGCGCTCGTGTTGATGAAGTGGGGACCCGGGCCCGTGAGCCCCGCCACCGACACGACCGGCCCCCGCGTGTCGCGCGCGACGCGCCAGACGGTGGTGTTCACGTTGCCAGCGCCGTCCCGCGAGCGCAGGGTCAGGTTGTTCAGGCCTTCGACGGGGAGGTCCACGGTAACCGCGAAGGAGCCGTTGAGCTGGAGGAGCTGGGCAACGCCGTCGACCGAGAGGCTGGCACCCGGCTCGACGCGGCCGGAAAGGTCGACCGTGAGCCCGGCCACCGTTGCGCCGTCAGCGGGCGAGTCGACGATGATCGCGGGCGGCGTCGCGTCGACGCGCAGGTACACCTCCGTGAAGTAGACGTTTCCCGCAGCGTCCACCGCGGTGGCCCCGATGACCGCGTCGCCGTCCGCAAGCGTCAGGTTCACGTCGAAGTCGCCGTTCACGTCGAGGGCCACGGCCGAGCCGTTGATCGTGAGTGCCGCGCCCGCCTCGGTCGCGCCCACGAAGCGCACGAGGGGCCCGCCGACCGTCGAGCCGTTAACGGGCGTGCTGAAAAAAACGATGGGAGCCGTGCGGTCGATCCGGTACGAAACCGTGGCGAAGGCCGCGTTGCCTGCCAAGTCGACGGCGCGGACCGTGATCTGGTAGGTCGTCTCGAAGAGGGCCGGCACGGAGAGCGCGAAGGGGTCGGCCAACGCGCCCGCCGTGAAAGACACATTGTCGAAGGACCACGCAAGCGAGGCGACGCCGCTCTCGCCGTCCGACACGTTCCCCTGAATCACGACGGGGTCCGCGGACAGTGAAGCTCCCTGCGTGGGCGCCGTAATCACGACAGCGGGCGGCGCGCCCTCGGAGAATAGCACTTGGATCAAAGACGGAGCCGTGATGTTCGCGAAGACCACGGTGACCCACGCGCCCGACCCCGCGCTGATGCGGTGCGGGTTCGAGGACGAGACGCCGGCCGTCGTGCCGGCAAGCGTATGAACGACGCCGAGGGCGGCGTTCCCCGTCCCGTTGGTGGTGCCCGATCCCACGACCGCGCTCGTGAAGTTCTCCACCGAGTATGGCTGGTTGGGCGCGGGCACGCCGACCTGCCAAAGGGTCTCCAGCGACGTCGACCAATATTGCTGGATGCGCCCGGAGCCCGCGTACGAGGCGCCCACGAGGTCCGCCGTGACGTCGTGGAGGTCCATCGAGCCGCCGTCCTGCGCCGACAAGAGTACGATGGAACCCGCGACAACGGTCAGGTTCGAGGCGGCCACGCGCACGCGCCCGCCACCCGGCCCCTGAGAGACGTTGCGCCAGGTCTGGACGCCCCCCGTGGAGGCAAGTTCGCCGGATCCCGTGTGGGCAAGCCCATCCACGTCCGTGCTTGTGGGCCCCTGGAGCCGCAGGTCGAAATCTACGACCCTAAGCGACCGCAGGAACACCTGCCCCGTCGCCGCAACGGTCAGCGAGGCGCCCGCGACGTCACCCACGATCGACGCGTTCGAGGCCGAAAAGAGCCCGGCCACCGTCCACGACTGCACGGCCACCGCGTGGACCGTCGCGTCCACGAGCTTCAAAGTCCCCAGCACGTTGAGCTGGCGGACCTCGACGACCGAGCGGTTCACCTCGGCCACAAGGCCGCCGGCCAAAAGGGCGTTCGTCGTGCCCACGAGGTCGACAGCCGTCCCGCGGTTGTTGAAAAACCGCGGGTTGTTGAGGAAGACGCCCGGCGCGTTCACGAAGGTGAAGCCGCCGCCGCTCGAATTCGAGAGAGACGAGTCGAAGAACCCGAAGCCCGAGCCCCCCGTGATGGTCCCGCCGAAGGCGTTGGACTCGAAGCGGCACGAGAAGAAGTCGACCTGCGCGCTGTCGAAGTCGAGGGCGTCGCCGGTGGACGCGAGGAAGGCCACATCCGTGAACGTCGCCGTTGCGCCCGTGCGCAGCTGCACGGCGTTGATGCCGCCGAAGAAGGCGCCCGACTGGAAGTCCACGGACGAGGCGCCAGTGGCAAGCAACCCGAGAGGATTGTCGCTCACCGTGACCGTGGAGGCGAAGACCCGGGAGGCAAGGCGCGCGTCCATGCCGGTCGTCGTGCTGTTCGTCACCCTTCCGAAACTCGCGTAGAGCGTGGCGTTGTTGAGCGCGACGAGTCCGCGGCCGTTGCCCGACGCGTCAAAGACGACGACCGATGCAGAGCCATCGAATTTCACCGCAAGTCCATCCCCATTCCCGTAGATCGACGCGCTCATCGCAAAGAACCGCCCGCCGGGGATGTGCACGCCGGCCCCCCCGTTGTCCGCGGCAACCAGGCGGAACACGGAGACGTTTGACGCGGCGTCGACCTCGAGGCCGTCGTATGTGTTGTTGTGGACCGCGAGGTCCTCGAAGGAGCCCGTGACCCCCTGGAAGTAGATCCCGTAGTACGAGGCGTACACGCTCACGTTGCGAAGCACGGTTGAATTCGTTTGGAGGAAAACGGCAGAGGCGTTGAGCGGCGACTGCGTGTACCCGACGCCCCACAGGGCCGTCTGCTGGAGGTCGACCGAGGAGTTCGGCGCCGCCACGAAGGTGATCCGCTCGGAGGTCGAAAGCGGGCGGATGACCGTCCGGTCGCTCGAGTTCACCGTCGAGTTGTCCCGGTCCCTCGTGCGCAGCGTCGCGCCGGCCTCGACGACGACACCGCGGCGCGCCGCGACCGTGGAGTTGACCTCGAGCGTCACGTTGATGAGAGTGAGGTGGCCCGGGGCGCGGACGTAGACGTTTCCGTGGACCACGATCGTCTGGTCCGCATACGTCTCCGTTCCCGTCACGACCCAATCGCCGGAGGCCGGCGGCGCTCCCGCTGCCGTTCCGGCGGCTGCGGCTATCGCCGCGATCGCCACGAGCCCGAGCCCCGCAAGGAGGCGGGGCAGGGGCATTCCCCGACCTCGAACCGTCCGAGCCAGAACGGGCCTCCGCGCGTGCCAGCGGGGCATCCTCAGATAATCGTTGCCGTCCGGGTTTCGCGCTACGGGGCCTGGCCGCGGAACGCGTGCTCCGAGATCTTCCGGTAGACGGGCCCCCCCTTCTTCAGCGTCGACTCCCAGAAGTCGAGTCCGTCGGCCTGCGCCCACCCGAAGCGCGTGCGCACGAGCGGGTCCGCCGCCTGCGCAAGCGCGGGGCCCGGCGGCGCCTCGACGACCCGCGCGATCGTGACGTGGGGGACAAAGGCCACGCCAGGCTCTCCGCGCCCGAGCGGGACGAGGGCCTTCTCGACCGCCTCGTGGAGGGGCCCAAGCTGCCCCTTCGGGTCGTCGAGCCCGACCCAGATCACCTTCGGCCGCATAGCGTTCGGGAAAAAGCCCACCCCCAGCGGCCCGACGGGGAAATGCGGGACCCCCTTCGAGGCGCCCTCGAGCGCCTGCGACACCGCCCGCGCGTCTGCGGGCTCGAGGTCGCCGAGGAACTTGAGCGTGAGGTGCCTTGAGTCGGCCTTCACAAACCGGAGCTTTCCCCCCACGCCCTTCAAGGAAGCTTCGAGCCCTTCGATCGAGAGCCGCGAAAGCGGGTCGTCCGGGTCGGGCGCTGGCGCGCCCTTGCCGAAGGCGAAGAGGTCGCCGGCGCGCAGACTCACGAAGGCGCGCATGCCCCTCAAACCCCCCGCGCCTCCCCTTGCAACGACCGGCGCCGGGGGCAGACGTCCATTCCCGCCCCCTGCCAAAAGGTTTCCGCGTTTTCCGCCCCTAAACCGTGGCCGAGGGGACCGCCCTCCCCCCCCCTCAATAGTCCTAACGGAATTCCCTTATCCAGCCATAGAGAACCTATATCAAGGGTCGGACGCTCTGGATCGGGTTTAGAAAGGCATGCACCGAGCCCCCAAAGGGAGGGTTTGCGGGTGGTCCCGGTGACGGAGCGCCACGAGCGCCTGCGCCGGTATGCCGCAGCCCTCCTTGCCATGGCCTTCGTCGGCCTCTCCACGTCCCCCGCGCTTGGAGCCACGGTGGCAAGCACTCCCGCGGAATTGCTCGCGCCGGCCTCAACGCTTTCCCCCGCAGGAGGGGCGGGCACGACACCCGCGTCGCCGACCGCAGGCTCCGGGCAGAGCGCGCCGATCACCGATGATGTCGCCGACCCCCCCGCCCGCACGCTTTCCGGGCGCGCATCCTGGGACCGCCTGGGCTCGGGCTTGGCTTCGATCGGCGACCTGAACCGGGATGGAGTCGACGAACTCGCCGTCCTTTCGCGAAGCCCCTGGGCCGTGCAGGTGCTCGTTGGCTCCCACTCGGGCTTCTCGGCCCTTCCCCAACTCACCTTCCTGTCGCCCGACCCCAGCGACCGCTTCGGGGCTGCCGTCGCCGGCGGCGGCGACCTGGACGGCGACGGGATGGACGACTTCGCCGTCACCGTCGGGCACCAAGGGCAGGGCGGCGCGTACACGTTCACCGTCGAGGTGTACTTCGGCTCCCCCTTGCTCACGACGGACCTCGAGCACCTAACGATCCATGCGCCCGCGTTGCCCTCGACGTTCGGAACCGCGGTCGCCATCCTCGAGGACGCGGACGGCGACGGGCTGTCGGAGCTCCTCGTCACGGCGCCGCCGCCGCCCGGCTCGACCGAAGCAGGCCGCGCATGGATCTTCTCGGGGGCCGAAGGGTCCGTGAGCGCGCTTCCGGACTGGTCGTTTACCTCGACCGCGCCCGGGGCCCCGTTCGGCGCCTATGCCGCCGCCGCAGGCGACCTCAACGCCGACGGCCTTACGGACTTCCTCGTGTCCACCGCAGGCCAGCCTGCCGCTGACGGGTACTCGCGCGCGTTCGTGTTCTACGGCGCGGCCTCCCTCGCGATCGAGGCTCCGCAGGCGCTTTCAAGCGACGCGCGGCAGGACGGGTTCGGCGCTGCTGCGGCCTCCGGCGACTTCAACGGCGACGGGGTCGACGACTTGCTGGTCGCGGGCCCGACCTTCTCGCTTACCGCCGAACAGCCGGATGCCGGCCGCGTTTACGCTTACGCCGGCTCCGCGTCAGGCCTCTCGGGCTCGCCTTCGTCGACGACCACGGGACGCGCGGGGTCGAGGTTCGGCGCCGCGCTTGCAAACGCCGGGGACCTCAATGGGGACGGCACCCAGGACGCCGCCATCGGCGCCCCCTTGGCCTCGGCGGGCGGG
>DATEUP010000297.1:0-3574 GCA_035283065.1 Thermoplasmatota archaeon | reverse complement strand
AAGCAGGGGGAGCTCGCCGAGCTTGTAGTTGGGCATCCCCCAGCCGCCGAGGAAGAGGAGCACGATCATCGCGCAGCCGACGTAGCCGCGCAGGTACCCGCCGAGCCAGAGCATGCCCCAGCGCAGGCCCGAGTACTCGGTGGTCCACCCCTCGACGAGTTCGGACTCGGCTTCCGGCAGGTCGAAGGGGATGCGCTCGAGTTCGATGAGGACCGCGATCGTGAAGAGGATCGCGCCGAGGGGCTGGGCGAAGATGAGCCAGCCGTGGGCGTCCTGCCACGCGACGATGTCGGCGAAGCGGAAGGAGCCCGTGATGAGGATCACGCCGCCGACCGAGAGGAAGAAGGGGACCTCGCCCGCGAGCATCTGCGCGGCCGAGCGCATGCCGCCGATGAGGGAGAACTTGTTGTAGGAGGCCCAGCCGCCGAGGAAGATCGCGTAAGGCGAGAACGCGAAGAGCATGAGGACCCAGAGGAGGTCGAGGTCGATCGAGGCGATCTGCACCTTGGGGCTCATGGGAAGGGCGCCGGCGGCGGCAAAGGCCGAGCCCACGAGGATCACGGGGCAAAGGAAGAAGGCGAACATGTCCGCGCGGGCCGGGTGCGCGTTCTCTTTGGTCATGAGCTTCATGCCGTCCCACACATTCTGCAGGAGGCCGAAGGGGCCGGCGACCATGGGCCCGCGCCGGTCCATGAAGCGCGCGAGGAGCTTGCGCTCGACCCAGATGAACATCAGCACGTTGATCAGCGAGAACATGAGGAGGAGGGTGGCGGCGATCAGGGACACCATGATCTCGCGGTTCTGGACGAAGAGCCAGTCGGCAAGGCCGATGTGGAAAGTCATGTCCCCGGGCGCAAGGACCCGGTCGCGCATCCCGAGCGAGGCGGCGAGGATGTTCCAGAGGTTGTGCGGCAGGTCGCCGACGGCGTAGACGACGTGGTACGAGATGTCGTTGAGCGCGCCGCAGAGCTCGAGGTAGGTCCAGTCGAAGGGGTTTGCAGGCGCCATCAGCGGTCGACCTCCCCGATGCAGACGTCAATCGAGCCCATCACCGCGGGCACGTCCGGGATCTTGTAGCCGAGCAGCATGATCGGCAGGGCGGAGATGTTCACGAAGGCGGGCGAGCGGAACTTCACGCGGTAGGCGTTTTTCCCGCCGGTGCCCATGATGAAGCACATGGACTCGCCGCGGGGGTCTTCGTGGCGCACCCATGCGTAGGTCTTCGGAGCCACGCGGGGCGCCTTGCCGATGAACTCGCCCTCGGGCATCCGGTCGGCGCACTGCTTGACGATCTTGCAGGACTCGCGGATCTCCTCGAGGCGGACGCGGTAGCGCGCGAAGCAGTCCCCTTCGTCGTAGACGGGGACCTCGAAGTCGACCTCGCCGTAGGCCCAGTAGGGCGTGGCCTTGCGGACATCGAAGTCGACGCCGCAGGCGCGGAGCGCGGGGCCCGTGAGCCCGGCGTTCTTCGCCATCGCGCGGTCGATGACGCCGACACCCTTCGTGCGCACGCCAAACATGTCGCTCTCATCGAGCATCTTCTCGTACTCGAAGGTCCGCTCGAGGATCATGTCCATTACGACCTTGGAGCGGCGGAGGAACTTGTCGTCGACGTCTTTGACCTGCCCGCCGATGCGCGGGTAGTTGTACATCATCCGGGCGCCGGTGATGTACTCGAGGAGGTCGAGCACGTACTCGCGCTCGCGGATCGGCCACAGGAACATCGTGAGGTTCCCGATGTCGTGGACGAAGGCGCCGAGCCAAAAGAGGTGCGAGGCGACGCGGTTCATCTCGCAGACCATGACGCGGATCCACTTCGCCCGGTCGGGGACCTCGACGTTCATGAGCTTCTCGACGGCGTGGACGTAGAGGTGCGTCCAGTTCATGTTGGCAACATAGCACAGCCGCTCGGTCATCGGCATGGCCATGATGAACTCCTTGCGCTCGCAGATCTTCTCGACGGAGCGGTGGAGGTAGCCGACCTGGGGGTCCGAGTCGACGATGACCTCGCCGTTGACCTTGATGCGCAGGTCCCAGAGCCCGTGCGTCGAAGGGTGCTGGGGCCCGATGTTGATCCACATCTCCGCCACGGCTACCACCACTCCCCGGCTTGGCGGAACTCGTAGTCCTTGCGCAGCGGGTGGCCGATCCAGTCGTCGGGCAGGAGCACGCGGCGCAGGTCCGGGTGGTCGACGAACTTCACGCCCATGAGGTCGAACTGCTCGCGCTCGAGCCAGTTGGCGCCGCGCCAGGCCAGGGAGGCGGAGGGCATCAGGGGGTCGATCCGGTCGAGGGTCGCGGAGGTCTCGACGGTGATGTGCGACGTGTAGGAGAAGAGGAGGTGCTTGACCTCGATGCGGTCCATGTGGTCGATGGCCACGACAAGGGAGCAGTGGTCGAACCCTTCCTTGTCGCGCAGCCACCTCCAGAGGTCAGGCAGCGCCTTGTGGTCGGTCGCGACATCCACGAAGACGTTGAGTTCCTTCTGGATGCCGGGGTTTAGGGGGTTCATCGCCTTTGCGGCCTTGACCTTCCCCTTGAACGCCTCCTCGATGCGCGCCGCAAGCTCCACACACTCGGGCGCGGGCGGCAGCGTGGAGACGGGGACGGGCGGGGCGCCGGGGGGCAACATCGGCGCCGCCACCCTTCCACCCGCTCCCACCGCGTGCGCGATCTGGCCGATGTGGACACGAGAGCTAGTGCGCGCCGGCCTCGCGCGCAAGCTCTTGGCGGATCCCCGTGCCGAGGAAGTCCGCCCGCTGCATGAGGATCTTTTCCTGGAGCTTGATGAGCCCGAAGAGCATCGCCTCGGGGCGCGGCGGGCAGCCGGGCACGTACACGTCGACGGGGAGGATCTGGTCGGCGCCAAGCACGGTGTTGTACCCTTCGAAGAACGGCCCTCCGGAGATCGCGCAGTTGCCGACGGCAAGGGCCCACTTGGGCTCAGGCATCTGGTCGTAGAGCATCCGCAGGCGCGGCGCGAACTTGCGGGACACCGTCCCGTTGATGAAGAGCACGTCGCACTGGCGGGGCGAGGACCAGAAGAGGATGCCGAGCCGCTCCGCGTCGAAGCGCGAGGCGCCCATCGCGGCCATCTCGATCGCGCAGCAGGCGATCCCGAGGTGGAGGGGCCAGATCGAGGCCGCCTGGCCGACCTTGAGGATCTCGCCCATCGACTTGTCGACGAGCCGCTTCACGAACGTGGAGACAAAGGGGGCTTCGACGAGCTGGCGCTCGATGAGGTTCTGCGTGCGCATGAGGAGCTCTTTCGAGCGCGTGAAGAGGACGCCCTCGCCTTCGGCGGCCCGCGCGAGCGGCTCTAGATCCATATGCGCTCCTCCATGCGAAGGGCGTAGGCGATCGCGACGAGCCAGATGAGGACGAACGCGCCGAAGACGAGCCGCGAATCGAAGGTGACCGTGCGCCAGACGGAGAGGTAGAGGAGGATAAACAGGGCCATCACGTCGGAGACGACGAAGGGGATCGCGAACCGGTAGAACTGGAAGTGGAACTGGAGGGGGGGGTTGCCGAGCGGCTCCTCGCCGCACTCGAAGGGGAGCATTTTGCGCGGGTG
>DATEUP010000296.1:0-2748 GCA_035283065.1 Thermoplasmatota archaeon | reverse complement strand
CCAAGGACGGCGCAAAGGCCCGAAAGGAGCAGGGGGTCGAGCGCGCGGATGGGCAGCGCGGGGCGCCGGCGCGCCCAGAGGAGCAGCCCGGCCGCGGCGCCGGCAAACGCCATGCGGGCGAGCATCGAGAGATTGAATGGGGTCGAAAGCGAAACCGTCGCGCCGTCGGCGGTAGCCGCGCCGAGCGAGTAGGCCAGCCACGAGAGCGTCACGGCGACGAAAGCCGCGGCGTTCCCGCCGGCCCAGAGGAGCAGGAAGCGCAAGGTAACGAGGCTGCGCGAACGGCTTTCTTCGTCGCCGCGGCGCGCCGCCGGGGCCCAGACGAGGGCCGCCAGGGCCGCGCCCCCGACGGCGAGGGCAAGGGTGAGGAAGGCGGCGATGCGCAGCGCGACCTGCGCGGGGACGGGCCCCGCGGGGGTCGAGTCTCCGTCCTGCGGGAGCATCCCTTGGATGCTGCCGTTCGCGTCCTGGACTGCGAACGCGAACGAACCGGCGCTGTAGTGGCCGTCGACGGCCGAGGTCGCGGACCACGCGACGGTATACACGCCTGCTGGAAGCTCGGGGAGGTCGGTCGCGATCACGCGGGGGTCGGAAAGCTGCGTGCGCGTCCCGTTGGCATCGAGGCGCACGCCGGTGCTGTCCGTGACGCGCAGGCTCGCGCTGCCTGACGCGACCTCTTCGGTGAGGGAGACCGTGATGCCCGTGGGCGTCTCCTGGAGGATCTGGTTCGGGCGAGGCGTCGAGGTGACGAACTGCGCGTGGCCCTCCGCCAGCGACGCAAGGGCAAGGAGCACGACCGTGAGGCCGAGGGCCGTGAGCGACGCCTGCCTTCGCATGGCCCTCATCCGCTCTTTGGGGGCGTGCGCCGCGCCATCACCGCAAGCGCCGCGCCTGCGGCCCCTGCAAGGAGGCCGACAATCGCCATCAGCTCGGCGAGGGCGGCCGCGGAATTGAGGGATGCGCTTCCCGACTCGAGGGACGACACGCGCGAGGCGAGCGCGCTCGCGTTCGACTGGGCGGCCGACAGCTGGGCGGAAAGCTCGGCGCCCGCCGGTTCCGCGACCGGGAATTCGAGGTCCGCGCGGGCGCTCGGCGGGTCGAGGTCGACCGAGATGTTGACCCCGGTGCCGTTCAGAGTGCCCGTGATCCGCACGGAGTACGTGCCTTCCTGCGTGGGGATCACGTCGAAGGTGTACCACCCGGGCTCGCCGAACTTGGGCTCCAGCGCTTTCAGAACGGAGGCCGCGCCGAAGCTCAGGGTGGCCGTGAGGTCGTTGTGGGCGTTCATCACGGGCTCCGACGTGTTCGCGTCAAACTCGAACGTGACCCGAAGGTCGACCCCGTTCGGCGCGCCGACGACGGCAGGCTCCGTCGTCCAGCCCAACGTGAATTCGTACGGGTGGGCGTGCACGTGCTCATGGGCGGCGGCGGGCATCGCGGCCACCCAGAGGAGGGCAAGGGCGATAAGCGCAAGGGCGGCAAGGGCGAGGGGCAGGCGCGCCGGGTTCATAGGTGCTCCCGAGTCTCCAAGCCCATAATGCCTTTGCGCCTCGGGCAAGGTCGCCACGGGGCGGCAGGCACGGCGGCGCCCGCTTTCGCTCATCCCCCGCTTCGCGCCTTATATGCCCGAGCGCCTGGGGAGGGTGGGCGGGTTCACGTAATATACGGGACTCACGGGCCCCTCTCGAAACGCCGCTCGAGTTCGGCCCGCTCCTTAAGGACCGCGTCGAACGGCGCCGCGCCAAGCCCGCGGTTTTTCTGGGTCATGAAATTGCGCTGCGCCTTGAGCAGCTCCGCCTCGATCGCTCCAGGCGCGGCGCCCGCGCTGGCAAGCTCCCTCGCGCGCCTCGAAAGGACGAGGCACAGGGCGTCGAAGACGGCGGCCTCAAGCGGGCCCATCTCGCTGGCCCAGGTCTCTTCGCCGCCGGCCAGCGAGGCGTCGGGCATAAGGCCCCTCTGACGCATCGCCCGGTCCAGGTCGGCCCACCACGAATCGACCTCCCTCGCGAGCGCTTCGTCCTCGCGGCCGCCCTTGAGGGCCCGCGCGGCGATCCGCTCATAGCTCTCAAGGCGTTGGAGGTAGAGCGCTTCCATCGCGCATGCCGCGCGGATGGGCTCGATCTCGTGCACGCGGCGGAGCCGAGCGACGAACTCCACGAAGAGCGCGAGCGAGCGCGGCGTCAGGCGAGTCACGGGCCCCGCGAAGGGCCCGTGCGTGATCGCGTAGTCGAAGAGGAAGACCCATAGGTCGCGCTCCGTCGCATCCTCCGGCATCTTGGGGTAGGTATTGGCAAGGAACTCGACGAAGAGGTACGCGTTGTCCGCGTGGAGGCGCGCTTCGCCCTTGTCCATTCGGCCGCCGCTTTCGAGCGCCTGCGCGAAGGCCTCGACCTCGCGGGCCGCGGCGAGGTGCACGGCGTCGAAGGGGTCCTCCGGCTGCATCGGCGCCCTCACCTCTTCCCGGGCCAAAAAGGGTGGCCGAACCGGGCGCTGCCCCAAGGGGGCGAAGTGTCTTTAAGCGGCGCCCCGCGTTGGCCGCTCCCCAAGCAGGCGTAGTCTAGCTGGTCAGGACTTCGGCCTTCCAAGCCGATGACCCGGGTTCGAATCCCGGCGCCTGCACTTTCTTTTACTCTGGCGCTGGCGCCCAGGAGCGGAGGATTGAGAAGCGCCAAGGGAGGCGCCCGAGGGCCCCAAGGGGGCGGGGCGATAAACCGGCGTCGAAACTCCGCCGGGCAAACGGGGGGAGCG
>DATEUP010000295.1:0-12024 GCA_035283065.1 Thermoplasmatota archaeon | reverse complement strand
GGTCGCGCGCGCCGAACTTCAACCCGATCTCGATCTCGGGGTACCACATCCGCGAGGCGGGCTCGACGGCCGTGCAGGAGGTGGCTTTCACACTGGCCGACGCGATCGCCTACACCGAGGCGGCGGTGGACCGGGGGATGGCCGTGGACACGTTCGCCCCCCAGCTCGCCTTCTTCTTCAACGCGCACAACGACGTCCTCGACGAAGTCGCCAAGTTCCGGGCCGCCAGGCGCCTGTGGGCGCACATCATGCGCGACCGCTTCGGCGCGCGCGACCCGCGCTCGATGATGCTGCGCTTCCACACGCAGACGGCGGGCTCGACACTCACGGCCCAGCAGCCGGAGAACAACCTCGTGCGCGTCACGCTCCAGGCGCTCGCGGCGGTGCTCGGCGGCACGCAGTCGCTCCACACGAACGCGCACGACGAGGCCCTGGCGCTGCCGACCGAGAAGGCCGCGCTCCTGGCGCTTCGGACTCAGCAGATCCTCGCGCACGAGTCGGGCGTCGCGAACACCGTCGACCCCCTTGCGGGCGCCTACGCCATCGAGGCCCGAACGGCGGAGATTGAGGAGGAGTCGGCCGCGCTCATCGCCAAGGTCGACTCGATGGGCGGGATGGTCAAGGCGATCCAGGACGGCTTCCCCCAGCGGGAGATCCATGAGGCGGCCTGGGCGCACCAGCGGGCCGTCGAGCGGGGCGAGGCGCGCATCGTGGGCGTGAACCTCTACAAGGACGGGGAGGGGGCTTCGCGGGCCCCGGCGATCCACCGCGTCCGGCCGGAGGCCGAGGCGGAGCAGGCCGGGCGGCTGAGGGCGCTGAAGAACGGGCGGGACCCCGCGAGAGTGCGGGCGGCTCTCCGGGCCCTTGCGCGCGACGAGTCGGGCGGCCTGAACCTCATGCCCGCGATCCTCAAGGCGGTCGGGGCGCGCGCGACAGTGGGCGAGATCTGCGCGGTGCTTCGCGAGGCGTGGGGCGAGCACAAGGACCGGCCATTCCTGTGACGGCCCTGCCTTTGGCGCCGGGCTCAAAACTCATGTAGGGCCGGCTCTATGGACGGCTTCGGGCGAGGGGCTGGCGGCGACGGAAGGCGCGCCGGCAAGGCGCCTTGAGAAGGGGCTCCTCCACGTCTACACGGGGACGGGGAAGGGCAAGTCGACGGCGGCAGCGGGGCTTGCCGCCCGCGCCGCGGGCCACGGGCTCGCGGTTTTCGTCGTGTGGTTCCTCAAGGAGAGGGTCGAAGGCGGGGAGCGCGCGGCGCTCGAGCGGCTTGGAAACGTCACGTACGAGTGCTTCGGAAGGTCAGGGCACGTGAACCGCAAGAACCCGGACCCGAAGGACGTGGAGTCCGCGCGGGGGGCCCTTGCGCGGGCGGGTGAGGTGATCGGGTCGGGCGCGTACGACGTCGTGATCCTGGACGAGGTGAACGTGGCGCTCCAGTACGGGCTCCTCGAGCTCGGCGATGTGCTGCGCGTGCTCGAGTCCCGGCCCCTCCACGTGGAGGTCGTCTGCACAGGGCGCGGCGCGCCGATCGAACTCATGGGGATCGCGGACTACGTGACACGCATGGACGCGCTCAAGCACCCCTTCGACCGCGGGGTCGAGGGGCGCAGGGGCATCGAGGAGTAGGCGGGATGGTCGAAGTTACCGAGATCGAGGCGCCTGCGCGCGCGGGCGGGGGCGCTGACGATCTCCCGGAGGTTGCCCGCCGGACGCTCGAAGAGAGCTCGCCGGGGGCAGCGCGAAGGCCCGCGAAGGAACCCGAGCTGCCGCGTGTCCAGACACCGTCGGCAAGCGCGCCCGGGGCGCACCGCGTGCACATCCTCATCGCCGGCGGCGGGCGCGTCCGGGAGACGGTCTCGAACGACCTCGCCGACGTTGCGCGCGCCATTGAGGAGGCCGGGACCCACGAAGTGTGGGTCGACATCGAGGCGGAGGACGCGGAGCGCGCGCTCGCGCCCTTCGACGCCAAGGTCACCACGGAACACTACCTCGTGCAGAACCAGGACAAGCGCTCGGTCCTCGGGTGGCCCTACCTCGTCCGCGACCTCGTGGCACCCCGCTTCTGCGTGCTTGTCGCGGCGGGCGACACGGCCGTTGTGACCGTGCACCCGCCTGATGTGCCGCACGACCCGGTGGCCGACGCGCGGAAGGTCATGGACAGTGCGGTCCACGCGCGGACCGACGGGGGCTTCAAGCCCTTGGGGTCCTTCCGCGAGTTCGTGTTCCTGCAGATTGCCGAGTCGTGTGTAAGCGAGATGATGGGGGCGATCCAGCGGCAGTCGAAGCGCCTCGGGCAGGTCTACGACAACGTCTACGACAAGGAGTTCGCCCCGGCCGCGATCCAGACGGCGCTCTTTGACGTGCACCGGTACCTTGAGCAGTCTTTCTCGCCGACGCTCTTCCTCGACCGCGAGTTCCTCTTCACCCTCGAACGCGGCGGCGCGCGGTTCCTGCCCCTCGAGGGCGTGAAGGGCGACCTCGCGCGCCTGGCCGACGAACTCGACCGCCTGATGGGGCTGAAGACGAACATGGAGACCACGATCGAGCTCGTCTCGAACGCCGTGCGGGCGAAGCTCTCCGAGGAGACGCTCGCGGCCTCGTGGCGGCTCCAGCTTGCCGTCGAGGTGCTCGTCCGCGTGTCGCTGCTCATCATGATTCCGACGGCCGTGTTTTCTCTATGGCCGATGATGCCCTTCCCCGTCAGCGAGCCTTTTGACCTCTTCGGGATCCGGACGTACTCCGTCGTGTGGACAATCTTCACGGCCATGTTGCTCACGGTGGCGGCCCAGCTCATGCTCTCGAGGATGTACAAGCGGGCCTACGGTCTCGAAGGACTGCGGGGCGCCTCGCGGCTCAAGGTCGACAAGAAGTAGGCGCAGGGGCCCCTAGGGTGCGAGTTCGCCGGCCACAAATGCGCGTGTGCGGGGGTCTTTCGGGGCCTCGAAGAACTCGCCCTTCGAAGCGCTCTCGACGACCCGGCCGTCGACAAGGAGCGTGACGCGGTCGGCAAGCCGGCGCGCTTGGAAGAGGTCGTGGGTGACGAGGAGGACGCCGAGGCCCTCATCGTGGGCCGCGGAGCGCGCGGCCTGCTCCAGGGCTTTGACGTTGGCGGGGTCGAGGTTGGCTGTGAACTCGTCAAGGAGGAGGTACTCGAGGGGCAGCACGGTCGCGCGCGCGAAGGCGAGCCTCTGGGTCTCGCCGCCCGAGAGCCTTCGCGCGGGCGCATCGGCGAGGGCCCGGATCCCGTGACGGCTGAGGGCCGCGTCCACGCGGGCCGCGACCTCGTCGCCTTCGATTCCGCGGACGCGAAGCCCAAAGGCCACGTTTTCGAACACGGTGAGCCGGAACGCGACGGGCTTCTGCGGCACGAGGGCCATCCTGAGGCGTGCGCGGTGCTGGGCGGCGTTCAGGGGCGCGTGGGCGCGCGCGATGCCGACCGGCTCGCCGTCGAGCGCCACCTCGCCCCCGTCGGCCGCATCGAGGAGGTTGAGGATGCGCAGGAGGGTCGTCTTGCCCGCCCCGCTGGGGCCGAGGACCGCGTGGACCTCGCCGCGCCCGACGCCAACGGACACTCCTGAAAGGACCGTGCGCCCCGCGAAAGCCTTCACGATGTTGGTCGCCTGGAGTGCAGGCGCCGGGTGCGGTGCCGGAGGGCGGGCGCTCATCGGGGCTCCTCCTGGAGGAGGGTGAGCCCGGCGAAGACGAGCACGGAGAGCGCGAGGAGCACGAGACCGAGACCGACGGCGAGAGCAAAGTCGCCGCGGCCGGTCTCCTTCACGATCGCGGTCGTGAGCACCTCGGTCTCGCCCTGGATATTGCCGCCGACCATGATCACCGCGCCGACCTCGGAGATCGCGCGCCCGAAGCCGACCATAACGGCGGCGAAGATGCCGGCGCGCGCCTCGCGCACGAGCGTGAAGAGGTAGGTCCACCGCTCCGCGCCGAGTGTGCGGGCCGTGTCCTTCACGGCGCCGTCGATGCCGGCCACCGCGCTCCAGGTGAGCCCCGTGACAAAGGGGAGTGCGAGCAGGAATTGCGCGAGGACCATTCCCTGCACGGTGAAGAGCCAGTGGAGGCCGCCCAGAGGGCCTGTGCGGGAAAGGGTGAGGTAGAGGAGGAGGCCGAGGAGGACGGGCGGGAGGCCGTAGAGCGCTTGGAGGAATGCCCGCAGGAGCCGACGCCCGCGGAACTCGCGCGAGCCTAAGAGGGCGCCGAGGGGGACGCCGACGGCCGCGGCGAGCACGGTCCCGCTCGCGGAGACCGCGAGCGAAAGGGCCGCCACCGCGAGGAGGACCGTTTCGGCCAGGCGAGCCCCCCTCTCAAGTGCGACGCGGGTCGGGGAAAAAGAGCGTGTGGCCCGCGACCGTGTAATTCCCGATCCGAGCGGCCGTTTCGGGCGAGGTCACCCATAGGGCGAAGGCCGTTGCGAGCGAGGCGTTTACCGAGGGCACGCGCGAAACGTTGAGTTGGATCACGGAGTACGTGTTCTTGAGGTCTGGCGTTGGATGGCCGAGCCCCCCAAGCAGGATGTGGAGGCCGCCTGGCGCCGCGGGCCCGATCTCGTCTCGGGACCAATAGGTCCCCTCGTCCGTGAGTGCGTAGGCGCCAAGCTCGAAGGCAGTGCGGAGCGCAGCGGCCATCCCTTGGCCGATGGACTTGTACCAGGCGCTTGGGAAGGCCGTCGCGTTGAGCCCTTCGGCCGCCCAGATTTGGAGTTCCTTCGAGTGCGTGCCCGACCCGTCGCCGCGGGACACGAAGGCGCTTGAGTTCGCGGCAATGCGCGCAAAGGCGTCGCCCGCGCTCGTGGCCTTCCCGACACCGGCCGGGTCGCTCAGGGGCCCGACGATCGCGAAGTAGTTGTACATGATCTGGAAGCGCGACGCGCCCGAGCCGTTCGAGAGGTACGCGAGTTCCGCCGCAGGCGAGTGGACGATGAGGACGTCGGCGTCGCCGCGTTTGCCAAGCTCGAGGGCCTGGCCGCTCCCAACGGCCACGACCGACACGCGCGCGTGGTTCTTCGCTTCGAAGTCGGGGAGCAGGAAGTTGAGCAGGCCCGAGTCGTTCACCGACGTAGTCGTCCCGAGGACGAGGCGCGCGGGCGCCGCCGGGCCCCCGAAACATCCCGCCGTAAGGACTGCCGCGGCGGCGCTTACGGAGAGCAAGGCGAGCCGCCGCGACATTCCTGATGACCCGCCCTTCATGGGAATCCACCCTTTTCCGACGAGAATTGGCCGAAAAGAGGGGTGGGCCCCTTAGCCGCTTTGGTGCGCTTGTTTGATGGAGCGGACGCCGCGGGGCCCGCCGAGGCTTCGCGCCTTCGTGCTCAAGGGGAGGGCGGCGGGCCGGGGACGCGATTCTAACATGATCCCACCCACCCGCCCTAGGAAACCCGGCCTATTTGACGCGTGACGGGGGGTGAGCGAAAGTCGTCCCTCGACTTGTGCGGGTGCACCCTATCCGCGATTTGACGACGCATAACTTCGCCCTCTGAAGCCGACCCTTTTCTACCCCTATTTCAGCGGTTTTCCGGGCGCCTGGCTACTTGAAGCGCCCGTATAAGGGGTCGGGGCTTTTCGATGGCCTCCCCCTCAGCTCTAAATAGCGGAGTCGGCTTCGAGCCAGGCCAATCGACGGCGCGCAAGGGCGTGGGATGGGATGCAACGTTTCACGAGCCTGAGGCCCGGGGTTGCCGGGAGCCCTTGACGATGGACCGCTCGTACCGCTTCGAGCTGCGCCCCGCCGAGCGGGCGCGCGACCTCACGCGGCTCATCGAGATCGAACGCGCGTGCTTCCCGGAGAAGCTCGCCTACCTGCGCAGCGAGCTCTACCGCTTCCTGAGGGCCCCGAACGCGACCTGCAAGGTGGCCGAGGACCGCGAGACCCGGGAGGTCGTCGGCTTTGTGATCGTGTCATGGCGCAAGGGCTGCAAGGTTGGCTACGTGCAGACGATCGACGTGGACCCCAAGGCGCGGGGCAACGGCCTTGGCCGGCTCCTGCTCGAGACCGCCGAGCGCGTGATGGCCGAGCGCGGGCTTTCGAAGTCGATCCTGCAGGTCTACTTGCGAAACAACTCGGCGCTCGGGCTCTACCTCAAGGAGGGCTACACGATCCGCCGCGTGCGCACGCGCTACTATGCGAACTCATTCCGCGGCGCAAGGGACGCGCTGGAGATGGTCAAGGAGTTGGAGCCGCTGGCGCCGACGGCGCTCACTGCCACGCCGGGGGCCCCGTCCCTCGCCGGAGGTGGGGAAAGTGCTCTTCACACCACGGGAATCCCCCTTGACTTCGCTCGCGGCGTGCCGGGCGCCGCTCACCCCATCGCAGGGGGCCAGGTGGGGACGCTCGGACCCCTGGCGCGAGACGCGCCTTGAGTGGTCGCTCACTTCGGCGAATCGGTGAGGGCGAAGGGTTTCCAAGCGCCCGATTCGAAGCGGAGCGCGCCGCGGGTGTGCACTCCCAGGACCTTGAAGACCCCGGCGCGGAAGCGCTCGGGGACGTTTTCGACAAGGGAGTTCTGCGGGTCGAATTTCATGGACTCGATTTCGGCGTGCTCCTGTGGCTCGTAGCCGCCCTCGTACTTGAGGTCGCCCTTGAGCACGTTGTACCCCTTCTTCGAGAGGCAGAAGAGCGTGTGCTCAAGCTCGTGGCGGTCGAGCCGCAGCCGCGTCTCCTGGAGTCGCGACTCGAGGAGCCGGAGGTCTTCGTCGCGGTAGCCCATGACGCGGGGGTCGACCTCGGATGCAACGAGGATCGAAAGGACGCCGAGGCACTTCGTGCAGCGGCCGCAGGGGACGACTTTGCCCTCCTCGAGGTGCGTGGCGTGGCAGGACCGCTGGATCCTGAGGAGCTCGCGGTAGCGCTTCGCGATGATGAGCTCCTCGGAGAAGGAGGAGAGGGGCCGGACGACCGAGAAGTGCTCGCAGGCAAGGCCGCGGGCCTTGTAGTACTCGGTCATCTTCCAGTCGAACTCCTGGGTCTGGTCGTAGATCCCGTAGTGGTGCGGGACGCCGAGGTACGTCCAGTCGCCGGGCTCGTCGTATTCGTTGCCCACGACGAAGGCGGAAATGCCGTGGCGGTACACATAGGGCCAGAACGCGAAGGCATAGTGGAGGAAGGTGAAGGTCCGGATCGGGTAGAGGTCGGCGTGGACCTCCCGGAAGTCCGGCCGGATCAGGCGCATGTGGTCCTTGATGAAGAGGTAGACGCGGTCGACGTTCGACCAGACCTTTCGTGTGCGAGGCTCGAACCGCGTGAAGGCGTCGAAGGCGGGCTTGGCGGTCAGCCAATGGCCGCCGGACTCATTGAAATAGAAGGGGTAGACCTCGGCGCCGACCTCCTTGAGCAGGCCGTAGGAGAGCAGGGACTCCTTCCCCCCCGAGGAGAGGACGCAGACGCGGTCGGGGTCGGGGGCGCGCTCGAAGGTGCGCCGGGCCTTGCCCTCGGGCACGAGGGCGGCGCGGTGGTCCTTGTAAAGGTCGGCGAGCTCGCGGTTGTCCTTGAACTTCGCGCCGTCGACGAGGTACTCGTTTCCCCGGAGCACGCGGTTCACGAGGGTCTCGCGGGACTGGATGAGGAGGAAGTCCTCGAAGAGCGCAAGGTCGCGGGGGTCGAGGGGGAACTTCAGGCGGATTTCCTTTGCAAATAGGGAATAGTTCACGACGGGGCACAGGGCCGTGAGGCCCAGGAGGTACTCGAGGTCCTCGAACTCCGAGGTGCCGCGGTCGGGGAGGTCCTCCTGGTACTTGTAGCGAAGGTCGATCTCGCCGGGGGGCCGGCCCACGGGCTCGACCTCGATGGTTGCGCGGGCCCAGTCGTCGCCAAGCTCGGGGGCATGGACGGTGATCGACTCGAAGCATTGGAGCGGGGGGTCGGCCATGGGGGTCTCCCTCTAATCCTTCAGGAAGCGGCGCTCGATCTCCGCGGCGACCTTGTCGGCCCCGTGCCACAGGGGGTCGCAGCAGGGCACGCCGAAGCGGGCCTCGTACTCACGAACGGTCTTGTCGACTTCGGCGCGCGTCATGTCTTCGTGGTTCAGGGTGATCGCAATGACGGGCTTCTCTGAAAAGGCTTCAAGGAGTCGGATCTCGCGCGAGAGGTCCGCCATCTTGTACATCGGGAACCCGTCGAGCGTCTCGCGTGCGGGCGCGTGCTGGACGAGGATCCCCCTCGGCTGGCCGGCCGCGATGAGCTCGAAGCCGCCGGGGTAGGCGGGGTGCGTGAGGGCCCCCTGGCCCTCGAGGACGATCACGTCGGGCTTCTCAAGCCGGTCGCACTCGACGACCGCCCACTCGATCTCGCCGGCGACATAGTCGTTGACCGTCGAGTCGAGGACGAAACCGTACTTGGCGCCCTGCATGATGCCCGTCTGCCCCGTCGCGATCATGTGCGCGCGCCGCCCGCGCGCCTCGAGGGCCTCGACGACCTTCCAGGCCGTCGTGCGCTTGCCGATCGCCGAATCGGTGCCAAGCGCAGCGATTACGGTCGCGCGGACGCCTGCGATGGCCCCGGTGTAGAAGTGGGGGGGCCGCAGGAGCGGCAGCTTGCGGATGTCGAAGATGTCGACGCCGCGCCTGCTCGCAAGCTGCGCAAACTCCGGGTCGTCCGAAATGAACTCGTGGAGGCCGGAGACGATGTTGAGTCCGCGCTCGATGGCCCGGCGCATGGCCGGGCGCATCTCCCTGGGGAGCATCCCGCCGTCCGTGGCAAGCCCAAAGATCATCGTCTGGATCGAAGGGTCCCTTGAAAGCGCGTCATCGACGGAGGCGAAGACCGGGATGCCGCTTGGGACGCCGTCGAGCACCTCGCCGGCGTCCTTGCCGGCGTGCCTCGAGTCAATGACGCCGCGGACCTTGTAGCGCCGCGAGCGGCGAAGGAGCCCGTTGCCGGTCTTGCCTGTCGGGGTCGCGAGCGCGCCCTCGCAGAGGATCACGGCGTTGGCGTCCGCCGTGCCGACCTTGGCGTTCTGGAAGTCCAAGGCATCGGAAGGCGCGGCGGCCTTGCGCTTGGGGAGCGCGGGGCGCCCCTCTGGCGAGCGCGCGCCTGCCTTTCGGCGTCTGGCCTTCCCCATGGGCGCACGACCGGGACTAGCAACGCCGTCCGGTCAAAATAACCACATGGTCGCCCTCGGCCAAATCCGCGTGGGCCTCCAAGGTCTTCACGAGGGCGCGAAGGCCCGAGGTCGAGGCCGGCAGGACGTTGATCCCCTCGGCCTCGCGGACCATCCGTGCGTAGTTGATCATGTTCCGGTCGCTCGCGTATTCGGCAAAGCCGCCGGATTCGCGGAGCGCATCGAGCGCGAGCTGGCCGTCGAAGGAGTGGTAGTTCACAAGGGGCTCGTTGACCGCCGTTTCGTGGAGCTCCGCGGGCTTCAGGTCCTCGACCTTGTCCTTGCCGGCCTTGAAGGACGCGATGATCGGGTTCCCGCGGTGCGAGGAGCCCGCGATCATCCGCGGCACCTCCGAGGTGCGGCCTTGGGCCTTGAGCTCCTTGAACCCCGCGAAGATCCCGGCGAGCGTCGTGCCGTTCCCGACGGGGACGGCCACGGTCTCGGGCACGCGCCGCATCGCCCGGTAGATCTCGCGGGCGATCTCGGAGTAGGCCCTAAGGCCGAGCGGCGCCGAGTGCTCGCCGGGGTTCGAGTCGTACCAGCCGTGCTGCTTGGCCTCGGCGCTGGCCCTTGCGACCGCGTCTTCGTACTTCCCTTCGACCCAGATGATCGTGGCGCCCATCTCGGAGAGCTCTTCGACGCGGCGCGTGTGGTAGTCCTTGGGGATGAAGACCTGGGACTTCATGCCGTTTTGGTACGCGGCGTTCGCGATCGCCGTGCCGTAGTTCCCGCACGTTCCGATCGCGACCGTGTCGAAGCCTTTCTGGAAGGCGTCGTACACCTGCTGGTAGGCGACGCGGTCCTTCTGCGTGCCCGTGGGGTTGCCGCCCTCGAACTTCGCGAAGAGCTTCTTGACCTTGAGCTCGCGCCCGACATTGCGCATTTGCGTGAAGACGGTGCCACCAACGCCGTCCCAGAGGAAGCGGCGCTGAGCCTGATTGGCTGGAAGGATCCGTTCGATGCTGCCTGACAACGGGGTGCGTTCACCTCAAGGCTTTTCCGCGCGCCGTGCCGGCGTTGAGGGGGCAGGCGTTGCGGTCGAGCGCGCCGCGGGTCGATTGCCTTCGTCCGCGGCTTTTCCCATCGCCCTTCTGCGGGCGCGATGTGGGGTGTCGCAAAGATAAACGTGTCGATCTCATGGTGAGAGCGACGGATTCAGCGGCACATGGGCGCGGAAGGGCAGGGGCACTAAGGTCACGAGTGCAGGGCGGCGCGGGCGCTCCCGGGGCGGTCGGCGGCAAGCTGCGCTGCGGCGCGGCGGTCGAGCCACGCCTCGGCCTCCGCCGCGCGGGGGAAGGCGCGCTCCTTTGCATCGAAAGCCGCGCTGTGCCAGTCCTCCTGCTCGCCGTCCTCCTCGGGCGCGTGGAGCAGGTGGAGGAGCTCGTGGTGGAGGAGGTACTCGATCACAAACGCCGGGGTCGACTGCCGGTCGAGGGACCGGTCCACGAGGATCACGTCGTCAAGGAGGGCAAAGAGCGCCCATGCGTTCTCGCGTTCGAGGTCCGACCAGGCGACGGAGGGGAGCCTTGAGGCCGGCAGGTCAGGCATGAAAGCGTCCCGGACCTCGAGGAGGCGGGCGAAGAGGTCGTGGAAGGCGCCCTGCGCCGGCAGGACGGGGTACTCCGTCCGCTCGAGGTCGAAGCCGGCCTTCGAGAGGGTTTCGCCAAGGCTCCCCCTGCGGGGCTTTCGGCGGACCTGGGAAGGCTTGGAAGCGCGCCCCTGTGGCACGATCGTTTACATGCTGGCCAGCTAGTATTTGAGAGCGCCCTTCCGGTCGCCTCCGCGGGGATGAATCCCAAGAAACGCTAAATCGGCGCCCTCCGATGGCAGGCCCTCATGCGCTCGGCGGTCCGCTCGGTCGACGTGTTCCCGACGAAGCTCCACCTCAAGGAGCCCTTCCGGGTCGCCTACGAAGTCGAGGAGGACGCATGGAACATCCTCGTGCGCCTAACCACCGCCGAGGGGGAGGTTGGGTGGGGCAACGCCTGCCCGGACCCCGAGGTGACGGGGGAGACCCCCGCAAGCGTCCTCAAGACGCTTCGCAAGCTCACACCGCGGGTCGTCGGCGAGGACGCGCACCGGATCAACCGCGTGAACTACATCATGGAGGAGGTTGTCGGCGGCAACCTCACGGCCAAGGCCGGCGTCAACCTCGCGCTCTACGACATCCTAGGGAAGGAGGCCGGCCTGCCCGTCACGAAGATGCTGGGCGGGTTCAAGGACCGGATCCAGACCTCGATCTCGATCGGGATCCTGCCGCTCGAGGAGACTGTTGGGAAGGCTAAGGCTCACGTGGCGCAGGGTTTCAAGGTCCTCAAGCTCAAGTGCGGCCTCGACCCGGAGGACGACATAAGGCGGGCGATTGCCGTGCGCGAAGCCGTCGGGCGCGACATCCTCCTTAGGCTCGACGCGAACCAGGGGTACGACGTCGGGACGGCGCTGCGCGTGGTCGACGCGCTCGAGAACATCTACGGAGTCGACATCGAGCTTATCGAGCAGCCCACACCCGCAGGCGAGCTCGCGCAGCTCAAGGAAGTCACGGGCGCCTCATCGGTGCCGATCATGGCCGACGAGTCCGTGCAGTCGATCCTCGACACGTTCGTCGTAACCGCGGGGCAGATGGCCGACCTCATCAACATCAAGCTCATGAAGACCGGGGGAATCACGGGGGCCCTGCGGGTGAACCACATCGCGCAGGCGGGAGGGATCCCCGCGATGGTGGGCTGCATGTCGGAGTCCATCGTGTCGGTGGCGGCGGGTCTCCACTTCGCCTGCTCGCAGCGCAACATCGAGTACGCGGACCTCGACTCCCACTTCGACTTCGAGAGGGACCTCGCGAAGGGCGGGGCGAGCTTCGAGGAGGGGTACCTCTACCCGCTCGACCGGCCGGGGTACGGGCTCGAGGTCGACGAGGCGTA
>DATEUP010000294.1:0-9146 GCA_035283065.1 Thermoplasmatota archaeon | reverse complement strand
GGCCTCGACGGCCTCCGACTCGATGAGCGTGACCTCTCGCTCGGGGCCGCCCTTCTTCGAAAAGGTCCCGCTGAAGGCGAAGTACCGGTCGCCCTCGAGTCCCTTGCCGACGACCGCTCGAACGGAATCGACCGACCGCGTGGGCGCGCCGCCCTTCGGGGCGATGTGGATCGAGACGACGCGGCCTTCGGACAACGCGGCCGCGATGCCCAAGCGCCCCTAATAAACTCCCCGGGAGGGCGCCCCAGGCCTTTCAGTCCCTCGTCCACTGGATGAGCCGAGCCGCGGCAAGGGTGGCGACAAGGGCCATCGCACTCACGATGCCGAGGTTCACGAGCGCCGACGCGTCGTTGGCGAAGACCATGCTGTCCCTAAGGCCGTTGTTCACATACGTGAGGGGAAAGACCGAAGCGATCGTCTGCATGTAGGCGGGCATCGCCTCAAGTTGGAAGAAGGAGCCCGAAAGGAACATCATCGGGAAGCCGATCGCATTCGCCATGGCGGCGCCGGACTCCGGGTCCTTCGAATAGGCGCCGATGATGACGCCGAAGCTCGTGAAGAGGAAGACGCTAGCCACGATCGTGAGGAAGGCGAGGGGCGTGATTGCGACTTTCACCTGAAACATGGCGATTCCAACGAGGAGCATGACCGCAAGCGAGGCGAGCGTCATGAAGAGGTAGAAGAGGATCTTCGAGGCCAGCCACTCGGACTTCGTGATCGGCGTCGAGGCGATGAGCTTGAAGTAGCGCCTCGTCTTGTATTCCGCAACCGAGCCCGTCATCCCGTACATCGCGTTGAACATGACGGTCATCCCGAGCATGCCGGGCAGGAAGAAGTCGATGAAGCGGAACTCCGGCGAAGCCACGGTTTTCGGGACGACGTAGACGATCGGGGTTGCGTTGTTGAGCTGGAAGTTCATGCCGTCGGCCACCCCGCTCACGACACCGAGGACGGCGCCGTAGGAGCTCCTTGACGGGTCGCCGTAGACGGTGAGGTTGGCGGGGCTGCCGAGGGAGACGTTGACCGCAAAGCCGGCGGGGATTTGCAGCGCGGCCGAGAGCGAGTGGTCCTTGATGTAGGCGGCCATGTCCGCGTCCGGGGGGACGGGCTTGACAACCGTCACATTCGTCGCGTTGAGGGCCTCAAGGAAGGCGTGGCTGTAGGGCGAGTCGTCGAGGTCCTGGACGTAGAGGTTTGTCTTGGTCGAGGTCTCCGCGAAGATCGCGCCGAAGAGGAGGATGAGGAGCACGGGGAAGGCGAAGGCGAAGAACGGGCCGACCTTCGTGCGCATGTAGCCGCGCCCGTAGGCGAGGAGGTCGGCAAGGACGCGGTTCATTCGTGGAGCACCCCCTCTTCCATGCGGGCGCCGACGAGCTTGAGGAAGATGTCCTCGAGCGTCTGGCGGCGCGTGTAGATTTCCGTGACCGGCGCCTCGAGGGCGACGAGGCGGCGCAGCGCGTCCTTGGCGCGGCCGTTGCCCTTCACCGGCACGACGACGTCCTCGCCCTCCAGGATGGGGTCGAACCCCGCGGCGCGGGCTTCCTCAAGGCCGGGCTTTCCGGCACCCACGAGGACAATGGCCGTGCTGCTGCCGTGGTCGGAAACGAGGCTCTGGGGCGTCCCGCGCTCGATGACCTTGCCGTGGTGCATGATCGCGACGTCGTCGGCGAGCCTCTCGGCCTCGTCGAGGTAGTGGGTCGTGAGGAAGACCGTGCGCCCCTCCTTCCTGAGGCCCGTGATGAGGCCCCACAGGTCGCGCCGGGCTTTCGGGTCGAGGCCCGTCGTGGGCTCGTCGAGGAAGAGGAGTTCCGGCGCGCCGGCGAGCGACATCGCGATGCCGAGCTTGCGCTTCTCCCCGCCGGAGAGCCGCATGGCCTGGACGCGCGCCCGCTCCGAAAGGCCCACGGATTCGAGGAGGGCTTTGGTTTCGCCCTTCGTGATCCGGCGGCCGAACATGTCAGCCCAGTAGGCGACGGCCTCCGTGGGCGTGAGCCGGTCGAACGGCTCGAAGTCCTGCGGCAGGATGCCGACCTTCCGGCGCACCTTCTCGTATTCGGTCGCGACGCTCGAGCCGAGGATCGTCGCTGAGCCGCCCGTCGCCTTGCGGAGGCCCTCGAGAATTTCGACCGTGGTCGTCTTGCCGGCGCCGTTCGGCCCGAGCAGGGAAAACACGGTCCCGCCCTTGACGGCAAGGTCGAGGTGGTCGACGGCGTTGAGGGTCCCGTAGGTCTTTACAAGGTCGTGCGCTTCGATGACGTTCGTCATTCCCTCGGCCCCCGGTGACGCCAGGGGACAGGAATCAAGCTTGGCGCGATAAGAATCGGGTAATTATCCTGGGGGCCCCGCGTTGAGCCCTCGCGGCCGTTCGCGGGGTCGTCAAGGCGGGCTGGGCGGTCGCTTCAGCGGAGCCCCCTGAACCGCGAGGAGTTCGGAAACGGGCCCTCCGCTTCCACGAGGTAGCGGCCCGTCCGGTGGAAGGCCCGCTTCTCCCAGTGCGCGACGAGGAAGTGGCGGATCACCAGGGGGATCACGGCGAGTGCGACGAGCCCGAAAAACACCATGCTCCCTTCCGTGACAGCATCCACGTTCGGGCCCCCACGCCCCTCCCGCTCCGCGGGCCCGTAAGCCATGCGGGCGAACGTGGCGCGGGGGCGGGGGCGAACGTTCATATCCTGGCTCTAGGGGTCGGAGAACGCCGGGAGAGGCCGGGCGGCCGACGGTGCCCCGCAAGGGGCGCTGAGGAAAGTCCCCCCTCCCTAGAGCGGAGCGCGCACGAGAAGGTGGGGCCGAAAGGCCATCACAAGAAGCGGCCGGGGCGAGAGCCCCGTCTTTCCGGACGAGAAACGACACAGCCTTGGGGCACAGTGAAGCGGTTGCCGCGGAGATTCCCGAGGACTTGGTGAAACGGCCGGATGCGCTGGGAGCAAGTCCAAACGTCGGGGATGACCCTGCTCGGGACCTGAAGGTCGGACGCTCAGTCGAATGCCGCCAGTCAAACAGAAGGGGGCTTACGAGCCTCACCCGGCACCCGCTCTCTTACAGAGGGGTTTCCACGACGGCGCCGTTACCGATACCCAAAGAGCTGGTCGTATTCTTTATGGGAAAGAACCTCCAACACCACGACGACGGGACGGCGTTCATCGCTTGGCTGGACGGTGTAAATGCCGCGGTAGGCGCCCGGCAGCTCAAACCTCCATGCATTGGAGAGGGCGCCCGGAAGCCTGTTTTGGGTCGAGAGCGCCGCCGGGATCCGATCCTTGGGAATCTGGTCGCCCGCGAAGGCGTCTGCCTTCAGGCGGGCGTACCACCACCCTAGTTTCCTTAGTTGTTTGATGTCCAACAAACCCTCGGCCTCGGCCACGCGTGAGCTCTTGCGGACTTCGAGTGCCGGGAGCGGCACGCGGTCACACTCTCTCCCACGTGTTGACGACCTTCCAGAATTCCGGCCCGGGATTCTCGATCCACATGACGCCCTTCGAGCCCTCCACGACGCACCCGAGCCGCTTGTAGTGCTCGATGGCTTCGCGAAGCGTGGAGTGCGCCACCTTTCGAGGAAGGCGCGCCTTGATCTTGTTGAGGCTGAGGGGCACCTCGGATTTTCGCAGGAGCCGCTCAATCATGTGGAGGGTGCCAAGCGTGGGCCCCTGTTTTTCAAGGCGGGGTGGCAGCGGTGTCGATGAGAGCGCCATTAGTACTTTATGAATTCAGCAAGTAGATGAATTCATCCTCTTTCGACCGGTTTTTTTCCAGGGCCATGGCCCACCCGGGAGAGGCCGGGCGGCCGACGGTGCCCCGCAAGGGGCGCTCAAGGAAAGTCCCCCCTCCCTAGAGCGGAGCGCGCACGAGAAGGTGGGGCCGAAAGGCCATCACAAGAAGCGGCCGGGGCGAGAGCCCCGGGTTCCGGACGAGAAACGACACGAGCCTCGGGGCACAGTGAAGCGGTTGGCCCGCGGAGATTCCCGAGGACTAAGGTGAAACGGCCGGATGCGCTGGGAAGCCAAGTCCAAACGTCGGGGATGACCCTGCTCGGGACCTGAAGGTCGGACGCTTGAGTCGAATGCCGCCAGTCAAACAGAAGGGGGCTTAGGAGCCTCACCCGGCACCCCATTCGAGCGGCGGGCGGACCCGCGGTCTCCGGCTCACGAGGCCTTGCGCCGTTTCCTTCCACTCGTCGAGTGCGCCTCAAACCACTCCGAATACTCCTTCATGAAACGCTCGTTGGCCGCGCGGTTTCGCCGGATTTCCTCCTCGACCTCGCGCGCGTCGAGGCGCATGTCCGCAGCGGGGGCCTTAGCCTTGCGTCGCCCATTCGGCATGTGCATCGAGCTCCTTGAGTAACCGTCGCAATTCGTTGTGATCAAGGACGCCTCGAGTCCGGTCGAACACCCAGCGAGCGTCCGCGAGGTCCTTCTCGCTTCCCATTTTCACCTTGTAGGCGATGTCCATCTCGAGGGCCCCAATATAGAGTCTGCGCCCATTTGTAAGGACGGGTATTCGCCCGTTGAGGGAATAGAAGTGGGCGGGCTTGCGGGCAAATTTCAGTTCGACATTGGGGGCGAAGGTCCCGGGCCTTGCGTAGCGAAGCGATGTGGACTCCTCGCCGGCCGAAAGGTAGTCGTCGTACAGGCGCCCGACAGTCCCGGGCGTAATGCACGGGAACCGCCTGGCGAGCTCGCCGTGAAGGGCGCGAAATCGGGTCATCGAGAGAGGCTCGACGAAAAGGTCGATGTCCTCGCTGAGGCGGTTCCGGCCGAGGAGGATCGCAACATAGCCGGAAACCAGGGCGTAGCGGACGCGCCGCCGGGCAAGGAGCGAGCAGAAGTCCAAGGCGAGCCGGTCCACGGCGTCCGGCCTGAGGCGCACGCGGATGAAGCGCCGGCTGACCTGAACCTGCGGGTTTCGACCTTGAGGCTTGGCCATGGTCTCGAATCGCCTAGCGAGGATGAACTCCTCGTTGAGGAAAGGCGGGTGGGGGTAGAAAAGGGCTCAGGGGGGTTCGGCGAATACGACCTGAGCGTTGGTCGCCGTTTGGAAGTTCGCCGGGATGCGGGCGGCGGTTTCCAACGGAGAGCACCTCTAGCGCCGGGGCGAGAGCCCCGTCTTTCCGGACGAGAAACGACACAGCCTTGGGGCACAGTGAAGCGGTTGGCCCGCGGAGATTCCCGAGGACTTGGTGAAACGGCCGGATGCGCTGGGAGCAAGTCCAAACGTCGGGGATGACCCTGCTCGGGACCTGAAGGTCGGACGCTTGAGTCGAATGCCGCCAGTCAAACAGAAGGGGGCTTGAGGAGCCTCACCCGGCCCGCGCCTTGAGGAGCCCGTGCTCTCGATGCACGGCCACGGGCCGACTGCCGAACGCTTAATTCGCCTCGCTCGGGTCTCGTCCTCATGCGGGCCCCGGGGGCATCCGTTCCAAAGACGGTCGCCGAGTACATGGCTCGCCTCCCTCCCAGTCAACGGACGGCGCTTCAGAGACTGCGAAAGACCATCAAGGCCGCTGCCCCGGACGCCGAGGAGGTCATCAGCTACCGGATGCCCGCCTTCCGACAGACAAGGATGCTCGTTTACTATGCCGCGTTCAAAGACCACTGCAGCCTCTTTGTGCCGAGCGACCAGGTCCGCCGCCAGTTCTCCGCCGAGTTGCGCCCGTTCAAGGCCGGGCAGGGGACCTTCCGGTTCACTGCGGAAACCCCGATCCCAGAGGCACTCGTGAAGAAGATCGTGCAGGCGCGCCTCGCCGAGAACGCGAAGCGCGCGAGTTCCCGACGGTAGGCCCGGCAGGGGCGGCGTGTTGTCGCGAATCGACTCGTGGCGGAGCACCAACATTGCGCGCCGGTCCCGGCAACGGACGCCGACCGGGCATCCTCCCACGGTTTTCGGGGGTCGAAATCGTAACGCGTGAGCCGTCGCGGCCGATTCTGTGGAAAATTGCGGACACTTCCCCGGCTATCCGAGCCTTTCAAAGCCTCGCTTCCGCGCCATGCGAATTTGGTGCATTTTTCTCATACAAATTGTGCCGGCGGACACCGCGCGGTGCCTCAAGTGCTGCCGCTTCATTTCCTCCCTTCGGGGATTCCGTGTTCGGGGTTTCGAATTGCTCGCCCGGTCGAAATACAACGCTGTTCGGGGGACATTTGCGCCACTCTGCGCGCTCGGCTTGACTGTGATTGCATTGGTAGGCGCCCTGTTGCCTGCAAGCGCGGCCGCAAGCTCCGTGACGCAGGTGGGCGGGGCTGACGGCGTGCTCTCCTTGGAGGGCTTCGAGACAATCTTCCCGGGCTCGACCTGGACCTCGACCGACGCCGACAGCACCCGCGGGACGGATTCCTGGGGAGCCACAACCGCCCGCGCGCACACCGGAAACCGCAGCGTGTGGTCCGCGGCCGTGGGGAACCGCAGCGGCAGCTTCGATGTCCTTAGCGACGATTTCGAGGGGATCGGCGCCGGCAGCGACTGGATCATCGGCGACGCGGACCTGAACTACGGCGAGGACTACTGGGGGCTCTCGTCGGCGCAGGTGCGCTCGGGCTCGTACAGCTTCTGGAGTGCGCAGGTCGGATCGAACGGCGAGTACTCCGACTACTATACGAACGAGGAACTCGGGCTCTACGATTCCTACATGAACGCGAGCATGACGCACGCCGTGGACCTCTCCGGCTTCGTCTCGGCGACCTTCGAGTTCTGGTATATGCTCGACGCGGAGCCGGACTACGACTACTTCTGGATCGTCTACTTCGACGGCGGCTGGAACTACGTGAGCCCACGCGATGGCAACAGCAACGGGTGGGTGAAGGACTCGCTCGCGCTACCCTCGGGGACCTCGGCCGTGGGCTTCATGTTCACGACCGACTCAACCGTCACGTACGGCGGTGTGTACGTGGACTCTGTCCGCGTGTACGGGACTCAGCTCCAGTCGAACACCGCGACGCGCCTCTACGACGACGGGATGGACGCGATGCTCTCGCGCGCGGTCGACGCCTCAGGGTACGAATCGGCGCGGGTCGAGTACCAGTATTGGACCCAGGTCGAGGGGGTTGGGGACTACCTTGAAGCGGGGTATTTCGCTGGTGCTTGGACATTCGTCAACAGGCACGACGGGACGAGCGGCGGTTGGACGGCGGGCACCTACGAGTTCCCCCTCAGGGCAACGCGCATCGGGTTCAGGTTTGTGAGCGACGCCAGCGGGCGGGCCGAGGGCGCCTACCTCGACGACGTGCGAGTCGTGGGCCATGTCTCGGAGCTCACTTGCGGCGCTTCCGCAGACAAGACCGCGGGCATCGAAGGGGTCACGAGCTTCGCCCTTGCCGCGAGCGTGGGCGGCGGGCTGAGGCCTCTGGTCTGGGCCTGGGCGTTTGGCGATGGGTCCGTCGCCTCCTCCGCGGGCGCGACCCACACGTTTGGCGAAGTCGGCGTGTACACGCCCTCGCTCACCGTCGCAGACGCGCTCGGCCAGACCTGCGCAGCCGAGGCGCCCGCGATCACCGTGGACCATGACCTCTCGAGCGTAATCATGAGCCCGGCGTCAGGAACTGTGTCCGAGGGCGGAAGCCTGGTCGTGGCCGCTTTTGACGCGCGAGGCCACCGGTTGGACTTCGCTTGGTCGCCTGCCCCCGCCGCCTGCGGCTCGCTTACCCCGGCCGGCGAGGCGGTCAACTTTGTCGCGTCCCCGGACGCGGGGGGCCTCACGTGCCAGCTTCGAGCCGTCTTCGGGGGCGGCGTCGGGGTCTCGACCATCACGGTCGCTCACGACGTGGCCGCCCCGGCGATTGAGGCGGATGCCACGAGTGTCGTGGAAACGGAGTCGACGGCGCTTCGTGCCTTCGACACGTTCGGCCACGCCGTGGCGTTCGAATGGGCGACGACCTGCGGCCGCTTGAGCCCCACGGCGGGCCCGGAGACCGTGTTCGTGGCCCAGACGATGGGCGGCAGCGTCTGCACCGTCAGCGCGACGAGCGGGGGATCCTCCGCGCAGCTTGCGATCGACATCGTGCACGACGCCAGCGAGATCACGATCACGCCAGCGGGCGGGTCGCTCACCGAGGGCGCGTACATCGACCTTTCGGCGGCCGACCCCTTCGGCCACGGCCTGCCCGTTACGTGGACCGTGGCGCCCTCGTCCTGCGGCAGCATGGCCCCTGCGCTGGGCGCCAACGCGCGCCTCCAGACCTCGCGGGACGCGGGGGGCCTCACGTGCACGGTCACGGCGAGCGCCTACGGGAACGAGCACGACGTACCCATCGTGGTGGGCCACGACATGGGCACCGGGACCGCGTCTCCCGATGGCGCTTTGGTCGCCGAGGCCGGCACGCTGGAGTTCACCGCCCAGGACGCCAACGGCCATTCCCTTGTTGCCGCTTGGACCGTGTCCCCCCAGGCCTGCGGCGCTTTCGGCGCCTCCGCCGGAGCGCACGCCGCCTTCACGGCGGCGCCGGAGGCGGGCGGCCTCTCCTGCACGGCGGTTGCGACCGCCGGCTCGCTCAAAGTGAGCGCGACGCTTGCGGTGCGCCACGGGGCCATCGTGCGGCTCGAGGTGACGGTCGGAGCTTTCGAAGAAGAGCGTGGAGGCGCGGCGAGCGTCGAGGCGTTCGACGTGGGCGGCCATGCGCTCGACGCCGCGTCAATCGCCTGGCAATCCGACTGCGGCGCGCCAAGCCCGCAGAGCGGGGCGTCTGTGTATGTCGGCGGCACGGCGGTGGAGGGAGGCGCGACCTGCCGCGTCACGGCCTCGCTAGGGGCGGTGACCCGAACGGTGGAGGTCCACGTGCGCCATGCGATGCCCTTCGAGGTATCGATCGAGTCCGCGCAGGCGGGCGAGGGCGGCGTACCGTCAAGGACGCTCACCGCGAAAGTCACGGACGCGCGCGGACACACGCTTGCGCCCGATGTCCTGACCTGGACGTCCTCGTGCGGAACGATCTCGGGAAGCGGCGCGACAGTGACGTTCACGCCTCCGAGCGACGGCCGCGTCTGCACCGCGAGCGCAAGCGTGGAGACGGGTGGGGTGGCGGCCGCCGGGTCGATTGAGATCGCCGCAGCGGCAAGCGCGGGGCCCTCCGCGCCGCTCCTTGGCGGCGCCGTGGCCGCGGCGGCCGCGGCCGCCGCGGGCGTGTGGCTCGTGAGGCGACGAAAGGCCTGAGCCGCAAGGC
>DATEUP010000293.1:0-4965 GCA_035283065.1 Thermoplasmatota archaeon | reverse complement strand
CCGACGCCGCCTCGCGCCAGATCAGCGACCTTTCCGGCCAGGCGAGCACAAACCTCCTACTCACCCTCGCCGCGCTCGGCGTCGGCGGCGCCGGCCTTGCCCTCGCCCTGCGCCCGAAGCGGCCGCCGGAGAAGGCGCCTTGAAAGCCCGGCGCCTTCCCCGCGCGGGCCCCCGCAAAAGGTTCTTCTACGGTGGGGGGCTTTTCAAGCGCCAGCAGAGGGGCGGGCGGAGGCCATCACATGGTAGAAGCGGTCACGACCCGGAAGTACAAGCTCTGCCTCATCGGCGGCAACGGTGTGGGCAAGACGTCCCTGATCCGCCGCTTTGTGCTCGACGAGTTCGACGACCGCTACATCACGACGATCGGCACGAAGGTGTCGAAGAAGGACGTCGTCGTCGAGAACCCGCCGTCGAAGACGAATGTCACCCTCATGATCTGGGACATCATGGGCCAGAAGGGCTTCCGCCCCGTCCTTGCCCACTCCTTCTACTACCGCGCACGCGGCGCCCTTGCCGTCTGCGACCTCACGCGCAAGTCCACGCTCGACGACCTCGACGGCTGGATCGAGTCCATGTACGAGATGACGAACCAGATCCCCCTCATGATCCTCGGGAACAAGGCGGACCTCACGGCCGAGCGCCAAGTCTCCGACGCGGAGCTCACGGCCTTTGCCTCGAAGTACAAGGCGCCCCACAAATTCACCTCCGCCAAGCAGGCGGCGGGCGTGCGCGACGCCTTCAACGAGATCTCGCGGATGATCCTCGAATCGACCGGCGGCGCACCCGTCGACGACGACGCGTCGTAGAGCGGCGCCGGAGGGGGCAAACGGCCCCATGCCAGATGCCTTTCTGGGCCACCGACCCGCTTAAATATAAGTAGCCTTATGCCCGCGGTACTCGGCCAAACGACCGCAACCAAACGGTAAGTCATGCGGGCAATGCTCCGGCACCCCGCGATGCGCGAGGCTCCTGTTCTCGCGCGCGTCAACCGTTACGGTTCCGGGGCGGGAAACCGCTTGCGTCTGGCCGGATAGCCCGGAAGTCGGGGCCGCCCCTTGAGAGGGGGCTGTCTCGCCCCAAGGGCGCCAAACGACGCAAGGAGGCCGGATCGTGGGAACCCCGCACCATGGCAAGCGCGGCTCGCTGGCATACAGCCCGCGCAAGCGCGCGAGCTCGCAGAAGGGCCGGTGGCGCTCCTTCCCCGAGGACGACCCCAAGCGCGGCGACGGCGTGCGCCTCCAGGGGTTTGCCGGCTACAAGGCCGGGATGACCCACGTGTTCATCTTCGACTTCCGCGACACCTCCACGACGGCCAAGCAAGAGGTCGCGGAGCCCGCCACGGTCGTCGAGGTCCCGCCAATCAAGGTCGCGGGGATCCGCCTCTACTCGCGCACGGACGAGGGGCTGAAGCCCCTCACCCAGGTGTGGGCGCCCAAACTCGACAAGAAGCTCCGGCGCGCGGTGTCGGCCAAGCGCGTCTCGAAGGAGGACCGCAAGCTCGACTCCGACCCACGCCTGCCGACCTCGAAGAAGACGGCCGCCGACCTCCTGAAGCTCGACATGGCCGAGGTCGACGACGTCCGCGTCGTGGCGCACACGCAGCCGTGGCTCGCGCGCGGCGGCTCCGAGGACAGCACGAAGGGCAAGAAGAAGCCCGAACTCCTCGAGATCCGCGTGACCGGCGGCGACCTCAAGGCGCGCCTCGAGTACGCGGCGAAGATCCTCGGCAAGGAGGCGAAGTTCACGGAGTTCTCCGGCGAGGGCAACATGGTCGATGTCACGGCGGTCACGAAGGGCAAGGGGTGGACCTCGGGCATCAAGCGCTGGAACGTCAAGCTCCTCACCCACAAGAACTCGAAGCACCGCCGCCAGCTCGGGACGCTCGGGCCCTGGCACCCGAGCTACGTGACCTTCCGCGTGCCGCAGTCGGGCCAGATGGGCTACCACCAGCGCACGGAGTTCAACAAGCGCGTCCTCAAGTACAGCGAGGACGGCGCGGAGATCTCCCCGAAGGGGGGCTTCATCCGCTACGGCCCGGTGCGCGGCTCCTACATCCTGATCCACGGCTCGATCCCGGGCCCGGCGAAGCGCATGGTGCGCCTGCGCGACCCCGCGCGCTTCCACCGCAAGCAGGGCGTGAAGGTCGAGATGACCTACGTCTCGACGGAGAGCAAGCAGGGCAAGTAGGGGAGACGGGGAAGGGGGGGGTTTCGATGGCAGACGAAAAAGCTAAGGCGGAGGCCCCCTCGCCAGCCAAGGCTGAGGCTCCGAAGGCCGACGAGCTCAGGCCCTCGAAGGCCGCGGCCGGCACGGGCACGAAAAAGCCCGCGAGCGACAAGGCCGCGAGCTTGCCTGCCCATGCCGGTGTCACGAAGAAAGGCGCGAAAAAGGACGCGCCATCGTTTTCCCCCTACGCCGACAAGGCCGATGACCGCTCCTCAATCCAGGTGCCGGTCCTCACGCTCGAGGCCAAGGAGGTGCGCACGATCCACCTCCCTAAGGTCTTCGGCGAGCCCATACGCACGGACCTCATCGCCAGGGCCGTCCAGGCCGCCCGCGCGAACCGGAGGCAGCCCTACGGCGCCCCCGCGCAGGGGGTTTGGGCAGGCCGGCGCCACTCGACCGAGTGGTCGGGAAAGGGGCACGGGATCTCGCGCGTCCAGCGCCTCAAGCAAGGCAGTGGCGCGGCGACCTCGCCGAACAATGTCGGCGGCGCCCGCGCGCACCCGCCGCGCGCCGAGGCGATCCGCTGGGAGAAGATCAACGTCAAGGAGCGGCGCAAGGCCCGCCGCTCGGCGATCGCGGCGCTCGCGCGGAGCGACCTCGTCCGCGCCCGCGGCCACCTCTTTGAGGAGGGCCTCAAGCTCCCCGTCGTCGTCGACAACGCCCTCGAGGGCCTCTGGCGCGCCGCGCTCGACAAGAAGGACGAGGAAGGCCGCACGGGGTCGACCGGGGAGCTCGTCCGCACACTTGGAAACCTCGGGCTCGGGGACGACCTCGCCCGCGCCCGCGACGGGGTCCGCGTCCGCGCGGGGCGCGGCAAGATGCGCGGGCGGCGTTTCCGCCAGCCTCGCTCTGTCCTCATCGTCGCCACGAACGACCGCGAACTCTCCCGCTGCGCTCGCAACGTGCCCGGCGTCGAGGTCGTGTCGCCCTCGAAGCTCTCGACGGAGGCCCTCGCCCCCGGCGGCGCCCCCGGGCGGCTCACGGTCATCACGGAGAGCGCGCTCAATGAGATCCGGAGCCTCAGGTGAACCCCATGGCCGGCTTCAACCCCTACGACGTGCTCATCCGCCCCGTCGGGCGCTTCACGTCGGAAAAAGTCCTCAACGCCGCCGAGCGGCTCGCGCCCAGCGAAGTCGCCGAGTTCCGGGCCGCCTCCCGCAAGGCCGTCGCGGACCTGCGCGCCTCGACGAAGGACGACGAGGCCCTCACGAAGGAAGAGAAGGCCAAGAAGGTCCGCCGGGAGACGCGCAAGCTCCTGCACCACCGGCGCGCGGACCGCCGGACGCAGAACGCGAACCAGAACAAGGTCGTGTTCGACGTGCGCCCGACGGCGTCGAAACCCGAGATCAAGCGGGCGATCGAGCAGGTGTACGACGTCAAGGTCGTGCGCGTGAACACGCTCCACACGAAGCGCGGCAAGCGCGCGATCATCAAGCTCAGCGAGGCCGACAACGCCGAGGACATCTACACGCGCCTCGGCCAGATGTAGGGGGACGCACACGATGGGCAAACGGATTCTCACAAGGCGCAAGGGCAAGGGGCGGCAGTTCCGCTCGCCTTCGCACCGCCACAAGGGCGGCGAGGGCGGCGTGAAGTACCCGAGCCCCCAGGAGGACGCCGGGCCGATCGTCGACATCATCCACGACCCCGGGCGCACCGCGCCGCTTGTCAAGGTCGCCTTCGCAAAGGCCGGCGAGAGCCTGCTCATCGCGACGGAAGGCGCGCAGGTGGGCCAGACCGTGCAGGTCGGCAACTCGGCGCCGGTGGCTTCCGCCAACATCCTGCCGCTCATCAAGATCCCGATCGGCGCGCGGATCTTCGCAATCGAGGCGCGCCCGGGCGACGGCGGCCGCTTCGCGCGCGCGGCCGGCAGCTCCGGCGTCCTCGTGAGCCAGGGGGCCCAGGTCATCGTCCAGTTCGCCTCCGGGCAGTTCAAGGCCCTCGACCCCCTCTGCCGGGCCACGCTTGGGCGCTCTGCAGGCGGCGGGCGGACGATCAAGCCGTGGACGAAGGCCGGCAAGAAGTGGCACGGGATGCGCTCGCGCGCCCAGGTCTACCCGCGCGTGCGCGGCGTCGCGATGAACCCCGTCGACCACCCGCACGGAGGCGGCGCCCACCAGCATGTCGGGCGGCCCTCGACCGTGAGCGCCGGCACCCCGCCGGGGGCCAAGGTCGGCCGGCTCTCCCCGCAGAAGCGCAAGGGCAGGCGGCGGCAGGGTTCCCAGGGACCCACACGAAGGTGAGGAACGATGGCCAAAAAGATCCAGGGAGGCTCAGGCAAGGCGGCGCGCCGGCGCCTGCGCAAGGCGCGGTCGAAGATCACCGCGCGCCTCAAGAGGGAATTCACGTTCCGCGGCCACACGATGGAGGAGCTTGTCGCCATGCCGCCGGAGGACTTCGCCGAACTCCTGCCCTCGAGGCTGCGCCGATCCCTCGGCCGGGGCGCCTCCGACGAGCAGGCCAAGCTCTACAGCACGATCCAGGCGGGCGTCCAAGGGCCGTACCGAACGCACCGGCGTGACATCGTGATCCAGCCCTTCATGGTCGGCAAGCGCTTCCAGGTCTACTCGGGCAAGGAGTTCAAGGACGTCGATGTGCAGCCCGACATGCTCGGCCACTACCTCGGCGAGTTCGCCCCGACCCGCAAGGCCGTCAAGCACACGGGACCCGATGTGGGCGCCACCCGCTCGTCGAAGTTCCTGCCGCTCAAGTAAACGAGAGGAGGAGGTCCAAACCATG
>DATEUP010000292.1:0-14325 GCA_035283065.1 Thermoplasmatota archaeon | reverse complement strand
CGGGGGTGAAAGGGCGGCGGTACGCCCGGGAAGGGGTGCCGCTCGAAGGGGCCCGCCGGCGGCGGGCCCGGAAGGGTGGGCGACAAGCGCCTCACGCCTTCTTCGTGAGGTCGGTGATCCGCTCCTTCACGGCCTCAAGCTCGCTTTCGAGTTCCTTCTGGTACTCGCCAAGCGCGTTCGCGATCTCTTCCTTCGTCAAGTACCGGCGCCCGTAGCCGTAGCCGGGTCCACATCCGTAATGCATCGTTTCTCACTCCTTGTTCCGCGCGGCAGGGCGCGGCACACCCCCGTGTAATGCCCACGCCGCAATATTGACCGCACGTGGGCGTGACTAGGTCACAGCTTCGACTCGCGGTCGGTCGTTCCTGCCTCCGACCCAAGCGACCCGTCTGCCATCCAATGGGGTACATGGATAAATATAGAGGAGCTATCCATGTATCCCCGGATGCCGCAGGCCGCCAAGGCCCCTCGCCTCGCCTATGCAAGGCCGGGAGCCAACCCGACCCTCGAGACGATCGAATACGTCATGGGGGCCCTCAAGGAGTCTGAGGAACCCGCCAGCCGAAACAAGCTCCTTGCATCTCTCGCAAGGTGGGGCCACGCCACGACGCGGCCGAGCCTCAACGCGGCGCTCGCCTTCTTGGGAGGCCAAGGAATGGTTGCGGAAGGCTCGAAGGGGCTGATCTGGGTCCCGGAGGCCTCACCCGAGCTCCTTGAGGCCGTCCGCAGGGGGCCACGCCTGTAGTGGGCCTCGGCGCCCAGGGAATCGTTCTCACGGCTGGGGCGGCGCAGGCGCTGCAGGACCTTGAGGCAAGTTCGGACCCAACCATGGCGTCGGTCGCCCGAAGGGTACGCGCGCTCAGGCCCCTTCTCCTCACGGATTGTCTGCACGGGGAAGTCGTGAAGAAGGACCGAATCCCGAGGGAGTTGCGCGCCCAACACGGCCTCGAAAACCTTTACGTGGAGGATCTCCCATCCTTCCACCGGCTGCTCTACACGGTGGTCCGCGACCGCGGGGAGAGGTTCATCGTCATCATTGAGATCGTCGATCACGGACGGTACAGCCGGTGGTTCCCGGGGAGGCGCCGTTGAGTCCGTAGCGGGCCGGCCATCCAAGGATCAATCAGGCGCGTGGCGTCGGACGGGGCGGTGGCGAGGGGCGTGAATCCGAATTCCATTGGCTCGGACACGGAACGCGGGCCCTGGACGGTCCGCGACAAGGTCTGCGCCGTCACCGGCGCAAGCGGCGGCATCGGCAAGGAGGTCGCGAGCGGCCTTGCCAAGCGGGGCGCTCGCGTCGTCATCGTCTCGCACTCGAAGGAGCGCGCGGCGGCTACGGTCGACGAGATCGTCCATGCAACGCTGAACCCCCACGTGGATCTCGTGGTTGCCGACCTGTCGACCCAGGCAGGCGTGCGCTCCGCTTGCGCCGAGCTCGACCGCCGCTACGGGCAACTCCACGTGCTCATCAACAATGCCGGGCTGCTCATCGGCAAGCGCGGCCTCACCGCCGACAGCCTTGAGAAGACCTTCGCCCTGAATCACCTCGCCTACTTCCTCCTCACGAACCTGCTCCTTGAGAAGCTGCTCCGTAGTGCCCCCGCCCGCATCATCAGCACGTCCTCGATGGCGCACGCGTGGGCGAACTGGGACTGGGAAAACCTCCAGGGCGAGAAGCGGTACTCGCAGTGGCGCGCCTACAGCAACTCGAAGCTTGCAAACCTCCTCTTCACGTTCGAGCTTGCGCGGCGCCTCGAGGGGCGCGCGGTCACCGCGAACGCCGTGCACCCGGGGTTTGTTCGTTCGGGGTTCGGAAGCACGGCGACCGGGCCGATGAGGCTGGGGATCCGCCTCGGTTGGGTGGGTGCGATAAGCGCCTTGAAGGGCGCGCGCACGACCCTTTGGGCGGCCACCGCGCCCGAGCTTTCGGAGGTTTCGGGCAAGTACTTCGCGCGCTGCTCCGCGGTGGAACCCTCCGCAGCTGCGAAAGACGAGGCCGCCCAGCGCCGCCTGTGGGAGCTTAGCGAGCGCCTCACGGGCGTGGGCTCGGCGCAGTGACGGGGTGCGCGCAAACCGCCAAATGGGGGAAGCGCGATGGAGGCGCGCCGCCCAGCGCGGCAGGAGCACCCCGTGCCCCGGATCGTCGTGATGAAGGACCGCGCGCCGCTGATCGTGAAGAAGAAGGATATCGAAGGCGACGACGTTTGGGTCTGCCGCTGCGGGCTCTCCGCCGACTGGCCGTGGTGCGACGACACGCACCTGAAGACCGCAAAGACCGAGGCCAAGGACAAGCTCTACAAGTACACACGCGCCGGCAAGGACGCCGACCCCGTGCGCGCGCAGTGCCCCGCGATCGAGGGCGCCGACCCGCGGCCGTGGGACGGGGGAAACCGCAAGGCTTGAGCGGCAAACGTCTCAAGGGCGCGCTTCGCGCCGCGCCCTCAGCCAACGCACGGCGCCGCCCGCAACGAGGATCTCGCGCTGGCGCTCCGTCAGCCTCGGCGCCAGCTGCGCCCTTGTTCCCTTCGTGAGGTTCTCAACTGCAAGGGCCCTTCCGGCCCTCAGCGCGGCGTGGATGCCCGACGCGCGCAGCCGGTCGCCCTGCGCGATGCCATCGTGAGCGTGAGGGTCCTCGAAGGTGAGCGGCGGAATGCCGAAGTTCACGAGGTTGTCGCCATGGATGCGGGCAAAGCCCTTCGCGAGCACGAGGCGAACGCCGAGGTTCGCGGGCGCCGCAGCCGCGTGTTCGCGGCTCGACCCCTGGCCGTAGTTCTCGCCGGCGACGATGAAGCCCCCGCCCTTGGCCCTGGCGCGCGCGGGGAACGTCGCGTCGAGGTACTCGAACACGTGCTCGGCGATTGCGGGGATGTTGCTGCGCAGGGGCAGGATGCGCGCGCCCGCGGGCAAGATCCCGTCGGTCGAGATGTCGTCGCCGAGCTTGATGAGCACCTCGCCCTCGAGGGTGTCCGGAAGCACCGGCGGGAACTCGTAGGGCTTGATGTTCGGGCCGCGGCGGACTTCGACCTTCGCCCCCTCGCCCGCGGCGGGCGGCCATACATAGCCGCTACGGTCGTTCGGGTACGCCGCGGGCTCGTCGATCGCGCGCCACGTGATACCAAGTTCCTTCGCCACATCTCGCGGGTCGGCGATCTCGCCCTTTAGAGCCGTTGCAGCCGCGGTCTCCGGCGAGCAGAGGTACACGAGGTCCTGTTCCGTGCCGCTCCGCCCCGGGAAGTTGCGGTTGAACGTGCGCACGGAGGGCGCCTTCGTCGGCGGCGCGAAGCCCATGCCGATACAGGGGCCGCAGGCGACCTCGAGCTCGCGAACGCCCGCCTTGATGAGCTTGGTCATCCCGCCCGAGACCATGAAGAGGAGCAGGACGTTGCGCGAGCCGGGCGAAACGGCCATCGACACGCGCGGGTGCACCTTGCGTTCGCCGAGCACGTCGGCGACGACCGTGAGGTCGCGGAAGCTCGAGTTCACGCTGCTGCCCACCGCCACCTGGAAGACTTCCGTGCCCGCCACCTCACGCACGGGGACCACGTCGTCCGGGCTGCCTGGCTTGGCGATCAGCGGCTCGAGGGCGGCGAGGTTGACCTCGACCGCCTCGTCGTAGGGCGCGCCCTTGTCGGCCTCCAGCGGCCTAAAGTCCTCCTCGCGGTGCTGGGACTTCATCCACGCCCGCGTCTGCTGGTCCGACGGGAAGAGGCCGGCCGTCGCGCCAAGCTCTGTGCACATGTTGCAGATCGTGCCGCGCTCGGGCAACGTGAGGCGCGCGAGCGCCTCGCCCGTGAACTCGAGGACCTTGTTCTTCCCCCACTTCACGTCAAAGCGGCGCAGGAGCTCGAGGATGACGTCCTTGGCCGAGACCCATGGCGGGAACGTCCCGGTCAGCTTCACGTTCACGACCTTTGGCATCGTCACGGCGTAAGGCTCGCCCGCCATCGCAGCGGCAACCTCGAGGCCGCCGGCGCCGATCGCGAGCATCCCCGCGGCGCCCGCGTGCGGCGTGTGGGAGTCGCAGCCGAGCATCGTCTCGCCGGGGATGTCAAAGGCCTCGGCATGCGCCCAGTGCGAGATTCCATTGCCCGGCTTCGAGAGGACCGCGCCATACTTCTCGCACATCCCCTGAAGGAACAGGTGGTCGTCCGGGTTTTCAAACCCCGTCTGCAGCATGTTATGGTCGATGTACTGCGTGGCCTGGCGGACCCTAACGCCGTCGACGCCCATCTGCTCAAACTCGAGCCACGCGAGCGTGCCCGTCGCGTCCTGGAGGAGCGCCTGGTCCATCTTCAGGGCGACTTCGGTGCCCGCCTCGAGTTTGCCTCCGGCAAGGTGAGCACGGAGGATCTTGGTCGTGACGTTGTCGGCCATCGCCCACCCCCATAGGGGCCCGCTCGATTAACCTTAGCCTGGCGGCCCCGCCCGGGCCACAGTGGCCAGCCAGGCGCGCGCGGATCCGACGTGGGACTCGAAGGCTTCGGGCGCAATGGCCTCGACCTCGAAACTCCGGGTAAACGCCGCGCGCAGCTCGGCTTGCGTCACCCTTCGGGGCCCCCAGTCGCCGGGCTCGTGCTCCGAGAAGCACAAGAGGAAGAGCCTTCCGCCCGGCTTTAGAATCCCCGAGAGTCCCCGCACATACGCGGCGCGCTCGGTGTCGTCGAAGGTGTGGAAGAGCCCGCAATCAAGCACACGGTCAAAGGTTCGCCCGAGCGCAGCGAGTTTCAGCGCGTCGCCGACCGCGAACACGGCCTTGGAGCGGCGCTCATTGGCCTTGGCCTCCGCCTTCTCGATGGCCCGCCACGCGCCGTCCACGCCGAGGACCACGAGTCCCCTTGATGCCAGGTAGATCGAGTTCTCGCCCGTGCCGCACCCGGCGTCAAGCACCTCGCCCTCAAAGGCACCCGCTTCCGCAAGGCGGACGACCGCATGTTGCGGGCGGCCGATGTCCCAGGGCGGCGTGCCCTCATACATTTCGTCAAAGCCGCCAGCCGGGGTAGGCGGGAGGTCCCCGGGCGAGCGCTTGTTGGTCGTGGGTCTCGCCTGCCTTCGAAAGGCGCATCGGCACAACCGGGAAACGTATTAGACGACTGGCTCCGCGCCCCCCGTGCGTTTCATATTCGGCGCGTCCCCCTCGCCTCTGCGTGGCGCCCCCCTTCGGCCCCCTTCGCTTCCTCTACATCGGCACGGCCGACACGGGGAGGGACCTCAAGTTCTTCGTCGAGACGCTTGGCGCCCGGAAGGTCTGGCGCTTCAAGGAGTTCGGCGCGGACGTGGCGGCCCTGCGCCTCGGCGAAGGGCCCCTGGTCCTGCTTGCCGACCACAGGAAGGCGCCTTCCGTGATGCCGATCTTCGAGGTCAAGGACATCGGCGCGACCGCCAAGGACCTCAAGAGGCGCGGGTGGAGGCCTAAAGGGGGCAAGTTCGAGATCCCCAACGGGCCGTGCTACGTGTTCGAGGACCCGAGCGGCAACGAGTACGCGATCTTTGAGGACGTCAGGCCGGGCGCGCTCGAAGAGGAGCCTAAGGCGATGCCCCTGGCGCGAAGAGCGCCGCCTCGATGATACCCTTCAACCTCGCCACCGCCGCCGCGTCCCGGTTGCTTGCAAGCTCCAAGAGCGGCAAAGACCCTTGCCCCAGCCAAAGCGTGATCACGATTGACGAGGCCAAATCCTCCCAGCGCGCTGTCCCGCCAACGGGGGGCAAAACCGTTTGCGCTTCGGGAATCCGAACGCGGATTGCGGGGTCGAGCCGGGCAAGGACAGAGCCCAGGCGCTCCACGGGAACCTCCAGACGCAAGAAGGAGTGGGCTTGCGTCCGCACGGCCTCCTTGCGGAACCGGCGGAAACTGAAGAACATCAGGCCCGCAAAGAGCGCGGTCCCCGCCGCCAAGGTAGCGATCGCCACAAGAACGACGACCGGATTCGATCCGCTGGGCGCTTGCGCGACGGAAATGGCCATGATGAGGCCCAAGATGGCGACCCCGGGCACGATCGCGACAAACAGCACGAACCGGTTTGTTCTACGCGAATCTCCGGCGGGGTCGCGCGAGCCCCACCACCCCGCTGGGAGTTTGTCGATCCCGCCCGCTCCGAGCGCGATGTCGACCAGGGGCGAACCGCCATCCGGTTGCGCGCTCATTGCCCAGGGCGGCGGTCTGGATAGGCGGGCGCCCGGTTGTCCGCGAGAAAGAGGTTCCCAGTCCTCGAGCGGAGCCGACGGCGCAGGCGGGAGAGCGTCCTGCAATCGGGCGGTGGGAAGCGGGCCGCCGATGGGCGCCGTCCCAAGCGACTCAATCACACAACCTTTGAGCCGAGCATAGAGCGCCAAATTCGGACGCCAGTTCACGTAGAGTTGGAGCATCCCGCTTCCTGGCGCCCCCACCGCAACGTATCGGAACCAAAGCGGCGCATCGAGCTTCCATTTCACGCCCATTAACCCCTGCTTCTTTGAGACGACCCGGCGGCCGACCGCGGCGGTCGCCAGGGTCACGAGTCGGTCAACCGCTTGAATGTCGTTCCACGCGCCAGGCGGGCGCAGCAGGGAGTACCAGTACTGGCCGCGCATCATCGGGTAAGTGAAAACGACGGTGGGAGCACCAAGGGCCATGACGACTGCCCATACGCCCCAAGTCCCCGGTGGCCCAAGACGCAGCCCGTCCACGGCCATCATCCCGAAAAACCAGACGAAGACCAGAAGGACGGGAACGACGAGTATTCCCATGAATTGCATCGCGCGCGCGGAGAAGGAGGACCACACGCCGCTTTCCCCCGTGGCCTCCGCCGCCGAACCGAACGGGGTTCCCCCGTCCGGCACGAGCCGCCCGTCGGCCATCACCGCGGCATCCCATGGGGCCGCGTTCAGGGCCCACCGTTCCGTTAGCGGGGCCGAAGGCGCCGGCCGGGCGCCTCCATGGGCCGGCGAGGAAAGGGCGTCGAGCAGGAACCCCTTTAGCGCTCGGTGCGTTTCGATCCGGGGGGGCCCAAAAGTCGTCAGATCTAGGCGCCGGACATTGCCTTCGTGGACCGTCGACCGCAGGCGCAGGACCCCAGGCAACGCCCAAACCGTGCGGCGCACAAGGAGGAGGTTGCGGGTGGTCGGGGCAGGGACGGGAAGCCCCAGGGAGCGCAGGCCCGCGTCGACCGCGGCCGAGACACGCGAAGGATCCGTGTGACCTGCCAGTTCGAGCGTAGAGTACCCGGCGTGTGGCGGACTCCCGTGCCGTGCCTTCATGAAAAGCCCGACGTAGAGCCCCAGCCCGGCGAGCCCCGAGGAACTGACAACGGGCAGGGCTATCGCCATGTCAAGGTTCGAGGCCATGGTGGGCGCCCAAACGAGGAGGAGCAGATTCATCGACAGGACGGCGGCGTAGATCGATTCGATCTGCAGCCGGGCCGCCCGAGTGGGGGTTGCCCACCGGCCGGGAGGGGGCGCGCGCTTCCCCCCGAAACCTTGTACCCACGTGGGATCGACCCGCAGGGAGCCGTCAGATACCTTGGTGGAGCCCCAGCCGATGGGGTCAGCAAGATGCGGGAGGCTCACCTGAATGTGCGAGGCGAGGCCTTCGACGGTCATGGCTTGCATACCCAGCACCTTGACCGGCGGGTGGCCCTGGGAATAGAGCGCAATGCTCGCCCCCACGAGCAGCGAGTAGTCGGTCTCGAATGCAGTCAGATCCGCCAGGCGGAGCCGGGCCTTTCGAAGGGGCCGTTCGATTACGATGCTGCCCGGCGCAACGCCCAAGCGGTAGGCGCTGCCGAACCACTTGAAAAAGGCAACCCCCGCGCCCCCGACAAACAGGATTTCCACGGCCGCAAAAACGGCGAAGAGGACTACGCCCATGACACCGCTTGGTAGCGAAGCGACCTGCGGGAGGATCTCGGCGAGAAAGATGAAAGTCCAGAAGACCGCGAAAAAACCAAATAGAACCGCGAGGAGAAGACGCATTCCCTGGTCGCGGTCCGCGACCCACTGCTCGACGTCGGCGTTTTCGAGGTCGGGCAGACGCGCCAGAGTCATCGTCCCCCGCGTGAAATGCGCGGCGGCCGCACGGTTGCGGTCGGCACCGTTGCTATGATGGGCGCCGACTTATCAACCTAAGCCCTCAGCCATGCATACACCGTTGCGCCGTCGCCGAGCTGCTTGCCGTTGCAGTAAGGAGGGGTCATTTGGAAGCCCCTCTTAGCGGCGAGGTCTCCGTTCCACCCGCAAGCGCGCCACCAGCGCTCATGTTCGGCACCGATTTGCGCGACCTGGCCTGCGTGATCAGCGCCACGCCCGCGATGATGACCGCGGCGGCAAGGAGCGTGCGCGGCGTCACCGGCTCGGCGAGCACGAGCCACCCCACGTAGATTGCCACCACGGGGTTCACGAACGCGTAGGTAGTGGCGAGCGCGGGCGGGACGTTCTTGATGAGCCATAGGTAGGCCGTGAACCCGACCATCGCGCCCACGAGTACGAGGTAGACGAACGCGAGGGCCGAGCGCTGCGACACGCGGCCCAAGTCGAACGCGCTCCATTCGCCGGCAAGGGTCCCCGCGGCGAGCAGGATGAGCCCGCCCGCAAGCATTTCCATGCCGATGACGAGCAGCGGCGCTTCCTTGAGCTTCACGCGGCCCCCGTAGATTGTGCCGACCGACCAGATCGCGGAGGCGGCGATTAGGACGGCGGCCCCGACCGGCTCGATGTGTTCGACCCCGGCCTGCCACGGGTCCACGAGGATTGCGACGCCGACAAGCCCGAGCGCGATCCCCGCGAGCACGCCCTGCGACGGGCGCAAGTGGCCGGGCAGCGCAAAGTCGATGACGACGACCCACAGGGGCACGATGGCGATGAGGATGGCCGTGAGGCTCGAGGGCACGCTCTGTTCGGCCCAGGACACGAGCCCGTTTCCGCCAAGGAGGAGCAGGCCCCCCGTGATGGCCGCGGGCTTCCAGGATTCGCGTGAGGGGCTTGGCGCGCCCTGCAGCTTCGCGATGAGGTAGAGCGCGCCGCCGGCGAGACTGAAACGCATCCCGGCCGAGAGGAATGGCGGGATCGTCTCCACGACGATGCGGATCCCGAGGTACGTCGACCCCCAGATGATGTACACCGCAAGGAGCGCCGCAACGACCTTGGCTCGAGCGGGCGGGCCTGGATCCGGCATCTTGGCACCCCCTTGCGCCCGGAACCCAGAGCGCCTTCATGAAGGGGCCCGTGGAACATTCGAAGAGATTCCACTCAGACGGTGCCCACGAGACCCCCTTCCCCTTTTTCCCGCGCCGTGAGAACCCGGAGGCAAGCCCTTAAGGGTGCCGCCGCCCGAGGGGAAACGGGGTGTGGCCGCTGGCTCCGCTTGAGATCGCCCTATCGATTGAAAACAGGGTCGGCGCGCTCGCGGAGGTCACGAAGGTCCTCGCCGAAGCGGGCGTCAGCGTGAGCGGCCTCACCCTCGGGCGCGGCCCCGACCGCATGAACCTGCGCCTCGTTGTCGACCAGCCCGAGGTGGCCATCGCTGCGCTTGCCCACCGCGGTTTCGAAGCCAAGCGCAACGAAGTCCTCACGCACCGCGTGAGCAACCGGCCCGGAGCGATCGCCGAGGCCGCCGCGCGCCTTGCGGAGCGCGGGATCAACGTCGAAGCCGTGTTCCTGTCGGCCAAGTCCTCGAAGCGCGTCGACCTGATCTTCCAGGTCGATGATGTCGACGCAGCAAGAAAAGCGCTGGCGCGCTCGGCCGAAGAGGAGTAGCCGCCCGCGCCTGGGGCGCAAAAGGTATAGCGCGGGGGAGCGGCTTTTGAGGCCGTGAGACGAAGGGTGCCCTCAGGGAGGGACATCGGCCGTGTCCTTTGGCCGCTCGTCGAGCGCATCCGCGCGCGGCCCAAGCACGCCGCCGTCGTGGTCGCCCTGATCCTCCTTGTGCCCGTCCTGCTCACGGGAGGGCAAGTCATCGGCCTTGGCGGCGCGCCCGCAGGCCCCGGCGTCGTGTTTGCCAAGAGCACGCTCCTCTCCGGCTCCCTCAACCGCCTCGAGCTGCGCTTCATCGACCCGCAGTCCGTCGTCGAACTGCCGCGCGGGTTCCTCGTCGTCGTCAACGGGCAGCTGAGCCTCCAGCCGACCGTCGGCTCCGGCGATGTTGCCGACGGCTCCCTCACGCTGCTCGTGCCTCCGGTCCTCGGCACTTTCACCTTTTCCATCGAGTCGACGAAGGGCCGGTGGGTAAAGCCCGTCCAAGTCCTTGCGGGCCCCACACCCGTCGTCTCCGGGCAGGACACCGTCTCGAACCTCGAGTACCTCACGCAGGCCTTCCAATTCCGCTTCTCCGGCTCGCCGAAGCTGCGCGCCGCCGCCGACCACTTCTACAGCACGTTCGCGGGCCTCGGGCTTGACGCCGAGATGTACTTCTACCCCTGGGAAGTCGAGCGGCGCCCCCTCCCGCTTCGCACGTTCATCAACCTCATCGTCGTGTGCGGGTTCCAGCGCGGGACCCAAGCGGCCGGCGAGTGGATCGTGCTTGGCGCCCACATGGACAGCGTGCCCCAGGCCATCGAGGGCGCCTACGACGACGGGTCGGGCACCTCCGCGCTCCTCGAGGTCGCTGAGGGGCTCTCGCAGTTCAAGACGAGGCACACGATCGTCTACTGCCTCTGGGGCGGCGAGGAGGAGGGGCTCTACGGCTCGAACCATTGGGTTGCCAACGAGGTCACGGGGCGCGTCCGCCTCTATGTCAACATGGACATGGCGGGACTTTCATGGCCCGCGCCATTCAACTTCACGGCGTTTGTCGGGCCCGACCGGGAGGAGGGGGTCGCCGAGCACCCGGGGCTTGTCGCCGCGCTCGAGAACATCACGGACGGCGAGCTGCGCTACCCCCGCGAAGGGAACTTCTCGATCCTCGAGGACCCGTTCGGCCGCAGCGACCACGTGAGCTTCTGGAGCCTCGACGCCCCCACCGTTTTCTTCTTCGGCGCCGACGACATCGAGTACCCCGAGTACCACTCGCAGGAGGACACGCTCGCCACGATGGAGCGCCACGCGGGGTCGCGGGACTTGCTCGCGGCCGGGTTCGACACGCTCGTGTGGGAGGCCTTTTACCTCGCCGTCCACGCGGACCTCGAAGAGTTGAAGTGATGCTCCGCCGACGCGTGGACCAGAGACCGGAGATGTCGCATATTGCACACGCCACCCCCCATCACGTTTATAGGCGCCCTCAGCTCCTTGGGGCATCCTTGATGGGTGCGGAGGCCGATGGTACCTAACAGATCATGGGGAGAGGGGCGGCGCCTGTTTCGCGACCCCGTTCACGGGTTCATCGGTCTAGAACCCGAGGAGACAACAAGGCTGCTCCCGTTGATCGATTCTCCCCAGTTCCAACGGCTCAGAAGGGTCTCGCATTTGGGGACAAGCCGCTACACCTACCACGGGGCCGAGCACTCGCGCTTCGGTCATGCGATGGGCACCATGTGGAACATGCGAAACCTGATTCTGAGGTTCGAGAGCGGGGGCGTGCCTTTGCAGGGGAACGCCGCGTCGAACGGAGCGGCTGCCGCACTTCTCCATGACCTTGGCCACGGGCCGCTTTCTCACGTCCTTGAGGAAGTGACAGAGGGGAAATTCAGCCACGAGACAATGACGAGGCAAATCATCGAACACAGCGGCGTCAAGGATCTGCTTCAGGAACCTGGCGCCGTGTTGGAGATTCTCTCGGGGCTAACCAGCCCGCCCAATCGATGGTTGAGCGAGGCAATCAGCGGTCCTTTGGATGTCGACAAGATGGACTACCTTCTACGGGACTCGCACTATTGCGGCGTCGAGTACGGGCTTTTCGATTTTGATCGACTTTTCAGCGTCCTCAGACCGGTGGAGAACGGCGGCGTGAGGCACTTGGGCATTGAGTTCAAGGGTGTCCAGGCGGCCGAGGGTTTCGTGTTGTCGCGGGACCGTATGTATTGGGCCGTGTATTTTCACAAAACGACACGAGGCGTTGAGAAGCTGGTCTCCGCAATTCTTCGCCGGGCAAAGGACCTCCAAGGTGCGGGCACGGATGTCGGTCTAGGGGAATCCCTCGGAACGCTCCTTTCGGACGGGGAAATGGACATCGAAGACTTCCAGGAATTCGACGATACTTCGCTGTTCGCGCAACTCAAGGCTTGGAAAAGATCCTCAGATGCAATCCTTTCGGACCTCTGCAATCGTTTTTTTGGGAGACGTTTGCTCAAGGCCCATGTGGTTTCGGCCCAACAAGTGGCACAAGTGCTCGAAAGAAGAGACGAAATTCAGCAAGCGCTTGACGGGCTGGGGCTCGATTTTCGATATTATTTTGCCATTGATGATCCATCGATGTCCCCTTACGAGCCCGGGGGATTGAACGACGAGGGAAGCAAAATCGTCGTTGAGGCGGAGCCCTCGTCGGGAACGGCGGGGCAAATCTCAGAGATAAGTCGCTTCTCGCGAATCGTCCGGTTGCTAAGGGAGGAGAGGAAAACCGAACTACGAGTTTATTCAACCGCCGACGGGCTTCGAACGATCATGGATTTACTGGCGTAACGATGCAGTACCCGGCTTGGCCGTGGATCTTAGGTCACTGATTAGCTGGAGCGCCTTGTTGGCCTCGGCGATTCCGAACTTCGGCTTCAGGTTCCTGAGCATCACGGCCAATTGGTTTTCCGGCGTCTTTTGATCTTGGAGGTACATCAGGGTTGCAATAAGCTCGAGGTCAGTTGGCGAAAACTGATTGAGTTTCCGGCAAAGCGCGGTAATGGCCTCCGATTGCGCTCGAAGATGGGGATTCTTCTTTAGGCAAGATTGGAGGAAAAGACGGCCCCTTTCTGTCAGCGTAAGATCGTATCGTTGATAGTCGCTGAAATCGTCGCTGGGCGCGCTCGCAATGCCTTCCTCCGCTTCTTCCAGGAATCCCGAATTCACGGATGTGGCGAGCTCAGAGGCCAGTTGCTCGGAGTAGGGCCCAAAGTGGCGGTACTCGTATTTCTCCGAGATCGGATAGCCCAGGCTCTTGAGGACGTAGAGAATCTTCTGAATCTTGATCCGTGAATGGATGGTCCCTACACCCAGGAATACCGACAGAATTCGGGCGTAATTCTCCATAGAAGGTGGCCACGCTTGAGAAATCTCAAGGGTTCATTGTTACGTCTCCCTATAAAAATGATCACCCCGGGTGGATGAAACGGACGTGGAGGAACCGTCTCGCGCGTCGTTTGGCGTTCCAAAAGGGGTCCGAACAGGGTTAAAGGGAGGTAGTATCAGCCCATCAGGCGGGATAAGAGGTGGGCGAAGGCATTGCGATTGGGCCTCTTCATCGCGGGCGTCATCGTGACGCTGATGGGCGCAGCCTGGGCGCTCCAAGGCGCCTACCTCCTGCCTGCGACTTTCATGCGCGGGCCCGAGTGGATCGCGATCGGCGCCGCGCTCGCGCTCGTCGGGCTCTTCCTGATCTGGCTCGCCCTGCGGGGCGGCCGCCCGCCTCAGGCCGTGACCGTGACCTCGACGGCGTCGAGGCCCGTCGCGCCCGAGGGGTAGGGCGAAGCGCGCGTCCGGGGCTGGACAATTCCGCTTGCGCCACTTTCTTCGACCGCGCGGACCTCGAGGCGCACGATCCCCTCCGAAGCGGGCGTCCAGTTGTGCGTCCAAAGAGTCCAGGCGTAGGGCGAGAGCGGAGGCTCGAGGTCCGCCGGGGCCCACGTCGCGCCCCCGTCCTCGCTCACCTCGACGCGGGCGATCCTCCGCTCGCCGGCAAACGCGACGCCGCCGATTTCGACGGAGCGTCCCTTCACCGCCGAAGTGGGGGCCACTGCGATGATCGCGGTGAGCCGGATCGCGCCGTCGTTCGTCCACCCCTTGCGCTGCCAGTAACCCGCGTGAGCCTGGTCGACGAGGCGGACCTGCCGCACCCACTTTGCGTTCATCATCCCAAAGAGCCCGGGGACGAGGACTCGGGCGGGGAACCCGTGCTCGCGCGGCAGCCGCTCGCCGTTCATGTAGAGCGCCAGGAGCGCGCCCGGCCCGCGCGCGCGAAGGAGGGGGACGCCTACGTCGTACCCGTCCGCGCACTCGAAGACGGCCCAGCTGGCCCCCGGCTTTACGCCGGCCTCGCCAAGGAGGTCGGACAGCGGCACGCCCGACCACCGCGCGTTGCCGATGAGGTTGCCCCCGACCTCGTTGCTCACGCACTCGAGGGTCACGACCTCCTCCCTCAGGGAGCGGCCGAGGAGTTCGTTGCTCGTGAGCGAAAGCGGGCGGTCGACGAGTCCCGTGACCTCGAGCCGCCAGCTCGAGGGGTCGACCGCCGGGTCCGTGACATTCTTGCTCACCCTGTAGAACGAGCCGTTCGGC
>DATEUP010000291.1:0-7181 GCA_035283065.1 Thermoplasmatota archaeon | reverse complement strand
GCTCGTCCCCGCAAGCCTCTGGTCCGGCGCCCACTGGAACATCATGAGCAGGAGCACGGCCACGACCGCGTACGCGCCAAGGCGCGCTCCGAGCTCGCCCCGCTCCATCGCGGATTCTCCGCGCGGGGAGGGTCTTCTACCTTTCGGCCGCTCGCACCACGGGAGAAGGCAAAGGTCGGGCCCGGCGAGCCGCTGAGCTTGAGCCCCTCAAACCGGCATTCGCTCGGCGAGCCAAATCGTGTGCGGTGGCCAAGGGCCTTACCATCCGCCCCAGCCGAACCCGCTGCAGCCGGACTTGTGGTGCTCGACCGGAGGCAGCGGCTCGTCGGACATCTGCCCCGTGTGCACGCCCTGCGCGAACACGCCGGCCATCGCGCTCGGCGCGTGGACCGGCGCCTGGACGACCGAAGCCGCCGCGGCCGTCCCGATCGCGCCGAACACGGCAAGCGCCGCGAGTGCGAAGAGGACCTTGCGGGAAGCCATCGCCCCTTGAGGAGCGAGACCCGGATTTGAACCTTGCCCAAAAGTCCCCTCGTGGACCGCGGCGCCTTGGCCTGCCCTTGGGCCACCGCGACATTGAAATCGCAGGCGTCGCTTGGGCGCTCCTATGGCCCCCGTCGTGTGGCATTTCAACGCGGTCGTGAAGGGCACCTCCGACGCCGTCTTCGCGTGGCTCTCCGACTACCAGAGCGACGACCACAACTCCGCGGCCTTCCGGAAAGGGGCCGGAGAGAAGAAGCCCCCCAAGCACCCCGCCAAACGGCAGATCCTCTCCCGCGAGGGCAACGTCCTCAAGATCCACGACGAGTGGGGCCGCAGCCGCTTCGACTCGGTGGTCGAGCTTGTCCCCCTCTCTCGGGAAGTCAAAATCACCGGCGCCTTCGGCTACTCCGCGGTCTGGAAGGCCGTCCCCGAAGGCGACAGGACCAAGCTCGAAGTCCACGGCACCTGGGCACCCAAAGGTTTCTTGAAGCTCTTCGTGCCCCTCCTCCGCAAGGGGTTCGTGCGCGACATGGATCTCGACTTCAAGGGGCACACGGCGGAGCTTGAAAACGACTTGGCAGGGTAGTCGAAAAGGCCGGCTTTCTGCGCCCCGCTTCGCGCGCCCTCGCCGAAGTACGTACCTTTGCCTGCGCCTTCACGGCGAGTATAACGGCTCGCAAACCAAGCCTTGTTGCGGCAAGGAGCGCCTGAACCGCTCGCCCCCGCGATACGGCAAGCACCCAACTTGAGCCGTCCGCCAAGCCCCCCTGGGCGCTTGCTCGGTGGCCGCTCCTTGCGCACTCCCCTTTCGGACGCGCCGGAGGCCAGTAGGCCGGGCGCGCGCGGCCTTGCCGCTTCCTCCTCTAAGACGGATAACGCGCGCCCCCGCAGGCGCGCTCCGATACATACCCGCCCCTACTTCGCCCTACGCCGCCTGCCATGAACACCGCGAAATTAACGGTTCGCGAGACAAGATTGCCTTGGTGAGGAGCGGTGGGACCGCTCGCAGTGCTCGCGCACATTCTGGCCGTGCTCTTTGTCCTCTTCGCCGCCTACTTCCTCATCGTCCTGCGGCAGCGGGCCCTCGCCGAAGGGATCCGGCCTACCCGAAGGCAGAAGGCGGAGGCGGCCCTGCCACTCCTTGCAATCTTCCTAGCGATCCCCGTAAGCGGCGTTCTGCTCGACCACGCGGCGCAAGTGCTTGCCTCAGACCACTGCGACTACCTCTCGCCGTACGTGGGCGCAGTCAGCCGGGACCTGGCGCTTTGGATGATCTGGGCCACCCTCTGCCTCATCGCGGCCGTACCCATCCTGGTCGCTTGGGGCGTCGACCGGGACCTCGCCTCGCGCGTCCCCAAGCTCCCCGGGCTTGCTCACAAGGCCGTCTTCCGCGCGCTCACGGGCCTCTGGCCCGCCGAGCCGCAAAAGCCCGTGGAGAGCGAGGACGAGCGCTGGAAGCGCCTGCTCCAGCGCCACTGAAAGTCCAAGGCGCGCCTCATTGCAGCCCCGGGGCTGACTGGGCGCCCCGGCCCGCAGCGCGGCCAGGGTCTGCGCCCTCCTCGAGGCCGAGGAACTCCGCGACCGTTTGGCGCAGGACGTCCAGCGGCACGGGCTTCTCCTGGATCACGCGCACGAGGTTCGGGAAGTGCGCGACCACCGTTCGCGCATTCTCAATTCCCGTGACGACGACGACCGGCACGTCCTGCGCGTAGGCGCTCATCCACTCGAGCACACGCAACCCCGAGATCCCGGGCAGCATGAGGTCGAGCACGACAAGGGCGATGTCGCGCTTGCGCAGTTCCGCGAGCGCCTCCTGGCCGTCCCCCACGGCCGTGAACGGCACGCCGAGCGGGTCGACCGCGTACTCGAACGTGTGGCGAACGACCGGGTCGTCCTCGACGATCAAGACGCGCGTGCGTGGCCGGTCAGCCTGCCCCTTTTCTGTCGCTTCCCCGCGCTCCTAAGGGGGCGAATCGGGCGTCTGAAGGGGCTTCGGTCCCTTCCCGTAAAGCCCCCCGTTCGCCGGCCGCCGCCCCGCAGAAGGGACGCCTTCTCGCGCGCTTTCTTTCCATGCCTTTGATTCCACTTACTTCCGCTACCCCCCGTCACGCAGGGCTTAGGGGCACGTGAGCCGTTCTTTTTTCGGCGATCTAGAGTGGCCGACGTAATGACCTTAGGCATTCAGGCGGGCCTTCTTGGAGGCGCGTTCCTCCTGCTTGCGCTTGCGCTTTGGCTCAAGGACCTCCTCCGCGCGATCGCCGCCTTCGCGGGCGGCAGCGCGCTCGTCGCTTCGTCGTTCTTCCTGCTTGGCGCCCCCTTTGCCGGAGTTTTCGAGCTCACCGTGGGCGCGGGCCTTACGGCCGTCCTCTTCATCGTCGCCTTCACGCTCGTCGGCGGCACGGAGGAGGTCAAGGAGGCGAGCGCGTGAGGGGAGCGAAGGCGGCTTTCGCGGGCGTTTCCGCCCTCGCCCTCGGCGCGACGCTTGCATGGACGCTCCTTCCCGCCCTCGGCGGCGCCCTGCCTTCGGCCGACCCTTCCGCAACCCTCGGCCGCGCCCTGTGGTTCGAGCGCTCGCTCGACGTGATCCTCCAGGGGTTCATCCTCCTCACGGGCGTGTTTGCCGTCCTCCTGCTCCTGCGCAACGAGCCGGGGGGTGCCCGCCTTGACTGATGAGTTCCTCGCGATCACGTTCGGCGCCGCCCTTGCGTTCTTCGCCCTCGGATTTTTCGCCCTTGTCGCTCGCGCCAGTCTACTTCGAATCCTCCTCGGGCTCGAGATCATGGGCAAAGGCGTCACCCTCGCGCTCGTGGGCGCCGGCTTCGCCCTCGGCCAGCCTTCGACCTCCCAGGCCGTGGTGATCACCGTGATCGCGATCGAGGTCGTCGTCATCGCCATCGCGCTCGCGATGGTCGTCCGATGGCACGCGCTCACGGGGACGCTGAAGGCGCCGGGGGTCGGCGCGAGGCGGACGGAGGTGAGCTGAAGATGGACGTCGGCCTGCTCTCGCTCCTGGCCATCTTCGTGCCGATCCTCGGCAGCGCCGCCGTGCCCCTTGTCGCCGCCGCTTCCCGGCGGGCGGCGGGCCCCACCGCCGTCGCTTTTGCCGCCGCGACCGGCGTCTTCACCACGCTCCTCCTTTTCGACCTCCGCCCCGCGCCCGTCATCGCCTCCTCATGGATTCCCACGCTTGGGCTTTCGTTCGACGTGCGTGTCGACGCCCTCTCCGCGTCGGTCGCCGCCATCGCGGGAATCCTTGGCGCCCTCGTCGTCCTCTACTCGACGGCCTACATGCGCCACGCCGCGGTCGAGGGCTACAGCCTGCCCCGCTACTACGCCTACATCCTGCTCTTCATTGGCGCCATGGTCGGCCTTGCCCTTGCCGACAGCCTCCTCGCGTTCCTCATCTTCTGGGAGACCGTGGGCCTCTGCTCGTTCCTCCTCATTTCCTTTTACCACCGCGACCCCAAGGCCCGTCGCGCCGGCATCAAGGCGCTCGCGGTCACCCAGGCGGGCGGCATCGGCCTCGTCGTGGCCGTCGTCGCCCTCTGGTCGCAGCACGGGATCACGACGTTCTCGGCGCTCCTCGCCGCCTCGCCTGCGGCCGCCGCTCTCCCCCTCGCCGCCTTCGGCGTCCTTGCCGCGGCCTTCGCGAAGTCCGCGCAGTTCCCCTTCCACCCCTGGCTGCCGGACGCCATGGAGGCCCCCACGACCGTCTCCGCGTTGATCCACGCGGCCACGATGGTGAACGCCGGCGTCTACCTCGTCGCGCGCACCCTGCCCGCTTTTTCAGGCGTCCCCCTCTGGCTCGAGACGGTCCTCTGGGTCGGCGTGGCAAGCGCGCTCCTTGGCGCGGTGGGCGCGCTTGCCGAGCGCGACCTCAAGCGCGTCCTTGCCTACTCGACAATAAGCCAGCTCGGCTTCATGTTCGCGGCCGTCGGCGCCGGCGCCATGTTCGCAGGGTCCTTCCACCTCCTTTCCCAGGCGCTCTTCAAGGCCCTCCTCTTCCTCGCGGCCGGCGCGGTCATCCAGGCGGCGGGCTCTCGCGACCTCTTCAAGATGGGCGGGCTCGGGGCGACCATGCGCCTCACGTCCGTTTCGTTCTTGATTGGTGCCATCTCGATGGCCGGCATCCCGCCGCTCGTCGGCTTCTGGAGCAAGGACCTTGTCCTCGAGGGAGTCCTCCACGCGAGCGCGCCCGCCTTCCTCGTGCTTGCCGGCGTCGCGCTCCTCACGGCCGTCTACGCGTTGCGCGCCTGGTGGCTCGCGTTTGCAGGCTCGGCCCGCGGCGCCGCCGGAGCGCACGAGGCGCCCCTCCCCATGGTCTCCGTCGTGGCGGTACTCGCCGGCGCCACGCTCCTTGCAGGCGTCCTGCTCGAGCCCATGTCGGCCGCCTTCGTCCGGACGCTCCCCGCCTACGAGGTGGCCTCCCTCACCCTTGCCGTCGCGCTCACGGCGATGCTCACTTCGTCCACGGTCGGCGTGACGCTCGCCGTCGCGGGAGTCGCGGCTTACCTGCTCGTCGTGCACCGTGCGCGCTTTGAGCGCGAGCCCGCCCCCGACGCCGCCCTTGCGCGCGGCCTTACACGCGCGTTGCGGTCCGGGTTCGGCCTCGGCGCCTTCTTCGACATCCTCGTCGACGGCTTTGCGCGGCTTGGGCGCGCGATGCTCCGGCTTGACACGCGCGACCTCAACCTCAACAGCGGCGCGGTTCTCGGAACGCTCGCGCTCCTTGTCGTCGTCTTCTCCTCGGGGGTGATCTGATGTTCTTTACCGACGCCACCCCCTGGGTCGTCGTCCTCCTCCTGCTGCTTGCAGGAGCGCCCATCACGTTTTTCCAGGCGCGCGCGACGCGCGCCCGAGGGGCGCGGTGGACCGCGATCACATCGTTTTCGATCTTCGCGCTCGCGTTCGCGCTCGTCGCCCTCATCACGGCCGACGGCGTAAGCTACCGCTTCCGCTTCTTCGGGGGCATCCCGCTCGAGTCGTCGGGGCTTGCCGCGCTCCTCGGGTTTGCCTCCACGGGGCTTGGCGCGCTGGCCTCCCTCTATTCGCTTCGCGCCCTCCCGGAGGAGTCGGGCGTCGAGCGCTTCTACCCGCTCCTCATGCTCATGGCCGCCGGCACCGTCGGCGTGGGCCTTGCCTCCGACCTCTTCTCGCTCTACGTCCTCTTCGAACTCATGGCCGTCGCCTCATTCGGCCTCGTCGCCTACCACACCGGAAAGCGCGCCTCCGTAGAGTCGGGGCTTCGTTACCTCGTCATGTCTGCGGCCGGCTCGCTCACGGCGCTCCTTGGCATCGCGGTCTTCTATCTCTTTGCCGGCACCTTCGACCTTGCCACCCTCCAGGCGCGCGCGGGCGCCGTCCCCGTCTCCGTCGCCCTGCCCGCCCTTGCCCTCATGATCGTGGGGTTCAGCGTGAAGGCCGCCGTCGTGCCCCTCCACGCGTGGATCTCCGGCGCCTACAGCGCGGCCCCCGCGGGCGCCGCATCCGTCATCGCCGGCATCGTCACAGTGACCGGCCTCATCACCCTCGTCAAGGCCCTTGGCGCCACGACGGCCGCCGCGACCCTCGTCCCCGTCGGGGCAGCCCTCGCCGTCCTTGCGGTCGTCACGATGACCGCCGGCAACCTGTGGGCCCTCAAGGAGCGCGACCTCAAGCGCATGCTCGCCTACTCGAGCGTCGCCCAGGTCGGAGTCATCCTCCTCGGGTTCGCAGTCGCCTTCGAGTTCAGCCTGCCCTCGGGCGTCGAGGGCAGCCTCGTCCAGGCCTTCAACAACGCAATCATGAAAGGGGGCGCGTTCCTCGCGGCGGGCGCGCTCATCTTCGCTGTCGGCTCGCGCGAGTTTGACCGCCTTGGAGGCGCCGGGCGCCACGCGCCGGCCGTCGCCTTCTCGTTTGCCGTGTTCGCGCTCTCGCTTGCGGGGCTCCCGCCTCTCTCCGGCTTCATCGGCAAGCTCCTCATCGCGAAGTCCGGCCTCGACGCCGGAGGCGCCCTCGCCCTCTTCCTCGTCGTCGTGCTCGTGGCAAACAGCGTCCTCTCGCTCGGCTACTATGTCCCGTGGCTGAACCGCATCGCGTTCGGTTCCCCCGAGGCGCCCGCGAGCCCCGTGAAAGTGCCATGGACCATGCAGGCGCCCGTCCTTGCCCTCGCCGGCTTCACGGTCCTCTTCGGCGTGTTCCCCGACTGGCCGATCGCCCTTGCCTCGTCGGCAGGCCTTGCGCTCCCCGGAGGTGGTTGACGTGGACCTCAACGCCGTCCTGGCCTCGCCCCTGCTTTGGTTTGCCGCCCTCGTGCTCGTCGGAGGCGCGATCTACTGGTGGGCCGGCCGCATCGCGCCGCGCGGTCTTGCCTCGCCCGAGAAACGAAAAGCCTACATCGGCGGCGAGGACGTCCGCCCCCAGGTCGCGCCCCCGGGCTACAACTTCTACCACGTCGCCCTCTTCTTCACGATCATGCACGTCGCCGCCCTTGTTGTGGCCACCGCGCCTCCCGACCGGGTCGCGTGGGGCGCCGTCGGCTACCTCGGCGTCGTGTCGATGTCGGTCGTCCTCCTGAGGTGGAACTGATGGACCTGTCGAACCGCCTTGCCAACTGGGCCCGCCTGAAGTCCCCATGGATCACCATGTTCAACAGCGGCGCCTGCAACGCCTGCGACATCGAGGTCATCGACGCCGTGACCCCGCGCTTCGACGTCGAG
>DATEUP010000290.1:0-5795 GCA_035283065.1 Thermoplasmatota archaeon | reverse complement strand
CCCCCCCGGCCGGACGGGCCGGGGGGTTTCCCCCTCACGTCTCGACCTTGAGCTCGAGCGTAACCTTCGTGTTGAGGAGCCTCGAGATCGGGCAGCCCGCCTTCGCGTCATTGGCCGCCTTTTCAACAGCCGCCTTGTCGGCCTTGGGCACCTTCGCGTGAGCGCTGAGGTGGCTCTCCGTGACCGCGAAGCCCTTGTCGGTCTTCTCGAAGGTGACCGTGCAGCTCGTCTTCACCCATTCCGGGGTGAGGCTCGCCTTGCCAAGCTCGGCTGAGAACGCCATCGAGAAGCACGACGCGTGCGCGGCCGCAATGAGCTCCTCCGGGTTCGTCCCCGGCGTGCCCTCGAAGCGCTGCGTCCACGAGTAGGGGAGGTCCCTGAAAGCGCCGCTGTCGACGGAAAACGTTCCCTTGCCGGACTTGAGGTCTCCCTTCCACTGCGCGCTGGCCTTTCGGATCATGAGTATCGAGGCCGACAGGGGCCGGGTCGGCCTATGTACCTTGCGACCGCCTGGCAGCGGCGTACGGCAGGCAGCCAACCCTTCGGGTCGCTTCGGGGGCAACCGCTGCTGGCGGCCTTCGCGGGAGGGCGTCGGCTCGCCGACGAGTCAGGGCGTTGGCGCCCGGGAAGGACTCCCCCGCGGAGCGCGCGCATGGACCCCGAGCAGGACAGGCCTCCGAGGCTGTAGCGCGGCTGCGGGCTCCTGCGGCGGCGGTCCGGGCGCGGTGGCAAACGAAAAGTCCCGCACCAGCATGGCGAGCACAAGGGTGCCCTGGGCCATCGCAAGGCCCTCACCGAGGCACCCGTAGGGGCCGGCTCCGAAGGGAAAATACGTCATGCCGCCGCCGGCGGGCGGCGCAGATTCGGCCCACCGCGAGGGGTCGAAGCGCGAAGGCTCGGGAAAAAACCGGACGTCCCGCTGGGTAAGCCGGGGGGAAAGCACCACGAATGCTCCAGAGGGCAAGGCGAGCCCGCCGATGACCACGGCCCCCGCCGTCCGGCGGACGAAGGCCCATACGGGCGGATGGAGCCGGAGCCCCTCCTTGAAACAGGCCTGCGCATGGTTGAGTTGGCCCACCTCCGCAAGCCCCGGCGCTTTGCCATCGAGCACGAAGTGGGCCTCGCCGGCGACCGCCTCCTGAACGGCCGGCAGCGCGGCCAAGTCATGGAGAGTCCAGGTGAGGGCATGGCCGATGGTGGCCACGCTGGCGATGAGGAGGTCAAGCGCGATGGCCCGAAGCTCGGGCGCCGACGGCCAATTGGAGCCCCCCTCCCCCCTGCGCACGCCCACCAGCACATCGAGCGCGTCACCCTGCCTCGGGGGCGAAGCGAGGCGGCGTTCCACGAGCCCGTCGACGAGGGCAAGGAGGCGCGTGGTGGAGTCGCGCGCCTCACGCGTCCGGCGGCTCGGGAACCGGTCGAGCAGGGGCCGAGCGGGGTGGAGCGACCTCTGGTATCCGCCCATCGCACTTTCGAGGAGCCGCCTCAGCTCCGCGACTTTTGCAGGATCCCGGATCGAGAAGAGGGACGACGCAGCGATTTGCATGGAAAGCGCGTACATGTCTTCCGCGACGTTGCGGACGGAGCCAGGGCGCCATTCCGCCTCCAGGGAGTCGACCTCGCGGGCGGCGGTTTCGAGCGTCCGTTCTAGGCGCTCATGGTTCACGGTCGGCAACGCCGCGGCCTTCTTGCGGTGGTGGTCTGCGCCCTCGCTCCCGACGATGGACCCGCCAAGCAAGCGTTCGGTAAGCGGGCTCACGGCGCCGCGCGGAAACGCCTTCGCCTGGTCGACAAGGATCCCACGGATCAGCGCGGGGTCGTTGATGATGTAGGCCCGCCTGCCTGCAAGGCGCAAGCAGACGACATCCCCGTAGTCGCGCGCGAGCCGCTCCAGCGTGCCAAACGGGTCTCGGCGGGCGCGCAGCGCGTGGACGAAGGCGGGTCCCTTGGGGCCGCGAGGGATTGTGGCCGAAGGTTGCAGGTCCGCTTCCCCTTCAGGCGCCTCGGGGGCCCAGGCTAAGAACCTGCCGCGTCCGCCTTCCGAAACGTTGCGGGATGACGTGCCCACCTTTCTCCCTTCCGCGGCTATGAAGGGTTTCAGCCGCGCTTCGGCCGCAAGATCCCGATCGAGCTCGTGTACCCGTGGATGTACGTGACCTCGCCCACAGGCCCGATCTCGCCGTTGCAGAAGAAACCCGCAAGCGGGATGTCACCAAGCCTCTCGCGGAACAGGCGGGCGTCGTGGCCCTCCGCGCCGAAAAGGTTGGTCCCGCGCCCGTTGCACTGGAACATGAACGCGGCGGCTTGGTCGAGTTTGGGGACTTTCGCGCGGTACTCGGCAAGCATCCGCGTGAGCTCCTGCTCGGCCGTCTTTGCGTCGCGAACCTGGAGACGGATCGTCTGTCCATCGTGGAACTCGTGCCCCACGCGCACGACGCCGGCCTCGGGGCTTGCGCCCATGAGGTTGCGCACGAGGTAGCCGCCGTCGTACTGGACCTGCCCTTCCTTTTCGTGGCCCTCCATCGCCACACCGACAAAGAGCGCCCGGCGAGCCAGCAGGCGGTCGGACTCCGGAAGCGAGTTGAGGACGGCCATGAGGCGGCCGTAGGCCGGCTCGCCGTCGACCTCGTAGATGTCGGGGCCGGCCGCGCGCGTGACCTTGAGCGCGGGGCCGACGGGGCGGCACCCCTGGGCGACGATCACATCGAAGTCGAGGTCGCCCCAAAGCGCAGCTCCGACGGCGCCCTCGAAATACGTCTTGTCGCCGAGGAACACGGCGACCGAGTCGGCCGACTGCCCGCCGGAGGCGAGGCCCCCGACCTTGCGCCCCGAGGGGAAGGCTTGGTCGAGTGAGCTTACGAGGTCATCGACGGGAATCGTGAACGGGTGGCCGAAGAGCAGGAAGTTCACGGTCTCGCTGGCGGGCGCCTTCAGGAATTCGCCCCATCGCTTCGGGGAGGGCCCGAGCGCGTCGAGCTGGGCGCTGTCGATGTGGAAGGGCGCGACCCAGACGCCGGGCAGCGTGCCGGCGCTGATCGACACCGCGGGGCGCTCCTCCGCTTCCCGCCCGACGCCGATCACGCCCATTCCGCTGTTCCCGATGAGTACCTTCGCCGCCAGCTCCTTTTGAACAAGCGCGGGGAATCTTTCGTACTCCTCGGCGAAGGCCACGGAACAGAAGACCACGGCGAGGTCCGGGGTCTGACCGGCAAGGCCTGCGCGTACCGCGGCGGCCGCCTCGGACACAGCGGCCGAGAGGTCGGCCGCTTCGGAGAAGCCGCAAGCCCAGCTGAACCCGGCCACCGCCATCTGGAGCTTCCCCTTACTCCGACTCGCCTTCCCCCAAAAGGCCCTTTGGGTGCGCGAGCGGGCATTTAAGCCGAGGCCGCATTCATCATACAGCCAACAGGAAAAGAGGGGCCGGAACCAAGACCACCCTCCCCCGGCGCTCTAGTGTCTCCTTTGTCACAACGATGCCAAACGGGCTTTTCGGGAACTCCTCAAGGAAATCGAGAGCCGGCCCGAGATCCGCGCTTGTTATACGCGGCTGGTATTTCACCTCGAGGGGCACGGGGCGGTTCAGGACCTTCATCACAATGTCCACTTCCTGGCCCCGGTAGTTGCGCCAGTAGAAGAGTTGGGAGGCCTGCTGGGAACCGGTGGTGAAAAGAAGCCTTCTGCAGTGGTCGTGGACGAGAGTCTCCACGACTCGTCCAAGACTTGGCCCATCGTGGAAGAGGGTTGGCGTAAGGCGGCCTGCTAGGGCATTTCCGAGGCCGACGTTGCTTAGGTAGAGCTTCCTTTGCTTCTTGAGGCGAGCGGCCCGGCTGCCCGCAAAGAACTCAGAGGTCGAAACCAGGTAGGTCGCTTCCAGGTAGTGCAAGTATTCCTTCGTAGCGTCAACGGAGATGCCTGCATTCGCCGCAAGGCCCGCGTAATCGAAGCGTTGGGCTGTCTGGTCGGCGATCAAGGCCGTCAATTCGTCGAGCGCTCTAGGATCCCGGACCTTGAAGTGCGCCAGCAGGTCGCGCGCGAAGATCAAAGAGACATACTCGCGGAGTCGGCGACCGATGGCGTCCCAGGCATCCGAATCAAGTATCTCTGGGAAGCCATCCTTGAGCAGATAGTGCCTTAGGTGAAGAGCGGCCGCGCGATAGTTGGACCGCAGGCGTCGGCGGGCTTCCGATGCGCCCTCATAGAAAGGGGCGGGGTCGCCCGTCTTGATGGCCACCACGAGTCCATCTCGGAGCCTAAGCCCCACCTCGTTCCAGAGCTCCCGTCCTTCCTTGTACATGACATAGTCCACGAATTTCATCGGAAGCATCAGGCGCGTTGAACACCGCCCAATCAGAGCCGAGTTCGTTCCACTTTGCACTTGGGGCTCCGAGGAATCGGAAATGAAGAATTTTACAGGGGCCTTGCGGTCGTACCACCCTTTCAGTGTCTCTGCCCAGTTCGGGGCCTTCGTCACCTCATCGAAGAAGAAGTAGGTCCTGGTCCTTAACGACCGCAGTGGCATCTCAACAATCTCATCGAGGTAGAGCTCGATTGCCGCACTGAGCGGATCCGCATCCACCTGTTTGAGGCGGGGGAAGTCCAGAGCCAGGAACATTATGTTTTCAGGTGCGACCCCCTTCCCCAAGAGATCCGCAATTAGCTGGTACATGACCGTAGTCTTTCCGACCTGGCGCGGTCCAACGATCGCTGTGATTGGTTTCTCCTCGAAGGCATCCCGGAGCTTATAGAAATCCCGGCGGTGAAATTCCGGGAGCATTCGAGCCTCGACCTGCCCGGTATCCCACCAGGGGTTTTCCTCGAGCAGAATCCGGAGCAAACGGCCCTCGTCCCCGGGCTCGAGTCCGCGTCCTTTGAACTTAGCCATTACATTCCCGATCTTAAGTAGTCAATATCGTGGTTATAAACCCAATGTTGTATTCATCGATAATCCCGGTAGCACGGAAGCCCCAGCGTTCACTTCAGCATCTCCGCCATGCTCTCCACGGCGTCGAGGATCCCCCGCACCTGCCCCGCGTCCGGCGAGCCCGGCGACATCCCAAGGTACCGGCGCAGCTCGGCGGCGGCTTCGTCGTGGCGGTCGAGCGCGTGGAGGGCGAACCCCCGGTCGCGCACGTCGACGGCCGACTCGGGCTGGAGCACGAGCATCCGGTCGATGACCGCGAGCGCAAGCTCGGCCTCGCGGCCCTTGATGTGGGCGATCTTGAGGTTGTTGAGCATCCGGTAGATCGTCTCGCCGTGGGTCGCGGGGCGCAGCATCGCGCGCTCGAGCTTGACCTTGCCGTGGTAGAACCCGTCAAGGAGGTGCTGGAGGTCCTGGTCGTTGACCTCGAGCCCCTGGTTGAAGGGGTCGACGAGGACCTCGCCGGCGGCTGACACCTGCTTCACGAGGAAGTGACCGGGGAAGCCGACGGGGACAAGCGGCAGGCCGGCGCGCGCGGCGACTTCGAGGTAGACGATGGCGAGCGTGATGGGGATGCCGAGGCGCCGCTCGAGGACGAGGTTGAGGTAGGAGTTGCGAGGGTCGCCGTAGTCCCCGATGTTGCCCTGGAACGAAAGCTCGCGGAAGAGGCGCGCGTTGACTTCTCGGATCGCAAAGCGCGGCGAGGGCGCGGAGGCGAGCCGCGGGGCCAGGGGGCGCGCGAAGTCCTCGAGCATGGTGAGGTAGCCCGAGGGCTCGAGGTCGGGGTAGCGGTACCGCGCAACGGCAAGCGAAGCGCCGGCGAGGTCGATCTCCGCGTCGGGCTTGGCGATCTCAAGGCGGAAGGCCTCGAGGGCAC
>DATEUP010000289.1:0-4161 GCA_035283065.1 Thermoplasmatota archaeon | reverse complement strand
CGCCTCGTATTGGCCCCCTGAGCCGCCGCCTTCCCCGCCCCCTCCGGCTCCACCAGCCCCGCCGCCTGCTCCTGCGAACAACACGACCACGCCGCCGCCTCTCGCCATCACGGCCGAGGTCTCCGACGACACGCCGTGCCAATACACGACCGTGACCGTGCACGTTCGCGCGACGAGGGGAACAACGGCCGCCGCAGGCGCATCCGTGGATTCGACCTGGCGCTACAAGACCTCAGCCCCCACGGAGTCCGGGACCACCGACGCGTCGGGCCACGTGGCCCTCTCGCGCTACATCAGCGGCGCCTCGGCGGGGTATACGGTCGTTGTCGAGGTCTCGGCCTTTGAGGGCGGCCAGTCGGCCGCCGCCTCGACGAGCTTCACGCCGCGGGCGTGCTGAGGGGCCGCAGGGCCCCCCTTGTCGGCGTTCTCGACGATTTTCTTCGTCTTGAAGAAAATTGACCCATGAGAGCGCCCCGCGGCACGCTTGCGGGCACCCGGAGCGGCCCCGCGAGGGGCAAAGGGACCCCCCGCCGCCCGAAGGCTGGCTATATCCTCGTGGTTAACCTGCGCCCCACATTCAAATCGAGAAGCGCCCGCTTGAAGGCCGATGTCAACCGCACTTTGCACCCCGAACGCGGCCTGGAGCCAAGCGACTCAGGCTGGCCTCAAGCCGATCGAGACCCCGTTCAGCCAACGCACCGTCCCCGTCGAGCACCGCGTCCCTGGCACCTACACGTTCACGCGCGCGGCGTACCCGCTCGGCGTCGTCCTCATCCCTTCGGGGAGCGACCCCTCCGCTTCCCCGGCGGTCTTGCCTGCTTTTGTGACGGGAACTGATTCACAAGCGCTAACACTCGACCCCGCAGACCTGCAAGACTGCTCCCGGGGCGGCGGCGTAGTGTTCCTCTGACGAGGGCCGCCCAGTCCTCGAGCGCCTCGCGCCCCCTCTCCTCGCCCCCCTCCCGATAGATCTCCCGGGCCCCCGAGAGCGCCTCGAGGGCCGCGCGCTTCTCGCCCTGCGCGGCGAGGATGAGCGCCCGGTTGATCTGGGCGCGCCCCTCCACGACTCGCGCGCCGCTGCGCCGCGCGGCGGCAAGCGCGCGGTCGGCGGTCGCGCGCGCCCGCCCGAGGTCGAGGAAGAACTCCGCAAAGGCAAGGTTAGCAAGAATCTTGGACTCCTTTGCTGGAAGCCCCGCGCGCCTCGCGATTTCGGCGGCCCTCGCCATGTACTTCGCGCCGTCGCGGGACTGGCCGCTTCGGGTCTTCAGGATTCCAAGCCCCAGGTTCGCCTCGGCCTCCATGCCGGGGTTGCCGGCTTTCTTGGCTCGTTGGCGAAGCTCCGTTGTGAGGATGTACGCGAGCCGTGGGTTCCCGTCGTGCTCGGCCACGCCGCTCTTGAGGTAAAGGGCGCGCAGGTACGCCCCGCTAGAAGGCTCCCCCGCAAGGGCCTTCATCGCCGCGTCAAGCGCCCGCCCGGCCGCCTGCCCGTAGCCCTCGAGGTAGAGTTTGGTGGCGCTCGCCAGGCGCGCTTCGCCCGGCCGCTTGAGCGCCCGGGCCCGGCGCGCGATGCGCGCCAGCTCGCCGAAGTCCCCGTTCCGCTCGGCGATCTCGACGAGGCGGAAGAGGACCTCGCCGGCCCGAGCGCTCCCGGTGGGCAGGCGCCCCTCTTCAAGTTCGAATTCGAGCGCGGCGCGGCTCCCTTCGAGGAGCGGCGGCAGCTCCTTGAGGAGGGTGAGGAGCTTCAGGCCCCGTTCCGTGGGCTCCATCGACTTGGCCTTCTTGCCGCCCGGCGCGCGCGTGATGGCAAGGAGGCCGAGGTCCTCGAGCCGCTTGGTGCAGAGGTACCAGGTGTTGATCCCGATGCGGAGCTCACGCGCGGCCGCGCCCGGCGCCCGGGTGCCGCCGCGCGCAACGTGTTCGAGGACCGCAAGGGACTCGCGGGGCTCCATGAGCAAGTCGAGGAGAGGTTTCATGGGGAAGCGAGGCCGCCCTGCCTTGATCGCCTTGCGACCCCTATCAAGGATGGCCGGGCGCGTGGGCCCGACCACCCGGCCGCCGCGGCCGCGTCCCTCTTAAACCCTTCGATGCGGCGGGGTTCAAATGCTCCGCGCGCGCCAATGCATAGCGTGGACCCCGCCATTCCGCAGCCCCTGCGCGTCCTGCTCGTCACCCACGATGCCGCCTGCGCCGACCGGATCATCTCGGAATTCGAGGCTATCGGCGTCGAGGCGGAGACGGCCTGGTCGGGATGCGAGGCCGTCGGCGCGCTAAAGGCGCGCGCGTTTTCCGCGGTCGTGCTCGACCCCGACTTCGACGACGCGAGCCTCGGCAGCGTGCTCGCGTGGCTCCGCCGCAGGCGGCCGTGCCCGGCGATCCTCATCGCGGGGGACTGCGAACTCGGCCTGCCCATTGAGGCGGCCGAGGAGCTCTCGGGCCTCGCAGCCAGGGCGGCCGTGGATGGGGACGAGATCCTCCGTGCGTTCGTGCGGACGATTGGGCCGCGCGCGTTCCTCACCGGCGCCGGCGCCTTTGCGCCCCTCGGCGCGCGGCCTTGACAGGGCGCCTCCGCCGCCCATGGGGGCGATGCCGGCGTGACCGTACCCCATTCTGTTCACAAATCGGTGCACCATTCGAATCTCGTCCGAGAGCCCTTATCTTGGCGGGCGGCCAAGGGAGAGTATCCCCCGCGCGGCCGCGCAACCCTCCCCCTCCGTACCCCTCAACCCCCCAAAGATCGGAGGCCCTCCGTTTCAAGGGAGGCCAATTCCGCCGGCCGCGCGACGGGATCATTCTTCCTCGATAGGGGCAAACGGGAGCCGCGCCCGGAAGCGGACGAGGCCGGCTTGTTCCTCGCCGAGGTTCTCCTCCAGGCGGCCTCCGGCCCAGTCGAAAGCGGCGCGCCCAAGGCGGGCCCGCTTCTCCCCATCCAGCAGGCCCCGAGCTCGCGGGCCCTCCACGGTAATGCATGCGCCGGCGCGCCCGTCCCGTTCATCGGCCTCCACCTTGAGCACAAGTCGACCGGGGTTGTCGCCCATAGAGGCGTGCGCGTCGACAAGGAGCTGCGCGAGTGCTTCGCGGACCAGCGCCGCGTGGCCGATGAGGCCGCTTGCGCGGGAACTGCGCGTCAAGTCGAGCGCGCCCGGGGCGAGGAGAGAGCGCGCACGCGCCACGGATTCTTCGACCACCGCGTTGACCTCCCGCGGCTTCACGCCCCCCTCAAGGATTCCTGCGGGACCTCGCGACAGGCTGAGGTCGCCCAAGAGCCTCATGCGGTCCTCGGCGTCGATGAGGAATTGCTCGGCGCGGAAGGGCCCGGCGGGGTCGTCGGCCTCCAGTTGCCCCCTGGCGCGCTTGACCAAGTCCTCCACCTGGACGCGAAGGAGCTGCAGGAAAAGCTCCGCCTCGCCGCCCGGTCCTTCCAAGCTCGCCGTGCTCGGGCGGAGGCGCACAACCACATGGGCCACGGTCCCGTCTTCCCCCTGCACGCTCTCCATCTCCACCGGGCCCTCCAGCTCGCCGCCGCCGGCCCCTCGGAACGCCATCCACCCGCTCCACGGCTCGCCAAGCTGGACGACCGCGAGGGCGCGGCGCCACTCGCCGGCCCACCCGGGCGCCGCGGCAAGCCCGGCGGGGTCTTGGCCGACCAGGGCCTCGGACTCGTGGTCGATGAGCCGTTCGCAGGCCGCATTGGCGAAGGTCACGCGGCCTTGGCGGTCGAGGATCATCATGGGCTCGCTGGCGCCCGCGATCGCGCGGCGCTTGGCCGCTACGCTCTCCCTGGCCTCGTCCGACGCGCTGAGGTCGCGCACCATGGCAAGGCGGACCTTGCGCCTGCCCAGCCGGATCATTCCCATCGCGATCTCCGCCACGAACGCGTGGCCGTCCTTGCGCATCTGTCGGGTGCGCGCCACGACCACGACACGCTCCTCCGGGCGCCCGCCGCGCAACGCCGCCTCCACGCGCTGCCACTCATCCGGGTGCGTGATCTGGCGCACGGTCCGACCCTCCATCTGGCCCGGGTTCCAGCCGTAAAGCCCGCAGGCCATCCCGTTCGAATCCAGGATCCTGTCCGTCTCCGGGTCGGAGATCCACAGGGGGACCGGGGCGTGTTCGAAGATCCGGCGGTAGCGGTCTTCGGCGTCTTGGGCCGCGCGCCGCGCT
>DATEUP010000288.1:0-9856 GCA_035283065.1 Thermoplasmatota archaeon | reverse complement strand
CCTGCCAGCCCGCGCTCACGCGCTACCTCGACCAGCCGCCCGTGCCCGACGCGCGCGCCTCGCAGGCCGCGGTTGTGGGCTGCGAGCTCTCCGTGCGCATCTTCCGCGAGGTCTTCGCCGCCGAGCCTGCCGCCTTCACGGACGTCTGCCCGGCCACGCACCACCCGGAAGCCCCCCGCGGCACCTACCTCTTCGTCAAGTGCTGCAAAGTCCGGCCTCCCTACAAGCGCGAAGGGAACACCTTCGTCTTCCCCTGGGGCGTCCAGCTCCTCGACATCGTGGACGCCTGCGAGGCGATCGCCGGCCGCAAGGTCCGCAAGCCCCGCGAGGAGCCCGAGGGCGCGTTTGTGGCGCCTACTCCTCTTCGGCGCGGGCGGCCTTCAGGGTCTCCTCGGCCTCGTCGCGCTGCGCGCGTGCGGCCGCGCGCTTCAGGGCCTTCTCCTCAACGGCGCGCGCCGCGTGCCGCTCCTCGCGCCTCACAAGGTACGCGGGGATCACGGCCATCCACAGGTACGAAAAGGCCGCAGAGATGATCACCCCTGCCGCAAGCCCAAGGAGGAAGTAGTCCCCGCGGTAGAGCGCCCCCTGCCCCTTGTAGAGCGGCGAAAGGTAGAGGCCCCAAGCAAGGATCGGCGAAAGGATGAGCGAGAGGAGGAGCGTCCCCGTGAGGATCTGCTGGAGCGGCGTCACGACGTCCGGCGCCTCTGCGGCGGCTGGCGGCGTCGGGTTCGGGCGGGACATCGGCCGCCGATCCTTGACCCCCTTTATGAAGCTGGCGGGGCGGCCGCTCCGGGGCGCTGGAACGCTTGCGCTCCTTGCCCTTTTGGTCCTCCCGCAGGCCGCGGCAGGGGCCGAGGCCCCCAAGCAGGACACGCTCGTCGTCCAAGCGGGTGCGTTCTACCAGGAGACGATCCTCCTTCCCCCCGACGGGAGCCCCTGGACCGGCAGCGTGCGCGTAGTGAACGGCTCGCAGGCCATTGACCTCTACATCGTGCGCACGGTCGACACCCTCGGCACGTACCCTAGCGGCGCGTTTGTTCCGCTCGAGGGCTCGGAGAACACGACTTCCTCCGCCCTCACGTTTTCGCCTTCGAACCGTTTCGACAGTTACACGGTGCTCATCGACAACCTGGACAACAGCAGGTCGAAGGATGCGCAGCCCGCGGGCCCCGTCGAGGTCGAGTTCCGTCGCTCGCCCCCCCTCCAGGCAAGCAGCCAGGCGCAGGCGCTGCTTGGAGGCGGCCTGCAGATTTGCGCGGTGCTCCTTGGCGTCCTTGCCGTCGGCCTCGCCCTCTTCCTCAGGCGCAGGCGGAAAACCCACCCCTCGCGCGCCTTCGAGATCGGGGTCCCCCCCTCCGTTGAGGTCCCCGTCGAGGTGCCCGCGCCCCAGCGGGGCGCGTGGGCGAAGGCCGGCGAGACCGAGGCGCAGGGCCCTGAACCTCCGCCGACAACCGAGGCCGCCCCATGACGCCGGCAGCCTCTCTCCTCATCGTGACCTACAACGCCGCGCCCTTCGTGCGCCGCCTCCTCGACTCCGTGCGCTCGCAGACCTTCAAGGACTTCGAGACGGTCCTCGTCGACAACGCCTCGAAGGACGAGACCGTCGCCATCGTGGAGGGTGAGTACCCGGAAGTCACGCTCTTCAAGATGGCCGAGAACCTCCACTTCGCGCGCGGGAACAACGAGGCGTACGCCCGCGCCCGCGCGCCGATCGTCGTGCTCCTCAACCAGGACACCTGGGTCCACCACGACTGGCTCGAGAAGCTGCTCGCGCCCCTTTTCGAAGACGCCTCGGGCGCGGTCGCCTGCACGCACGCGCCCATCCTCAACGAAGGCGAAACCTACGCGCACTCGACGGCCCGCTTCGCGCTCGAGGGCCGGAGCCTTTCGACCCTCACGGTCGCCGGGCGAAACTGCGGCACGACGGTCCCGCTCACACTTTGGAACGTGTTCTACGGCTCGGGCGCCGGTGTGGCCATCCGCAAGAGCGCCGCGGGGGAGCGCCTCTTCGACCCCGACTACATCGCGTACGCCGAAGACCTCGCGCTCGGCTGGCGCCTGCGCATCGGCGGCGGCAAAGTCCGCCTCGTTCCTGAGGCCGCCATCCACCACGCGCTCCCCCCCGAAGGCCGGCCGACCACGCCCGAGATCCTCTACCTCTGGGAGCGCAACCGGCTCTTCACGCTCTACATCCACTACACGACCCGGACCCGCTGGCTCCTGCACCCCGTCTTTGCCGCCGATGTCCTCGCGCTTGCCCTGCCTCGGCCGGCGCGCGTCCTTCCCGACGGGTCGCGCGCCAGCGCGCCGCCGGCCCAAGACGCGGCCCCCTCCGGCCCCCGCGGCGCCCTCTACCGCGCGGTCATCCGCGCGATGCTCGAAGCGCTCGCCCGCCGCGGCGAGCTTGCCGGCAAGCACCGGGAAGTCGACGCCTCGCGCACGGGCCCCGAGAGCGAGGTCACGCTCGCCATGACCTCCCGCCTCACGCCCTTCGACGAGGGGTGGCACGGCCGCCTCAACCGATTCTCGGCCGCCTGGTGCCGCGCCTTCGGTGTCCTAACGGTCGAAGAGGCCGGAAAGGGAGGCCCTTGATGTCCGGCCTCAAGAGCGCGGTCTTCCTCGACCGCGACGGCACCGTCATCCGCGAGTACGGCCACTTCTGGGAGCCGAACCAAATCCAGCTCATCCCCGGCGCCGCGGGCGCCATCCGCCGCCTCAAGGCCGCCGGCTTCCTCGCGGTGCTCGCGACGAACCAGAGCGGCATCGCGCGCGGCATCTTCACGGAAGCGCAGTTTTGGGTCGGCCAGCGCCGGCTCGAAGCGCTCCTTGCCGAGGAGGGCGTCAAGCTCGACGCCGTCTACTTCTGCCCCCACCACCCCACCGAAGGCGAACGCCCCTACAGGGGGCCTTGCGAGTGCCGCAAACCCCAGCCCGGCATGCTCCTCCAAGGCGCCCGCGAGCGCGGGATCGACCTCCGTCGCTCGTACATGGTCGGCGACAGCGCCGTCGATGTCGGCGCGGGCAAGGCCGCGGGTGTGCGCACGGTCCGCGTCGACACGACCTTCGGCCTCGGAATCTCGCCGTCGCGCCTTTCCGACCTTGTCGAGGCGCAGGCCCGCGAAGGCCCCGCGCCCGACCACAAAGCCGCCGACCTCGACGAGGCGTCACGGTGGATCCTCAAGCAGCGCGCGTGAGGCGTCGCCTTCGCACCAAAACGCCCCTGCAAACCTAGATTAGAGCCGCCCATCTTGGCCAAGCCCGGGTGCAGCCCACGCGCATCGCCCTCCTCTCCGCCGAGTACCCGCCCTTCCACTGGGGCGGCGTGGGCACGCTGGCCTGGGGCCTTGCAAACGGCCTTGCTCGCCGCGGCCACTCGGTCACCGTCTTCACCCGCGCCCACGACCTTGCGCCTATCGAGAACCACCCCTCGATCCGCTTCGTCAAGGTGCCGTGGCTCAAAGCGCCCATGGCCTTTGCCAAGTCCTTCGGGAAAAACGCCGTGAAGGCCGTGCTCGCGAAGGGGCCGGACGCGTTCGACGCCGTCGAAGTCCAGTCGAACATGACGCTCCTGCCGCGCGACGCCTACGCGAGGCTCCCCTGCCCGATCCTCTCACACATGTCGGGGACTTGGGCAGGCGAGCGCTCGCACCTGCGCCTCTCCAACATCCAGCCCTTCTCCGTCTCGGGCGTGAACGACCTCGCCGTCAAGTGGCTCTCGCCCCTCTACGACAAATACGAGGACTTCGCGCTCATGCTCTCCGACGGCGTCGTCGTCGAGTCCGACGCCGAAGAACGCGCGGTCAACGCGCGCCTCGTGCGCCGCGAGCCCGCCAAGGCCTCGTCCGGCCGCTACCTCAGCGAGCGCCCCCACGTCGAGCGCATCTATGGGCCCGTCGAGGTGGATTCCTACGACCCGGCCAAACGCGACAAGGGCCTCCACGACCTCTACGCGGACGGCGCCCGCGAGCTCTTCCTCTTCGTCGGGCGCCTTGCCGGGCGCAAGAACCCCAAGGAGGCCGTCCAAGTCCTTGCCGCCTACAACCGCGCGGGCGGCAACGCTGCGCTCCTTGTCGTCGGCGCCGGCAACCAAGAAGGGCCCATGGTCCGGCTTGCCAAAAAGCTCGGCGTCGGGCCCCGCCTCCGCATCGTCCGCAACGTGCCCTTTGGCGAACTCCAACTCCTCTACGCGTCCTGCGACCTTTTCCTCTTCCCGGCCCTGTGGGAAGGCTTTGGCTACGTCATGGTCGAGGCCGCCGCCTCGGGCCTGCCCGTCCTCTCCCGCGGAGTCGGCGGCGCCCCCGAAGCCGTCCCCCCCGAAGCCGGCGCCACCTACCGCACCGTCGAGGAGGCCGCGAAAGCCATCCCCCGCCTCCTCACGCTCGACCGCGCCCAAATCGCGGCCCGCGCCAAGCAGGTGTTCAGCTTCGGACACTCAATCGACCAATACGAGAAGCTCCTGAAGGCCCTTGTAGCGGAAGGGAAGACATCGTCCAAGCCGCCCCCTCCCTGACGCCAAATGACCGAGCCAGATGCCTCGCTTCCACGCCACCGGCCCGCCTTCCGAACACCCTCAGGATACCTTGAAATACCGTCGGGGGCACGTGCGGCGATTGTCCAGAAGGCCCGCACTTTGACCTCTCCCGTCCTTTCCAACCTGCCCGGCCTCGTGAAGGGCCTCGGCTTCCGCGTCGCGTTTGCCGCCGCGCTCCCGGAGCGCCCCACCTTCATGATCATGCAGACCACCGTGGCCTGCAACTCAAGGTGCCGCATGTGCTCGATCTGGAAGATGGTCCCCGAGAACGAGCTTGCCCTCGACGAAGTCGTCCGCGTCTTCAAAGACCCCTACCTCAACAAGCTCCGGTGGCTCAACCTCACCGGCGGGGAGCCCTTCATGCGGCAGAACTTCGCCGAGATCGTCAAGGCCGCCGCCGACAACCTCCCGAACCTCGAGATCATCGCAATCCCCTCGAACGGCTTCATGCCCGACCGCGTCGAGAAGGTCACGCGCCAGATGCTCGAGTACCTCAAGGGCAAGGACATCCTGCTCAACGTGAACATCTCGATCGACGGCATCGGCGAGAAGCACGAGGAGATCCGCCGCATCCCCGGCGGCTTCGAGAAGTGCCTTGAGTCCCTGCGGCGCCTCCAGGCGATCGGGAAGGAAAACCCCCAACTCGAGTCCGGCGTCGAGGCGATCATCACGGCCCTCAACGTCGGCGAGATGCGCAAGATCTACGAGGGGCTCAAGGACAAGACCGACCACGTGAACCTCACACCCGCCATCATCTCGTCCTACTACCTCGGCAACGAGCAGATGGCCTCCGACGTGAAGCTCAAGGCCCCCGACATTGCCGAGATGCTAGGGTTCCTCAAGGAAATGGAGGAGAAGGAGCCCGCGTACGCGTACTACTTCAACAACGTGCGGTCGATCTACCTCCACGGCCACCGCACGTTCCCGTGCCTCATGGGCTGGAAGTCGATGTACATGAACGCGGAAGGGGACGTGTTCCCCTGCCACCTGCTGGGGCCCGACTACAAGATGGGCAACGTCCGCGACGGCCCCATGGAGGACCTCTGGGAGGGGGCGAAGGCCAAGTCCGTGCGCCAGCGGCTCAAGCACGAGGAGTTCTGCGCCGTGTGCACGAACAACTGCGACCTGCTAAACAACCTCAAGGAAGAGACCTGGAGCTTCGCCTCCTACATGCTCCAGCACCCGCAGACCTTCTCGCGGCTCCTCAAGGAAATCAAGGAGAAAGACCACCTTCGCAAGTACGCGGGCGGGCGCCTGAAGGTCAAGGCGTCCAAGGACGCGCCGCCGGCCTGAGGCCCCTCGCGGGGCTCACTGCGGCCGCGGGGAAGCTGCGTGCGGTCCCTCGTCTTCCTCGAGCACGAGCACGACTGGGTGCCCCGGTGCTTCGGCCACCGACAGGGCCGGGCCGCCAACCGAGCAGTCCTCGAGGCTTTCGAACTCTTTCAAGACCTTCTCGCCGACAAGCTGGCGCTCAAGAGCGCGCGCGGTAATTCGGTACGCAGGCATCGACCCATCCCCCAGGGCGTTCCGCTCGATCCGGCGCCGCCGTACATCAATCTTGCGCCGAAAACCCCCAACCCCATGTTGAGCGACATTCGCCCGCCCTCTCCCTGGCACCTCACTTCCCCGCGCTCACGAACCGGCCGCCCGCCCCGCGAACGGTCCCCGCCTCCTGGCAGGCCGCGAGCGTCTCGCGGAGCATGGCCTGCTGCGGCTCGATGTGGAAGCGCGATTTCAGGGCCTCCTCGAGTTCGGCGAAGCTCAAGGGCTCGTCGAGCGCCTTCGGCACGATGTTCCGGAGGTCCTCCCGCACGTTCCACGGGAAAATGAACCAGGTCCACTCCTCCTTCGTCACCTCCTTGGCGAAATAGTCGGGCGCGATGAGCGAGTGGGTGATGTGGAGCAGCGTCGCGCTCTTCAGCGCGCCTGGGTGCAGGGCCGCCACATGGTCGCGCGCCAGGGTCAGGGACTGGCCCGTGTCCGTGATGTCGTCCACGATGAGCACGCGCTTGCCCCGCACGTCGGTCTGGAGCGCCTGCGCGAGCTTGGCCTTGCCGTCCGGCGTTGCCGTGAGCCCCCAGTGCTCGGTCTTTACGGTAAAGAGGTTCTTCACGACGAGGTGGTCGCAGATCAGCCTCGAGGGGACCATCCCTCCCCGCGCCATCCCGATCACGATCTCGGGGCGGAAGGCGTCTTTCGCCATCCTGGCGATGAGGGTCTCCACCCAGGCCTCGACCTCGCCCCAGGAGACGAGCGCGCAGCGAAATCCGTCGGGCAAGCTGACCCCCCCTCAAAGCTCCGCGCCCTTCAGCGCGTCCTTGCAGGGGCACGCGCGCCTCTTCGGGAACTCCGGCGCCGCCGCCTCGATGAGCCGCCTCGCGTTGGCGACATTCAGGTCGAGCACCCGCAGGATCTCCTCGACCGAGACCGGCCGGTCGGCCCAGACATCGTAGTCCGTCGAGGTCGCGATCGACGCGTAGCACATCCCGAGCTCGCGCGCAAGCTGCGCCTCGGGGACCATCGTCATCCCGATCACATCGGCAAACTGGCGGAACATGCGCGACTCCGCGCGCGTCGAAAAGCGCGGGCCCTCGATGCAGATGTAGGTCCCCCCCTTGTGCGCCTTCAGCTTCAGTCGCTTCGCGTTCTTCCAAAGGACGCCGTTGAGCTCCGGACAGAACGGGTCGGCCGCCCCGATGTGCACGGTCTTCGGCCCGTCGAAATACGTAAGGTCTCGGCTCTTCGTCCAGTCGATGAACTGGTCGACGAGCACGATGTCCCCCGGCCGGATCTTCTCCTGAAGCGAGCCGACGGCGCACGGGGACACGATCCGCTCGACGCCGAGCTGCTTGAGCGCCCAGAGGTTTGCCCGGTAGGGCACCTTGTGCGGCGGGAGCTTGTGGCCCCGCCCGTGGCGCGAGAGGAACGCCACCGAGAGGCCCTTCAGCTTGCCGACCTCGATTTCGTCCGAGGTGGGTCCGTAGGGCGTGTGTAGGTTCACGCGGCGCACATTCGTGAAAAGCGCCGGGTCGTAGACCCCCGTGCCCCCGATGATCGCGATGCGGGCTCGCGGCGGCGCTGGCAAGGGCTGCTCCAGCGTGCGTAGCCCCAAGCGCGCGAAAAAGGTTTGGGGCGCGCCGCCCTGCGCACGGGACGTAGGCGCCAGTCGCCCTCGTTCCAGAGGCGAGATGGTGGCCCGGCATTTGTGCCTGGCCGCCGTCCCGCACGGTAGAGGCCGCCGCCCTCCCCTCGCGGGTCATTTTTGGAGCGTTTCCGCCCGCCGTGCACCCTCGCTGGTTGTCCCCTTTGCCCGTCCCCGCGTGGGGGTGCCGTCAGGCGTCAACCGTAGGCGAGGCTCCTGTGCTTAACGTCGATGACAATCACTTGGATCGCCCTCCGGTCAATGTGGATGATGACCCGAAAATCGCCCACCCGGATCCGATTGTACGGTGAATTGACAAGGCGGATGGAATAGCGCCCGGGGTCGGTGGCCGCCTGCACCACTTTGGCATGGATACGGCGTCGGACGGGGCCGTCGAGCTTCTTCATCGTCCCGGCGGCGGCGGCCGACCAGACTATGGCAAAGGTCGTCAAAGGCTCAACTCGCGCCGCAGTTGCTCGTCCGTCTTGAATTTCCCGGCCTTAACCGCGCGCAAGATCTCGTCGTAGCGGCGCATTGCGGCGGGGTTGATGTCCTCCAGGTCCTCCAGAATGCGTTCCAGGACGTCGTTGTAGCTTTCACGGCTGTGGAGTTTCATGGCGTCGAGGCGGGCCTTGAGGGTCCGGTCGATCTGGACCGTCGTCGTGGCGGACATGAACCCTTGTGTGGCGTGGGGACTTATAGATATTTGCCTGTCGCTATAGGTGGCTACAAGCTAGCCCCCTCGGCGATGCGCCGTGGGGAGGGCGGGGCGCGGCGAAGGGCGGCCTTGGTCAGGCCGCATCAAGAGGGGCGAAGTTGTCCGAGTCCAGGATCCTCAACTCCCTTTCGTAAAACGCCCCTGACCTTGCCCGCTCCACAAATCAACCCAAGTTCGCGCCACGGACCGCGGGTTCTCTTGAAGATGCTGATGCGGGAGGTTCCGCGGGCGCGCGTGCCAGATCGGGGATCCTTGGCGGAGCCGCAGCAGGAACCTGTCGCCAAGGTCCAAACGAGAGGGCGTCGCCGGCAGGCCGAGCGGTGAGCAGCGGCATGGAGAAAAGGGCGTGGACAGGGCGGGGCCTGCACCCCCGCCCCCCGAAGTCTATTTGGCCTAAGGGGGTTCGCCGTGCTTGTGGAAGCCGCCCCGCGCGCGCGCCCAGAGCCGTCACTACGGTTCTCCGTCGTCCTCGTCAACTACAACGGACTCGGCTGGACCGTGAAGGCCCTCGAGTCCGTGCGCGCCCAGGGCCACCCGTCGGTCGAAGCGGTCGTCGTGGACTCGGGCTCGGCCGACGGCTCCGTTGCCGAGATCGAGGCGTGGATCCTCGACCACAAGGACCTCCCGACCCGCCTCCTCCCCTTCCCCGACAACATCGGCTTCGCCGCCGGCTGCAACCGCGCCTTCGAGGTGGCCCGCGGCGAGCTCCTCTACCTCCTCAACAACGACGCGGAGATGCAGCCCGGCGTCCTTTCCCGCATCGACGGGCTCGCCCGCCAGCGCCCCGAGGCGGGCTCCTTCATGTGCAGCATGCGCTTCACCGACGAGCCGGGCACGATCAACTCGACGGGCATCGTCGCCTTCTGGGACGGCAGCGCGATGGACCGCAAGTGGAAGCGGCCCCTGGCCGAGAACCCCCCTCTCTCCGAGGTCCTCGGGCCCTGCGGCGGCGCCGCCGTCTGGCGCCGCGAAGTCCTCGCGAAGGTCGGCGCCCTCGACGAGGAGTTTTTCATGTACTCCGAGGACGTCGACCTCGCCTTGCGCTCTCAGCGCGCGGGCTTTTCTTGCCTCTATGTCCCGGACGCCGTCGTCCACCACAAGGGCAGCCTCTCGGCCGCGCGCTCTCCGAAACTCGCCCTCATGGAGATCCAGTACCGCAACGTCCTCCTCACGCTCCTTCGCAATTTCCCCGCGGGCGCGCGCCTGCGCGGCTGGTTCATGTTCGCGCTCCGGTTCGGCACGGGCTTCGTCCGCCACGGCCGAGCCGACACGCACTGCCGCCTCCACGCCATCCGCTACGCCTGGCGCAACCGCAAGCGCCTGGCGACCGAGCGCGCCTTTATCCGCTCCCTCGGGCCCGACAGCCGCGTCCTGCGCTGGCTCTTCTTCCGCGAGTCCCAGCACCCGTGAGTCGGCCCCGCGGCCGGCCCTAAGGCCCCCCCGGCACCGCCTCGAACACGAACTG
>DATEUP010000287.1:0-11012 GCA_035283065.1 Thermoplasmatota archaeon | reverse complement strand
CGCCGCCACGCCAACGCCGTCAACGACAACCTGCCTTCCCGCCGGCACGGTCGCGACGCTCGCGCGGTGCTCCGTGTTGAAGTTCGCGGTCAGGTTAAGGGGCCCCGCCACGATGATCGCGTGGTTGATCGCTCGGCCGTTCGACCAGCTTACGAAGAGGTAGCGCGTGTCCCCGACCAACTGCGTCGCGGATGTGTTGAGCACGTGCCTCGACCCGTCCTGCCACCAGAACGACTGGGGGGCCGTAACTCCGGCGCCGTCGACGGTCAAGTCGCGGCCGTCGGGCAGGGTGGTCAAACGGACAAGGTGCTCCGTCGTGAAGTTGGCCGTGAGGTTTAGGGGGCCCGACATGCGGATCGCGCGGTCGGCGGTCACGCCATCCGACCAGTTCGCAAAGACGTACCGCGTGTCGCCCACGACCTGCGGCGAGCTGATGTTCAGGACATGGTCGGAATCGGCCAGCCACCAGAACGAGCGTGGGGCCACAACCGGCACGCCGTCCGCGATCAGGTCGCGGCCATCGGGCAACGTGGCCAGCCTCAGGAGGTGCTCCGTGGTGAGATTCGCGGTCATGTTGAGCGGGCCCGACACCACGAGCGTGCGGTTCCTCGCCCCGCCGTCCGACCAGTTCAAAAACAGGTAACGCGTGTCGTTCACGACCTGCGGGGAATCGACGCTGAGGTAGTGGGTCGAGCCGTCGGCCCACCAGTTCGATTGCGGTGCGGGCGCGGGCGCGCTGTCAAGCACGAGCTCGCGGCCGGCGGGGGACGTCCAGAGCTCGACCAAGTGCTCGAGGGTGAACGTGGCCGTGAGGTTCAGCGGGCCCTCCACGGTTACCGTGCGGTTCATCGCCCCGCCGTCGGACCAGCCCGAGAAAACGTAACGCGAGCCGTTCGCCACGGGCTGGGGCGAGGTGACGTTCAAGCCGTGGGACGAGCCGTTGACCCACCAATAGGACTGGGGCCCGGCCGACGAGACGCCATCCACCGTGAGGTTTCGGCCGGCGGGGCTTGCCGAAATGTTGACCCGGTGCTGCATGGAGAAGTGGGCGATGAAGACGGCACCCACGAAGCAGCGGCTCGTGTGGTTCTGCGTCCCGCGGTCCGACCAGTTTTCGAAGACGTACCGCGTGTCGTTTGACCCTTGCGGCGAAGGGGCCGAGAGCGTCAGGTTTGTCCGGGCGGTGCAGTTCAGGGTCGCGTTCGAAAAGACCCGGGTCCCGTTGAGGTCAAGCTCGAGCCCGGGGGGGTCCGTGAGCACCCGCACTTCGCCCTCCGCCGGGAAGTCGACGCTCCCGAGAACGCCGTCTCCGGAGCCCGCGTAGCTTTGCTGGAAGGCCGAGCTCGACACGGGGAACCGCGAAGAGAGCGTCCCGCCTCCGAAATACGCAGTCCCGTTCGCGTCGACATCGACGCCCCTCAACAGGTCGTTCGCCGTGCCCCCCAGGAAGGAGCCGTAGAGGAGGTCGCTCCCCCCAGCGTCGAGGACCCCGAGGTAGCCGTCGTTATTCCCCGAATGGGTCCAATTCACCGCGTCGGGCGTGACGGGGGCTGCGGCGCGCGCGTAGCCGACCACGTAGGCATACCCGGTGGAACTGACAGCCACGTCGAGCCCGCTAACTCCGAGGAACGTGGAATAAAGCAGGGACGTCCCATTCGCATCGAATCGGGAGACGAACGTGCCGTTGCTCGCGTTCGTGTCGTACGCCCCGCTGGTGCTGGGGAAGTCGGAGGAGGCCGTGGCTCCCACGACGTGCGCGGTCCCGTTGGCCCCGAGGTCGAGCCCCGAGATCCCCTCGCTGTCGGACCCCCCGAGGAAGGTCGAGTAGACAATCGCGGAGGCGTTTTCCGAAAGTTTCGTCAGGAAGCCGTCCCTCGTGCCATCCCGCTGCGTGTCATAGGCGCCCGACGTTGTCGGGAAGTCCGACGAGGTCGTGTCCCCTGCGACGAAGGCCTGGCCGGCCGCATCGACCTCGACGGCGTAGGCGAGGTCGTCGCCGTCCGTGCCGCTGAGGAACGTGCAGTACTCGAGGGCATCCCCGTTCGGCGCAATCTTGGCCACGAACGCGGGGTTGCCGTTGGCAAACCTTGCGGGGTCGAAGGGGAGGCTGCCGTTCGTCGTCGGGAAGTCGCTCGAAGCCGTTTCGCCGACCACGTACGCGCTTCCGCCGCTGTCGACGGCCATGTCGTAGGCCATGTCCGCGCCCGAACCCCCGAGGTAGGTAGAGTAATCCAGGAGTGTGCCGCTCGACGAGAGCCGCGTCACGAAGACATCAGCTTCCGTGGAATTGCCGGTGTCCAGCGTGACATTCGAGTACAGGGAATTCGCGGTCTTGGGGAAGTCATCCGAGTACGTGTACCCCGAGACAAAAATGCTCCCGTTCCCATCGAGGCCCAGGCCCCAAGGCACCTCGTAGCCGCTGCCGCCGAGGTACGTGGCGAAATCCAGGCCGCTCCCGTTGTCGTTGAGCCTCAGCACAAAGGCATCCCCTCCGCCCGGGGCCGTCGCGTAGAGGGCCCCCAACGATGTCGGGAAATCGTCCGAGCCCGTGGATCCTGTCGCAAGGAGGCGTCCGCTGGGGCCGACCACAACGCGGTTGACCCCGTCGCCGCCGGTCCCGCCGAGGAATGTCGAATAGACAAGCGGGTCGATTGTGAGCGCCGCGTCGGGCGAATCCCTCTGGCACCGGAAGGACACGTCGTTGGGGGCGGCCAGCGCGAACGAGCAGCGGGTAGGGGACTCGCCCTCGAGGGCCGTGGGCGCGCTATCGACAAGGTCGCCGGCGCTTGTATGGAGGAGCAGGTCCCCGCCGTCTCCAATTTCGACCGCCCCGGCCCCGGTGTAACGGAGGGTGATCGCCGTCTCGTCGGCCCCGGCGGCGACCCGGAATTCGTATTTGGGGCCCTGCGGCGTCATCCGGTACGCGAGGTCGATGCCCTGGTACAGCGAAGGGTAGAGGACCTCCCCGAAAGTCGGGACGTTCGTCCACCCGGGCCCGCGGCCGAGGAAATAGTTGCTCGGGAAGGGAAGCGGCGCCGACCCCCGCGGCTCGACCAGACGGGCTCCCACGAACTCGATATGGACGAGGCCGGCTTCTCGAGCGTCCAGTGCAGCGGGACCGCCAGGGACGAGCGTCGGGCGCGCCGGGAGGGGCGGCAGGACTGGGCCCTTCGCGCTGGGCGGGATGAAGAGGAACACGCCCGACGGCGCAAGGCCTACCCGCATGCCCGCTGCGGTGCCGACAAACCGGACCTCGCTTTCGCCGAATTGGCCCCGGTTCTCGGTGAAGCCGCTAGCGAGGAGTTCGGCTACCTTGGAGGCTTGCGCCGGGGACGCCGGGGCGCTTCCCGCGGTCGAGGGCGCTGTGGGTAGGGCGGCCGCCAGGTCAGGCCCGGGTCCGCCGGCCTGGTCGCTAGCGCCCGGCGCTTGGCCTTGGCCTACGAAGGGAGCCGGCCCGTCAGGCAGGACAAAGGGCGCCGCCAAGCAAGCGGTGGTGGCAAGGACAGCGACTCGCAACCATCCATCTCGGACGATCAAACCGGCGAACTCCGGGGGGGCCCACGGCCCCCCGCGCGCGCTAGGTTTGACCCTTGATATATTCTTGCGTTTTTGGCGGCTCCCCCAAGACGGCCGGTGCCGACCGGCGAGGCGCAGGCTGCAATTGGGCCAAATGCGAGCCGCGCAGAGGTCAGGGCGCCGTGCAATCAGCGCTCGCCGTCCATCTCGCCCCTGACGCGTTCGAGAAGCCCGGTCACAGCTGCCATGGGGAACTCGCCTTTCCGGTTGAATTGGAGGCATCCGACCATGACCTTGAAGCCGGCCGCCTCAAAGGACGCGGCGTTTTGTTTGAGGCCGTAGGGGTTGTACGGGTTCCAAAAGTGCAGCGTGATGCCGTTCTTTCGCTCCGCAAGGAAGATGTGCACGAAATTCGGGTCGATCGTTCCTTTCCAAGATTCGATCCGGCGGGGCCGCGGAATCCGCCACCCCGCCATGTTGTAATCGGAGGCGGGCCGGGCGTCCGGGAAGAGCCGGATGACCTCGGATTCAAGGGCGTGGCGCACGTCGGCATACCGCGCCGATGCCGTTGCGTTCTCCTTCGGCGCCTTTCCGGCCTTGCGCTTTCGACTCGCCTTCTTGGGTCCTCGGGTTGCGGCGCCCCTCTTCGGCATCGTTTGCCTCCCTTCCGTGCTCCTTGAAGTCCGCTCGAACGATGGTCGTGCGGGGGCCGCGCCTGGCACGTGAAGCGCGGCCCCGCAATACGCCTCCCGAAATATGGACTTCACTTACGCCGCTTTAAACACCCCTCCGGACGCCGGAACCTGGCCCGCGTGGAGCCACCTTTGACGAAATCCCACCCCATAATAGCGACTGGATCATGCCTCGGCCGTCGTGAGGCCTTGACCGCAAGGGGAACCGTCGCTTGCAGAAGGACGGGCCTTTGCCTGATTCTGGCCGCGCTGGTTGCCGCCCCCCTGCCGCTCTCTGCGGCGGCGCCAGCCGCCGACCCCTGGGTTCTCCCCGCGGGGGTCACGGTAATCACCGGAGAGACCCTTGAGGTTCCGGGCGACATCCGAATCCCCAGCGGCTCGCTGCTTTCGCTGAACTCGAGCATCCTGCTTTTCGGGGGCCCGCCCGGCCAGCGCCTCACGGTTGAGTCGGGCGGGACGCTCATCGCGGGCTCGACGCGGTTCCTCTCGAGCGGGGCCTCCGGCCACTGGTTTTCAGTGGACGCGCAGCCGGGCTCGCGCCTCGGCCTCACGGACTGCCGGATCGAAGGCGCCGGCACGGACGTGCCCGACCCGCTCCTTCGCGGCGTGCGCCTTGCAAGCTCGACGCTCGGCGTCCGAAACTGCACGGTCGCCAACGCGCCGGCGGGCCTCGTCTTCGACGGCGCGCCCTCGAGCTCCCAGGTCGAATCCATCCGCTTCGAAGGCGTTGCAACCCCCGTGATCGCTCTCAACGGCTCCCTCGTCACGCTGCTCGACACCCAGGTCGCCGCGCCCGAGGTCGAAGTCAACTCGACCGTTTGCTTTGACTTCACCCTGCGCGGGCGCTTCGTCACGACCTTCAACTTCTCCGTGCCGCTCGTGGACTTCGAAGCCCGCCAGGGCGCCACGTCCCTTTACGCCACACCCGGCTTCGGCGGCAACGACCCGGTGATCCGCGACAACCTCTTCGGCGAGCAGCTCGAGCCCGTGTTCCGCGCCCCCGGCCGCTGCGCCCAGGCGTGGAACGCGACGCTCCTTCGGCCCGTCACGCTCACCGCGAGGCTCGGCGACTGGAGCGAGGTCCGCGAGCTCAACCTCACGGGCCCCTCCACGCAGGTCTTCCACCCGGCCCCCGCCTTCACGACCTTCTCGAACATCACGGCGCAGGCGGGCGTCGAGGGCAACGGCCGTTGGGACGCGGACACCTACGGGCCGGGCGCCGCGTGGGGCGACTTCGACCGAGACGGCCTGCTCGACCTCTACGTCACGGACTCCCGCACGCTCGGCGTGTTCGTCCCCCTGCACAAGGGCCCAAACCACCTCTACCGGCAGAACGCCGACCACACGTTCAGCGAGGTGACCAACGAGACCGGGACGGCGACCAACGGCTCCTACGGCGCGTCGTGGGGCGACTTCGACAACGACGCCGACCTCGACCTCTACCTCACGAACTACGGCGACGGCTCGACATTCTACTCGCCGGGCGAGCCGAACGTCCTTTTCAAGAACCTCCTTAGCGAGAGCGGCGTCGCGCGGTTCGCCGATGTGACCGAGGCGGCTGGCGTCGGCGGCTCGGCCCACAGCACATCCTCGGCTTGGGGCGACTACGACAACGACGGGTGGCTCGACCTCTATGTTGCGAACCTCGGCATCATGAACCACATGACTTGGTGGCTGCGAAACGAATCGAATGTCCTCTACCGCAACAACCGCAACGGCACCTTCACGGATGTCACCTTCTCGGTTGGAGGCGAGGGCGGCGTGGCGGGAGGCAACTTCGAGCCCGGAATGGGCGACCCCCAGCAGTTCGTCTTCATCCCCGTCGCCTACAACGGCACTCGAGACGACTACACGACGGACTGGGTCGGCGGGCTTAACCGCGACAAGGGCCCGTCCGGAATGTCATTTGCCGCCGCGTGGTTCGACGCAGACCGCGATGGCGACCTCGACCTCCTCGTGGGAAACGACCACGGGCTCAACGCCTTCTACCGGAACAGCGGGGACGGCACCTTCCGCGACGACACGCTCCAGGCGGGCTTCGGCATCATCGGCTCGGGCATGGGGTTTGCAGTCGGCGACTACGACAGCGACGGCGACCTCGACGTGTACCAGTCGAACTTCAACCTCGACTACCTCTGGCGCAACCGAGGCGACGGGACCTTCGAGGAGGTCTCCGCGCGCGCGGGGCTCGAGGACGTCCTTGTGGGCTGGGCCACGGCCTTCGCGGACTTCGACAACGACGGGGACCTCGACCTCTTCGTGGACAACGGCCGCGTTTTCCAGAATGCCTCGATGCTCGGCTCGCGCTCGAAACCCGAGCGGCAGCCGGACCGGATCTACCGCAACAACGACGACGGCACCTTCACGGAGGTCACGGGGACGGCGGGCCTTGAGAACGACCTCAACAGCATGGGCGCGGGCGTCGCGGACTTCGACCGCGACGGGGACGTGGACATCTATGTCGGGAACACGGACGGCCCCGAGACCCTTTGGCGAAACAACGCCCAGGCCGAGGCGCCGAAGGCGTGGCTCGAGGTGGAGCTCATCGGGACGGTGAGCAACCGCGATGGCGTCGGAGCGAAGGTCCAGGTGAGCGCGGGCGGCCGGTCCTTCTTCCGGGAGATGACCGGCGGCAGCTCCTACCTCACCTCGAACCCGAGCATCCTCCACTTCGGGCTGGCAAACGCCACGCGCGTGGACGCGGTGGACGTGTTCTGGCCAAGCGGCCTCCACACCCGTTTGACGGACCTCCCGCCCTCCCAGATTGTCAAGGCGAAGGAGGAGGCGCCCTTCCTTGCCAGTGCCGGCCCCGACTTTGAAGTCGACGAGGACACGCCGTTCCACCTCAATGGGGGCCTGACGGTCTACGAGGGGTCGGGCGTGGCCTTCCGGCGGGCGCTCACGTGGTCGTTTGTCGAGGGGAGCGGCGCGCGGACGTTGTCCGGCGTTTCGCCCGAGGTCGTGATCTCGCGACCGGGCGTCTACGACATTACCCTCGCGGCCGACGACCTGGCGGGCGCCGTCCGTACGGACAACGTTCTCGTAACCGTCCGGGACAAGACGGCGCCCTCCGTCTCGCTCGGCCCCGACCGAACGGTCGATGAGGGAACGCTCGTGGAGTTTTCGCTCGGGAACGCGACGGACAATGACGCGGGGTTCCCCTCGGGCGCACGCTTCGAGTTCGAGGTTGTCGGTGCGGAGGGCACATCGATTTTTTCCGGCGACCGCCTCGAATATGCCCCCCCTTCACCCGGCGTGTACCTTGTGAGGGGGGCCGTCACGGACGCGGCGGGCAACCGAGGCGTCTCGGCCCTGCGGCTTTACGTGCGCGACCTGACCGCGCCGACGCTCGAGGTCGCGCCATCCAAGGTCGTGCGCGCCGGCGAGCTTCTCGAGATCGCGCCGCTTCGCCTCGCTGACAACGACCCCGCGTTCAACACGACGGGAACCGTCACGTGGAGTTTCGGAGTCGGCGAGAACTGCCGCGTGCCTGTGACCGTCTACGGGCGCCAGCTCATCTACAGGTTCGAGACGCCTGGCTCCTACGCCGTGACGGTGAACGCGACGGACGCCTCCGGCCACTCGACGCTCCGGACCATCACGGTCATCGTCGAAGGCTTCTCGGGCGGAGCGACCGAGGCGTCGTCTGTTTGGCCGTTCGTCGGGGTGGGCGCCGCGGCGGCGGCTCTTTCGTGGGTCGCCCTCCGCCGGCGTCGAGGGCGCAGCGGGGAGGGGACGCCTTGAAAGCCCCTTCGGTCGCCGGGGCGATCTTGCTCGCCGCGGCCCTTGCCCTTGGAACGGCCCCTCGCGAGGCCTTTGCGCACACGGAGTCCGCGAACCTCGGAGACCTTCCGGTCCTCTTGTATGAGCCCGAGGTCTCTCTCCTGGTCCCCGGACAGTCGGTCACAAAGGTGCTCAACACGACGATGAACGGGAGGATCGCCTGGTGGACGGTGGTCGTCTGCCACTGCGAGCAGTTCCGCGTGCGGTTCTCGATCGAAGGCCCGCCGGGCGCCTACGGCGAGGAGTCCCTGATCACGCCGCCGACCTACCACCACTACGCGATGTACTGGATCCACTGGAACGGGCCGACGACGCTGACCTGGCAGAACATGGGCAACAGGAGCGTCGTGATCGAGACGCGAGCGGGCGTTTGGGTGGACACGCCCGCGAGTCCCTCGGTGCCCGCAGGGGGCAGCCCGGTCGCCCTCGAGACCGTTGCGCTGGGGACCGGGCTCGCCGCGCTGGTGGCGGGGTCCCTGTGGGCCTGGCGGGTCCCCGAGGGCAAAGCGCGATCACGGTCTCGGGGCAACAAGGCTCCGGCACGCCCGCCGCAGAGCCCGGGCGCGCTCCTTGCCTTCGGCATCGCGCTTGCGCTCGTCGCCTCGGGGCTCGCGACCCACGGGACCGCGCCCGCGGCGGCCCAGGATGAGCCCGCAGCGCCCTCCTGGCGCGCGGCGCCCCCGCCGGAAGCCAACCTGACCGTCGTGAAGATCCAAGCGCCGTTGGCAGCCGCCACCGTGAGCGACACCGTCGCAATCCGTGGGATTGCGTATGTGAACGAGTCGGAGGCGCTGCGCCTTGGCATGTCGATGACCGTGGACGCCGTGTTCATGTCGTTCAACTTCGGGCCCTTCGAGCCCGCGGCGGGGGTCGCGGAGTGGAACTTCACATGGAACACGACGCCCTTCGAGAACGGCTGGGTTTGGGTCGGGGCGGCCGCGCTTGATTCGATGGGCAACTACTCCTACGACTGGATCAAGGTCTACGTTTCAAACGGCGCGCACCCCGTGGCTCAGGCTTCCGCCGCCGTCCTGAAGGGCTTCGCGCCCTTCGCGGCGTCCTTCACGGGGAGCGCGACGGATGCCGACGGCACGGTCGTCCGGCTCGGCTGGCAATTCGGCGACGGCGAATCCTCCGAAGGGCCAAGCGTGAACCACATGTACCTCGCCCCGGGCCGCTACAAGGTCACGCTCACGGCGGTCGACAACCGGGGGACGCTGGGCCGCGCGTTCCTCAACATGACGGTCCTCGACCCGGCGGGCCGGCCGCAGTGCACCCCGAGCGCGGTCATCCAGCAGGGGCCGGAGGCGCTCACCGTTTCCTTCACCGGCGAGGCCTTCGACGACGGCTCCGTGGTCTCCGCCGACTGGGCATTCGGCGACGGCGAGGTGGCGGCCGGCTTCAACGTGAGCCACACGTACACCGCGGCGGGCAACTACACGGTCACGATGACCGTGCGCGACGACGAAGGCAACACGGGCTCGAGCGCAATCATGATTACGGTCCCTGAGCCCCTGCGCCAGCGGACGGACTTCCCGAACCTGCGGGGAGGCCCCGGGGCGCCCGACGTCCGCGGGCTGCTTGAGGTCTACACGGGAATCCCCGCGGGCCGGCGCGTCTCGGTGATCCTGCCCCCCCTTCGGCCGGGCGATACGATCGAGTGGCGGTTCGTGGCGTGCGCATGCGCCGGGCTCCAGAACCTCTCGTTTTGGGTCGAAGCGCCCTCAGGCGAGCGGCTCTTGCCGGTCGCTGTCGAGACTGCCGGCGCCCTCGTGATCGGGTGGAACGCGGTCAACGTGTCGGCCTCGGGGGTCTACCAGCTCGTGTGGGAGAACGGCGGGCCAGGCGAGGCGGAGGTCGGCTACACCGTCCGCACGACAACTCGCCAGGCGCCCGAATCGTCTGCCGGGTCGATGGGACCGGTCCTTACCGCCGCCGCTGCCGCATGGGCGGGCGCGGCCGTCGCGGCCGGCGTCGGCGTGGTGCGAAGGCGAGCGAGCCCGAGAAGGCGGCAGGACCCGCAGGGGGCGAAGTGACCGTGGCGCGCCTCCTCAGCCTCGTCGCGAAGTCCGCCCGAGCGCGTTGGCACAACCTCGCCCTCACCGCCTGCGTCCTCACGCTTGCGACCGCTTCGACCTCCGCGCTCCTCGGGCTTGCCGTGGGCTCACCCGAACTTGCCGGCCGGGCGTCCCTCGCCTTTGGCCCGAACCTCATCATTGAGCCGAAGGCTGCGGTGGGCGGCCAGGCCGCTGGCGGTCTGCTGGAGTTCGGGGGCGCGGCGGTCTCGACCCTGCCAGAGGCCTCGCTCCTGCGCCTCTCCGCGATCAGGCATGCCGGAAGGCTCACCGCGGTGGCGCCCATCCTCGAGGGCGCGGTCGCAAGCGGCCCGGCCATGCCGGGCCACACGATGCCTCAGGTCGTCCCCGTCGTCGGGGTCTGGTTCACGGACCACGGGCAGGAGGTCGGACTTCCATCGGCGGCCACGAGCGCCGAGGGCGTTTTCACGTGGTGGCAGGTCGAGGGCGCGTGGCCGGGATCGGGGCAGGGGGGCGCGCAGGCCCTCGTGGGCCGCCGCGCGGCCGAGGCGCTCATGGTCTCGGTCGGCAGCACCCTGTCGCTTGAGGCCGCCGACGGCCGGACGACGATGGCTTTCGTGGTCTCGGGTCTCGTATCGTCCGGCGACTCGGACGAGGACCGCGTGGTCGTCGAGCTTGCGGCGGCCCAGGCGCTGCTCGGCCAGGCGGGGCGCATGTCGAAGGTGCTTGTCGCGGCTGCCGTCGTGCCGGACGACGACCTTGCGCGAAAGGACCCGGACACGATGTCCGACCGCGAGTACGAGCGGTGGTATTGCACTCCCTACCTCGGAGCGGTCGCGCGTCAGCTCGGAGAGGCGGTTTCGGGGGCGGAGGCGCGCCCCGTGCGGCAGGTCACGGGGTTGAACGCCCAGGTTCACGGCCGGCTCAGCGCCTTTTCGCTGGCTATGGTCGCGGTGGTGGGCGCGGCCTCGGCGGCGGCCGTGGG
>DATEUP010000286.1:0-2029 GCA_035283065.1 Thermoplasmatota archaeon | reverse complement strand
CTACGAGGACGGGCACCGGCTCGTGCTTGGCCCCTCGATCCTGGGGCGCGACCCCTCGAAAGAGCAGCTCACCTCGTTCTACTCGGCCCTCAAGGAGGCGCTCGCCACGAGCGTCCCCGACCGCGTCGAGTTGCGAAAGGTCTTCCCGGACGGCCGCCAGCCGGTCGCGGCCGTGTCTTCGAGGTCGCTGCGCGTGCGGGTCGGCGCGGACCTGAAGGAGTTCCCGTGGGAGCGGATCAAGAAGCTGCGCATCCGGCCCGCGAAGCTCGGCAGCGGGCGCAGCTTCGAGCAGTTTGACGTGCTGCTCGGCGAGCGGTGGATGAAGCTTGACGCGAAGCGGATCCCCGAGCTCAAAAAGGGGGAGCTCCTTACATTCATTGAGGAGATTCTCCGGGTCGCTCGGGCCTTGAAGGTGGAGATCCTGCAGGAGTGAACTCGATGGCTGAACGTGCTGACGCCCAAGAGGGACGGCAAAACGAGCGCGATCCGGCAGAGGTTTCGCTCCGCGGCGCGGACCTCGGCGGCGCGACCGAAGGTTCGCGCGCAATCGCGTCGCCCGCGAGCGATTTCGCCAAGGCCGAGGCCACCGACCGCGAAATGGCCGCCCGCATGCTGACGTACCGGCTCGTCCCGCTCTGGATTTTCCTCGCGGTGTTCGGCCTCACGCTCGTGTGGGAGTCGGGCGTCCAGGGAAACCCGATCACAGCGGCCAAGCTCCAGGCGGCCGCCCTGATCTCGCTCTTCTTTTCGCTCATCATCGGGGCGGTCGTGGGGATCCGGTTCTTCAACCCCCTGCCGCCGAAGGCATAAGGGAGGGGGCCGTTTTGGGGAACGTGGCGCCGCTTTCCCTGCGCATCGAGGTGCCGCCCTCGGAGCTTTCCCGGGCCTCGTCGGCCGCAACGCTGGGGCCGGCCCCCTTCGCCGCCCCGGCTCGGTTTGACGACGTCCACCTGCGCGGCCGTGTCTTCTTCGAGATCGGCGTTCCCTTGGACCCGGACCCCGTGCTCCGCTTCCTCAGCGAAAAGCGCGGCCTGCGCCTCGACCCTCCCATCACCGCCACGATCGAGCAACCCGTGGCGCACGTGGTCGGCCAACTTGCAGGGGCCTCGGTCCTCGCGCTCCACGGCGAGGGGGAATTCACGCTCCCGCTTTGGGGGAGCCGCGGCGCGCTCACCGTAGCGGTCGAGGAGGAGTCCTTCGTCCTCGGCGTGCCGCTCGAGTCCTATGCAGGCGTCGTTCGGCTTCCCAAGGCCGAAGCTGCCGGCGCCATCGCCCTCGCGTGCCGGGGCCTCGCGCAGATTCTGCGCGCCGAGGAAAACCTGCGGGGCTGGCCGCTCCTTTCGTTCCTCGACCGCGAGTCGGCAATCCTCGAGGCCCTCGCAAAGGGGGACGGGAACAAGGGACCTGCCACGGGCGGCGCGCGCCTATGGTCAGCCGACGCGTTCGCGCGCGCGGGAAGCCCGGCGGTCGCTTCGCTCGCCTCGCTCGCTTCACAGGCCGAAGTGGCAGGCGCCCACGTCGTTCCGTATTGGGGCGCATCGCGCGCACGCGAGCCCGGCGCGGTCGACTTCGAGCCCCTACGGCCCGGTCCGAGGGCTGCGCCGCCAGGCGCGCTTGCGCGCTACCTGTTCCCGGGCGGCGAATCCGCGCTCGTGGCCGAGGTGGGAGGCGACGCGGAAGCCACGGCCCGCCTTCGAGCGCGCCTCGGGCGACCCGTTCCGTTTGGGGTGCGGTTCGGCGAAGGCGGTTCCCTGCACCTGCTTGAGCCGAGCGGCGCCCTGCCGATGGCTTGAGGTGGGGCTGTGCCGACCGTGGAGATCCTTTTTTTCGCGGGCTGCCCGTCGTACCGCAAGGCCCGCGAGAACGCCCTGCGCGCCATCGCCGCGGCCGGCGGCGAGGCCAAGCTCAAGATGACTCTCGTGCGCCACAAGCGCGACGCCACGCTCCTCGAATTCCACGGCTCTCCGACCGTGCGCCTCGACGGGCGTGACATTGACCCGGAGGGGTTGGCGCAGGCCCCGCCCGTGGG
>DATEUP010000285.1:0-13615 GCA_035283065.1 Thermoplasmatota archaeon | reverse complement strand
GGTTCCACGCGGGTTTCGCGACGGTCCGGATGACGCGCGGCGAGGCGGCCGCGGCGGTCGAGGATGTCGCGGCACTCTGCGCGATCGGCGCGCTCGAGAAAGGATGACGGCGCGCGGACTTAACCCAAGGGCAGGGATGCCATGGTGGGGGTCGCCCACCGCCGGGAATCTGCGTCCGACTCGGCGCGCGGGCGGTCCGAGCAGGGGCCGGCCACGGGCATCAAAGGGCCGGCCGCAAGAATCATCCTCGAACCAGTGACCCCTTGGCCAGAGGTCGCGGCCGAGGACACTGCCCTGTCCACTGCCTCTCCTTTGGCAGCGCGCTGAACCCGCGGTTCCTCACCCCGGCAAGGTTGGTTGCCCGGACCCCATAAAGACCGTCATCGGCAATCGAAAGTCACGTCGGTGAAACCCGCGTGAATCCATCGGTCGACGAAGTCTTGAACCACTGGAGCCGGCACATTTGCGTGCACGACGTGGCCACCGGGGGTTGTCCCACTTACACTGCACGGGATCGGCCTCTCGGCCTGCGCAGAAAGACCGGTTGCCGCGAGAAGCAGGACGCTTGCCAACGCAGAGAGTGCTATCGCTTTTCGCATCACTTTTTCGCCTCGCCGCAAAGCACCGTCAGGCCGCACGATAAGGGTTCCGGCTACCCGGGAGGTGGCGGGCAAAAGTGACAACAGGGCCAAGTGCAAAAACCCCCAAGAAGACCACCGAGCCAGACCGGAAAGGCCCGCAAACCGTGCTGTCCGTTCCTACCGTGCGGGCCAATCATTAAACGGCGACCCCGGGCTTTTCCGTATGCCTCTCGGCGGGTCTGCGCGCATGCCCCAACGCATCTACAACACCCGGTCGCAGAAGCCCGACACGCTCTCGCCCCAGGACGCCAACCGCGTGCGCATGTACGTCTGCGGCCCCACCGTCTACGACCTCGCGCACGTCGGCCACGCGCGCTCCTACGTCTTCTTCGATGTCGTGCGCCGCCACCTCACATCCAAGGGCCTCGAGGTCCTCTTCCAGCAGAACTTCTCCGACATCGACGAGAAGATCACGGGCAAGGCGCTTGCCCAGTCCCGCGACCCGCTCCGCGTCGCCGAGGACTACATCTCCGAGTTCCTCGCCGACATGGACCTGCTTCGCGTCGAGCGCGCGACGATCTACTCCCGCTCCTCCGAGCACGTGGGCGAGATCATCGCGACGACCCGCGCCCTCCTCGACGCGAAGGCCGCCTACGAGGTCGACGGCTTCGTCTACTTCGACCACACGAAGTCGAAGGCCTTCGGCACCCTCACGCACCAAGACATCAAGTCCATGATCGCGCGCGAGGCGACCGACCCCACATCGCGCAAGCGCTCCCTCCTCGACTTCGCCCTCTGGCAGCCGCCGAAGCCCGGCGACCCCGCCTGGGACTCGCCCTGGGGCCGCGGCAAGCCCGGCTGGCACCTCGAGTGCTTCGTCATGTCGCGCGAGCACCTCGGCCACCCGCTCGACATCAAAGGCGGCGGCCGCGACCTCATCTACCCGCACCACGAGAGCGAAGCGGCGGTGTGCGAGGTCCTCACCCGTAAGCCCTACGCGCGCATCTGGATGCACAACGGCTTCGTCACGCTCGGCGACACGAAGATGTCGAAGTCCCTCCACAACTTCATCACCGTCCGCGAGGCGCTTTCGGAGCACCCGCCGGGCGCGCTGCGCGCGTTCCTGCTCTCAGCACCGTACCGAGACGCGCTCGCGTGGACGCCCGAAGGCCTCAAAGCGGCCCGCGTGCGCTACGAGAAGATGGTCTCGGACCTCGCCCGGCTCCGCGCGTGGGGCGAGAGCCTCGAGGCTGGCGAAGGGCCCGTCCTCAAGCCCGCCCAGGTGCCGCGCCGGCAGATCGCCGACATCGAGGGACAGGAGGCCCGCTTCGAGAAGGCCCTCGACAACGACTTCGACACGCCCGGCGCGCTTGGCGCGATGGAGCAGGTCCTTGCGATCGGCGTATCGGTGTGCAAGGACCAGGCGTTCCCCGAGGACGCACGGCGGGTCGGCGCGTCGATCGCGCTGAAGGCCGTGCTGGCGATGAACGAAACCCTGCAAATCGTCGAGTAGGCCCTTCGCTCGGCCCTCAGTAGCTCGTCGTGATGTCGATCCGCCCCTTGCGGCGCGCCGCCTCGTCGAACCGGCGGAACACGAAGATCGAGAGCAGGAAGAATACGATGGTCGTGCCGACAATCGCGAGGAGCAGCATCGGCGTCGACATCGTCGAGAGCGTCGAGTCCACCTGCCCCGCGTCCCCGATGAGCGAGCGGCGCATCGCCTCGATCCAGTAGGTCACGGGCATCAGGTAGGCGACGTCCTGCACCCACACCGGGAGGATGTGGATCGGGAACACGACGCCGCCAAGCAGGAAGAAGATCGCCGCCACGGACTCGCCCATCTGGAACCCGTGCCTTGCGGTGAGGAGCGTGATGCCAGCGAGCATGATCCCGAAGGTCGCGATCCCGAGGAGCCCGAGGACGAGCGCGACCACAAGGAGCACGGGGTTGAACGACGAGTAGGAGATGTGGAGGAGGAGCCCCCCGATGACAAGCGTGACGGACGCCGAGATTGCCGTTTCCGCGACCTTCGCCAGCCCCCGCGCGAAGAGGTAGATGTAGATCGACGAGGGCGCGATGTACACGTACTTCAGCGTCCGGTAGTGCTCGCGGTCGTCGAGGACCGCCTGGGAGATCCCGTAGAGCTCCTGGCCGACGAACATGAAAAAGGTCGTCCCGACAAAGACGAACGCGAGCTTGTCGGGGCTGTAGATCCCCGCCGCCGTCGAGACTGCGAGGTACATGAAGACGACAATCCCGACGCCCGCGAGCGGCCGCACGATCGAGTAGAGCAGGAAGAGCCAAGGCTCCGTCCAGTTCGACTCCATTTGCCAGCCCAGCCACGCCGCGCTCTTGAAGGTCAGCCACGCGGAGGGCGAGCTGCGGCGCTGGTGCAGGCTCACTGCCATCGGAGCGTCAGCCTCCCCTCGCGCTTGGCGAGGTGCTCCATGAAGCGCACGGACTGGCGCGCGCCGGCCGCGAAGAGGAAGAACATCAAGACGAGTATGACGGCCTCGAGGCCAAGCGGCAGGAACCCGACGGTCCCCGGGACGAGGAGCTGGCGCATCGCGTCGAGCCCGATCGTGAGCGGGATGAAAGAGCCCGCGACCTGCACGGCCAACGGCAGGGTGTTCAGCGGGTAGTAGAAGCCCGCCGCGAAGAAGACGGGCTCCTGCATCGAGTGCGCGAGGTGCTCGCCCTCCCTCCCATACATGAGGAAGAGCGAGGCGAACATCATCCCGAGGAAGTAGATCGCCCCGAGCGTTACGCCAAGGACGGCGAGCGACGGCAAGACCCCCTCGCCGTTGAAGGTCGCCCCGAAGAGGAGCACCCCCGCGATCACCGACGCCGACGCGCGCGTCGTCGTGCTCACGAGCGACCCCGTCGCCATGCCGAGCATGAGCGCGAGCGGCGAGACCGGGGCCACGAAGTAGAGCTCGAGGTTGCCCGACTGCTTCTCCCAGAAGATGTGGTTCGCGATCCCCCAGAGCACGGAGAGCCAGAAGGCCACCATCGCGCCGCCAAGGACGACGAACGACACGAACCGGTCGGGCGCGCCGAGGTACCTATAGATGTAGAGGTACGCGATGATCGAGAGGAGCGGAAGGACCGTCTCGAAGAAGATCCACGAGAGCTCGCGGTTGCTGCCGATGATCCGGATGTAGGCCCTCGCCTTCCAGGCCCCGAGGAACGTGCCGACCCGCCCCTTGTGCAGCCGCTCGCCCGCCGGGCCCCTCGCAAACGACGCGAACGGGTGCTCGCGGTCGACCGTGCGGGCGCTCATTCCTTGGCCTCCGCCTGGGGCCCCACGATGTCCTCGGCGCCAAGCCCCCGGCCTACGAGCTTCACGAATACGTCCTCGAGTGTGGGCGTCGTCTTGTTGAGCGACAGGACCTCGACCTTTCGGGCCGCGAGCTCCGACATGAGGTCCGCGATCGTCGCCTCGTCCTCGAGGATCAGCTTCAGCTCTGCGGTCTTGCCGTCGATCGAGCGCGACGCCGACCAGGACGCGACGCCGGCGACCGCCTTCACGAAGTCGAGGCTCCCCTCCGCCGGGGCCCCCACGCGCAGCGTGAAGATCACGTCCTTCTGGACGAGCTTCTTGAGTTCGTGCGGCGGCGCGCACGCCACGATCCGCCCCCTGTCGATGATCGCCACGCGGTCGCACATCTCGTCGGCCTCGGCCATGTAGTGCGTGGTGAGCAGGCCCGTGTTCTCGCGCTTCTCGCGCACCCAGTTCGCGACGAACCGGCGGACCTCGCGCGCGGCGTTCACATCGAGCCCCAGGGTCGGCTCGTCGAGGAAGAGCACCTCGGGGTCCGACACGAACCCCCGGATCAGGTTCATCTTCTGGCGCTCGCCCGTCGAGATCCTCGAAACGCGCACGTCGAACTTCGGCGTGAGCCCGAGGATCTCGCCCAGCGTGTCGATCCGGTAGTTCGCCTCCTCCGTGGGGACGCCGTAGAGCTGCGAGAAGAACCAGAGGTTCTCCCGGACCTTCATGATGCCGTAGCCGCTCGTCTCGCCCCCCGAGACCATGTTGATCTTCTGGCGGACTTGGGGGACGTCCTCCGTTACGTCGTGCCCCGCGACGAACGCGCGGCCCCTCGAGGGCAAGAGCAGCGTGCACAGGATCTTGATCAGCGTCGTCTTGCCCGCGCCGTTTGGCCCCAAGACCCCGAAGAGCTCGCCCTTGTCGATCGTGAGGGTCACGTCGTCGAGCGCGCGGGTGACCTCGAAGCGGTCTCCTTTGCCCTTCCGGTCGGCGCCCTTGAGCTTCCTGCGGAAGTCCCTCCCGAGGCCTTCCGTGCGAACGGCTGGCTCGCCCATTGCGCCCTCGTAACCCGCACGTCGGCTTAAACCGTCTGAAGGCAAGCGGCTTTCCAAGGCGGACGCGCTTCCGCCGACCGCTCCGCCGCCCTTTTTACCCCGGGCGCGGTTTCCAAGGGCGTGTCTGGCCTTGCGCCCCGCGCGGCGGCCTTCCCCTACGAATTCGACCCCGGCCTGCGGGCGCGCGCGCGCTCCTACGAGCGCGGCTCCCTTGTCCTCGGGCTTGTCGGGGGCACCGCCGTCCCTGTCGCCCTCGCCCTCGCGCTCCTTGCAAGCGGCCTCTCGCGCGCCCTTGCCGACGCCGCCGCCGGCGTGTTCCCTGCCTCGCCGGGGTCCGCCGACGCGCTCTACATCCTGGCGCTTGGCGCGCTTGCAAGCGCCCTCACCCTGCCCTTCGCCCTCTACGGCCGCCACGTGCGCGAGGCGCGCTACGGGATGACGCGCCGCTCGCTTGGCGGTTTCCTCAAGGACGCGGCCAAGTCCGCCCTCTTTGCCACCGCGGTCGCCCTGGCGCTCCTCGTCCCCCTCCTCTTCCTCATCCGCCGGTTCGAACAGTGGTGGGCGGTCGCGGCGCTCCTCTACGCGACGTTCCTGGCGTTCTCCACCTTCATCCTGCCGAACCTCGTCCTGCCGATGTTCTACAAGGTCGAGCCCCTACACGACAGCGAGCTCAAGTCCTCCGTCCTTGCCGCCGTCGAGGCGGCCGGTGCGCCCCCGGTCCGCCGAATTGCGGTCCTTGGCGAATCGGCAAAGTCCCCCCGCGCGAACGCCTTCATCCACGGCTTCGGGCCCTCCCGCCGCATCGTGCTCTTCGACACCCTGCTCGAACGCTTCCACCCCCGGGAGGTGCGCTTCATCGTCGCCCACGAAGCGGCCCACCTCGCGCACCACGACGTTGCCAAGTCGCTCGCGCTTGCCCTCGGACTCGTCCCCGTCAAGCTCGTTGCGCTCTCCCTGGCCCTGCCCGCGCTTGCCCCGGCCTTTGGGCTCCAAGGGCCGGGGGACACGGCGGCGGTCCCCCTCATCCTCCTCCTTGCCGGCCTCATCGAGCTTGCCGACCGCGTCGCCTCCTCCCCCCTTGCGCGCCGCGCCGAGTCCCGCGCCGACGCCTCCGCCCTTCGAGCCACAGGCGACGGTGAGGCCGCCGAATCGATGATGAAGCGCCTCTGCGACCTCAACCTCCTCAACGAGTCCCCCAACCCCCTCCTCGAAGCCCTGCTCTTCAGCCACCCCTCCCCCCAGCGCCGGATCCTCGCCGCCCGCGCCTTCGGCGAGCGCCAGGCCAGCAACCCCTCCGAGCCCCCCCTGCCCCCGTTTCCCGCTTCCGGCACCATTCGAGCCTCGTCCGAAAACCCTTAATTCCTGATGTTGCCACCCCTGTCCCACAGGACGGCCCTTGAAACACCCATCCAGTCGTCCGAGTTCAGGGTGAACCCGGCAGAAAAGGTGTTATATCGGCAGTTTTGTAACCGCCTTCGCCCGCCCTGCATCCTGCAATGAACCGGTGAGAACCATGGGAGCCAGAAACGCCCGAAAGACACGCACCTCGATCGCCCTCCTTGTCCTTGCGGCCCTCACGGTCGGCCCCGCCCTCGGCGCGCTCCCGGCGACCTCCGCCGCTCCCACGACGACCTCCAGCCCGGAAGTCCAGACCGTCTCCGGCGCCTGCTCGCCATCCTCTGCCCCCCTCATCCAGTATGACGTCGGAACCGACACGTACGGCCTCTTCAACGCCACGACTTCTGCGATCGAGCCGATCCGGGGCTACCTCTCGCGCCCGTCGTCCTGCGAGAGCCAATTCTACAAGATCGAGCTCCCCAAGGGCAAGGTCCTTGACGCCCGTATGATCACCCTCAACTGGATCACGATCCCCTGGGGCGCCGGCACGCGGATTTCCCCCGACCTCGAGATTTTCGTCTACACGGCCTTCCCCTCCCCGGCAACGCTCATTGACTGGAACCTCGCCCGCTACGCGTACCTCAACACCCAGGACGTCAACATCCTCACCCCCGTCGGCGGCGGCGTGCCCAACACGTACTACATCAACGTGACCTCCTGGCTCGGCGCCGGCGAGTACGACCTCGAGATCCGCGTGTCGGACCCCACGGACATCGCGTCCGTCGGCGGCGACTACGCCGGCACGCTCTCGGCGGAGTTCCTGAACAGCGCCCAGCCCGACACCGTGTGGTTCCGCGTGGCCGGGACCCACGACACGAGCAACCAGATCTTCACGGAAATCTCGGGGTACCTCGAGATCACGAACATGGGTGCCGACCCCTGGAACGTCGACGCGATCATCCGCGTCTTCACGGAGGACCTCGGCTACACGCCCGACAACCCGATCGGGAAGCCCATCGAGAAGTCCGAGGCCCCGAACCGGCGCGTCGAGCCGATCTCGGTCCTCGCGCCCTACGACGGCTACTACTACATCATGATCCGGCTCCAGAACACCTCGGCGCCCTACTCCTTCCAGGTGGGCTACAACCTCCGCATCAACATCACGGACATTGCCCGCTTCCCCGAGGGCGGCGTCTTCAACGAGCACATGGAGCGCGACTATGACGACACGGACTGGTACTGGTTCAACATGTCCAAGGGGAGCGCGACCGTCCCCCCCGACCGCGTCATCTTCAACATGTCCGAGGGCTCCGACGACCCCCTGAAGCCCGTCAACATCAACCTCTGGCTCTTCGGGTACCGCGACTTCTTCCGCCCGAACGGGATTTCGCTCGACTTCGACATCCTCAACTCCTCCTTCGAGGGTGACGCGCCCTACAACCTCACGCTGAACCCCGAGCCGCGCTACGAAGAGGTCGCGGCCACCGCCTCGTACACGGGGATCTACTTCCTCGAGGTCGAGGACTTCAACAACACAGGGAACTACAGCGTCTCGAAGAGCTGGGACACCTCGCCGGTCCGCCCGACAAGCGACTTCAACAACGAGCCTTCCCAAGCCGCGGGGATCTCGTGGGGCGTCTACTCCGGGCTTACGATCAACCAGTCCGAGGACCACACGGACTTCTACCGGATCACCGCGCAGGCCGGCGAGACGATCGAGTTCACGTTCCAGATGCCCAACCGCAACTCCGAGGACGGCACGCAGACGAACCAGACCCTTGGGCTCGTATGGCTCGGGATCTACCAGCCGGGGATGCAGCTCCTCAACTGGTCGTGGAACTACTGGTGGGACTACCAGAACAACCAGCCGACCGACCACATCGAGAACACGACGACCGTGCGCGCCACCGTCGCGGCCGACGGCGACTACATCCTCGAGGTCACGGCGCTCCAGGACGGCTTCATCGGGCCCTATACGCTGCCCGGCACGATGCCGCCGCGCACGGTCCAGGTCTTCTGGCATATGGACTGGAACCTCCAGACCCGCTACACGATGTGGGTCTCGAGGCTCCCGGACTTCAACGCGCAGTGGGAGCCGCCCGTCGTCTCGGCCACGCTGCCGCCGGTCGTCCTCAACGAGGACGAGCCCTCCATCGGCGTCTACAACCTCTCGAACTACTTCGCCGACCCCGACATCATCCAGGGCGACCGCCTGAACTACTCCTTCTCCTTCTCGGGGATCCGGAACGTCACGATCAGCGAGGTCAACGGCCTCGTCTCGATCGTCCCCGACGGGAACTGGTCGGGCACGAACACGATCCTCGTGCGCGCCACGGACCTCCAGCGCTTTTACGCGCAGCAGTACTGGAACATCACGGTCCTGCCCGTGAACGACGCGCCCTACCTCGTGACGAGCCAGCCGATCCGGTTTACCGAGGACGGCGGCGTCCAGGTCTTCGCGCTCTCGACCTACATCCGGGACGTCGACGCGGACACCCTTTCGGTCACCCAGGTGCCGGACGGCAACGTCACGGTCACGGCCACGGCAACGACGCTGCGCATCACGACGGCGCCGGACTTCCAGACGACCACGCTCGGCAGCGACTACCCGGTGTTCATCGACGTCTTCGACGGCGTGACCACCGTGCGCCTGCAGATCCTCCTCAACGTGACGAACCTCGTCGACGCGCCGCGCCGCCTCGTCACGCCGATCAACATCAGCTGCGACGAGGACACGAACTGCCCCTCGGTCGACCTCAACACGGTGTTCCTGGACCCGGACGACCCCCTGCGCCAGCAGCAGCTCAACTTCCTCGTGTCAGGGAACGGGCCGATCGCCTTCACGCTCTTCAACGGGACCCTCACGCTCCTGCCGCCTGCGGACATCAGCGGCGCCTGGACGATCCAGCTCGTCGCGGAGAAGATCCTGCCGGGGGTCCCGCCCCAGCACTACCCGTCGGACATCGCCGACCTCAACCTCGTCGTGCGGGAGGTCAACGACCCGCCAAGGATCGTGAACTGGAGCCCGCTCACGGACATCGCCCTGGCGGAGGGCGCGTCGCCGAGGACCTTCTCGATCGAAGCCGTCGACCCCGAGCGGCTCCAGCCCAAGTTCCGCTGGTTCCTCGACGGCTCCTCCCTCGAAACCACGCTGCCCTCGTACGCCTTCATCGCGCTCTACACGATGGCCCGGCCGGGTGCGAACGTCACCTTCGAGCTCAAGGTCGTGGCCGACGACGGCGCGGGCGGCGTTGCGGAGCACGTGTGGCTTGTGACGGTCGTCGACACGCCGCGAGCGCCCGAGGTCAGCATCGCCTCGCCGCTCGAAGGGAACCGCGGGTACTTGGTCGGCGAGCCTGTCTCCTTCTTCGCCTCGGCCTACGACGCGGACGGCGACCTCCTCACCTTCACCTGGTCGGACAGCTCGGGGGCGCAGATCCTCACGGGCTCGACAGGGACCTACACGTGGTCGTCGGAAGGCACGAGGCGGCTCACGCTCACCGTGAGCGACGGGGTTACGAGCGTGACCCAGACGGTCAACGTGACGGTCGCGAACCCGCCGCCCCCGCAGGGCTTCCTGCCCGGCTTCGAGGTGCCGCTCACCCTCGGCGCGCTTGCCGCGGTCGGTGTGGGCGCTTCGATGACCCGCCGCAGGCGGCGGGCCTGACGAACCGGCACGCGGGGCGCCTGTCGCGCCCTGCGGGGGCCTCCCCTATGCTCGCGGACGGCCGGCCCCCCGTGAGCCTCCTTTGCGCGGCGCTTGCGCTATGCCTCGCCGCCGGCATTGCGGGCAGCGCTGGGGCCGAGCCCGCCACGCCCGCCTCCCTGCCCCCCTCACCTGCGGCCCTCGCCCTGGACGGCGCCAACGCGACGCAGCTCTTCCCCAACCAGTCCGTGACGGGCACGATCTCGGCCGGCGGGTCGGCGCTCTTCAAGGTCTTTGCAAACCGGTCCGACGCCGCACCCGAGTCGCTCGCCCTCACCCTCGAGGCCACGGGCTCGCTTTTCGGCACGGGCACGCTGAGCGTCTTCGACCCCCTCGAACTCCTGCTCGACGAGAAGTCCACGACCGGGCCCGGGCAAATCCAGTTCTCGAACATCATCGCCGCGCAGACGGGGTTCTACCTCCTCGAGGTGCGGTCAAGCCAGGTCTACGACTGGGCCCTTACCGTCAACCTCTCCGTCGGCGTGAGCTTCCCCACGGACAACGACAACGACCTTGCAAACGCCACGGCCCTTACCCCGCCCTCGGGCCTTCGGCTCTCGAACCTCACGGACTGGTCCGACCTCGAAGACACATACGCGATCGACCTTGCGGTTGCCGGCGCGCTTCGCGAGGCGCTCGTCGTGAACCTCACCTCGAGCGGGGGCTCTGACCTCGACCTCTACGTCTTCCACATCGAGGCGGGGCGCGCGGTCATCGACAGCGAGTCGATTTCACCCACGGGCATCGAGTACGCCTCGGCCCTTCCCACGGCGAGCGGCCGCTTCTTTGTCCGCGTCCTCTCGTACGCGGGGACCTCGGCGTACGCGCTCGAGTGGGCCGTCTTCTCGGTGGACTCCGACCCCAACGGGTCGCCCACCCTTGCAACGCAGCTTCCCTCAGGGCCCTCCTCGAACAACCTCTCGCGCTGGGACCTCTTCGACTTCTTCCGCTTCGACCTCAAGGCGAACACGACGGTGAACATCTCGCTCCACACGGAGGGGTTCAACCAGACCTCGCGGGAGCCCGACCTCCAGGCGGTCGTGTGGGACGCCTCGCTTGCGCGCGTGACCTGGTCCTTCGACTTCGACCCCGACGAGAGGCTGAACTTCCTCGCCCCCTCCGAAGGGACGTACTTCGTGGAAGTCTTCGCGGCGGACTTCAGCTACTACCTGTCGACCGCCCTCACCTTCGCCTACACGATCGACGCGCGCGTGGACCCGCCCCCCTCTCTCCTCGACCCCTCCTGGAACGCGACGCTTTCCGAAGACGAGCCGGCCTCCTTCGACCTTGCCGCACTCCTCGCGCCCGACCCGGCGGGCGAGACTCTGGCCTTCGCCGTCGCCTCGGTCGCGGGCCCGCTCAGGGCCTCCCTTGGAGCCGACGGGCGCACGCTCCTGCTCACGCCCGACCCCGACGCCTTCGGAAGCGCCTCCGTGACGGTCACCGCGGCCGACCGCTGGAGGCAGGTCGAAGTCGCCTTGCCGGTGCTCATCACGGCCGTCAACGACCCGCCGCGGCTGCGGGCCGGAGAGGGCGCCCTCACCTTCGACGAGGACGGCCAAGGGCTCTTCGACGCGGCCCTCGCCCTCGTCGACCCCGAGGGCGACGCCTTCTCGGTCACATCGTTCGTTGCCGAGGCGCCCCTCAACGCGACCTCGACGCCCCAGGGGATTCTCCTTGTCCTTTCGCCAAATGCGGCCGGGTCCTTCGAGCTCAACGTGACCGCGGAGGACTCGCGGGGCGCAGCGGCCCAGGTCCGTGTCCTTGTCCTCGTCCGGGCGGTCAACGACCCGCCGTGGTTCCCGGCCGCGCTCCCCCCTTTCACCTTGTACGAGGACGCGCCCTCCGAGGAATCCGCCTTCAACCTGAGCGGGCTCGCGCTGGACATCGAGGGCGACACCCTCACGTACTCCCTCCAGGGCGTCCCCTCCATCGCGTCGCTCGTCGTGGGCTCATGGCTTTACCTGCGCCCCGCCCCCGACTTTGCGGGCACCGTGACAGGCACGCTCCGGGTCTTCGACGGCGCGCTTGCGGCCTCCGCCTCGGTCACGGTCCGCGTCCTTGCCGTCGACGACGCCCCGACCCTCAGCCTCCCGGGCGTGCCCCTTGCCGCCAGCGAGGGCGCGCCCTTTGCCTACGACGCCGAGGCCTTTGACATCGACTCGCCCCTCTCGAGCCTCACCTTCGCCTTCCTCCTCGACGGTGCGAAAGCCCAAAACGCCTCGGGCTCGCGCTCCTTTGCCCACACGTTCGACTACGAATCCGAAGGGACACACGTGCTGCGCGTGACCGTGTCCGACGGCGAGCGGAGCGCCTCGGGCGACATCATCGTGGCCGTTTCAGGCACGAACCGCCCGCCCACCGCCGAGATCCTCGCGCCCTCTGGGACCTCGCTGAGGCAGGGCGCGCCCGCCGCGTTTTCCGGCCGCGGCGCCGACCCCGACGGCGACCGGCTCAACCTGACGTGGATCGTCGACGGCACGCAGGTGTCGACGGCGCCCGCCTTCTCGCTCGAGGGCCTCGCGCCCGGCCGCCACACGGTCGACCTGCGCGTCACGGACGGCGAGTTCACCGCGACGGCAAGCGCGAGCTTCGAGGTCGCGGCCTCGACGCCCGGGTTCGGCGCGGCCTTTGCGCTTCCGGCGCTTGCCGCTCTTGCCGCGGTCCTCGCGAAGCGGGCCCCTCCCAAGTTCTCAATCAACCTCCCCAAAAGGCTCAAATAACCTCGTTCCGGATGCAGACGCATCCAGCATCCACTTTCGGTGCGGGCTTTGGGAGTGTTACGGATGGCAAACAGGGCGAGCCTGGCGGCGTTGGGACTTTCAATCGGCGCGGCGGCGGCCCTGCTCCTCCTTGCGCCCACCGCCGTGGCGGCCCCCACGCCCCTCCAATACAACCCGGACGAGATCTACAACGACACCTACAACGACACGTCGACGGCCCTCAACCTCTCCACGAACGGGACGACGCGCCTCCTCTTCTACCTGGACTGCGCGAACAACGACTACGATTACATGTACGTCTGGCTCCCCGCGGGCCTGGACCTCGCGGTCAACATCGAGACGGAGGCGGGAATCAGTTTCCGCTTCCTCGTCGCCCTGCGGTCCCCCGAGCATTTCAACCTCGTCGTCCGGCCGATGCGGCCCCAGGTCGGAGAATACAGCCTGTGGTACAACACGACGACATGGATCGATGGGCCCTATTACATCACGATCGACGGGCCTTCATGTCCGACTCCGAGCAACTGGTACAACGTCACCTGGACCGCGAGCGCAACCTCCGCGGTTTCGGACGGGGACAATTTCCTGGCAAGCGCCACGGACGTGACTGCCGGGCCCACCGTAACGGGGGCCCTCACCGAGACATTCGACCAGGCGGATTTCTTCGCCGTCACCGCGGCTTTCACGCCGCCGACGTTCCAGTACCTCCAGCTTTCCTCGACCTCCTTCGAGATGCCCTTCTACCTCGAACTCTACAACTCGACGGGCGTTTCCATGGTGCCACCCCAGACGGAAACGGGGTGGGACCCCGTCTTCACCGCGAACCTTCTCGAGACGCAAGGCTTCCGCTTCCCGGCCCCCGGCACCTACTACCTGCGCCTTTGGACGGCAAGCTGGTCGGGCTCGACCCCCGTACTCCAGGAGGGCAACTACTCGATGAC
>DATEUP010000284.1:0-4008 GCA_035283065.1 Thermoplasmatota archaeon | reverse complement strand
CGAAGGTCCGGGGCGAGGCGGGCGCGTCGACGACGTTGATCGAGATGAACATGTCCCCCTGGAGGATCCCCCTTGTCTCGTTGCGGAAACGGGGCGCGACGGGGTAGACGGAGGTCGCGGCGGAGGGTTCCGCACGGATGCGCAGGGCGAAGGGGCGCGACTCGTTGACGGCGAGGGGGACCTCATCGGTGAGCGAGAGGTTGCCGCGGGCGTCGAAGAACGTGAAGGTGAGCCCCGGCCTTGGCACCATGTCGATCGTGAAGCCCGTCGCCTGGTTCCCCTTGTTCTGCGCGAAGAGGAGGGTGTCGACGAACCGGCCGCGGGTGACTTCCTTGAGCTGGAGGGGCTGGACGTAGGTCTCGACGGTGAAGAAGGGCGCGGCGGGCATGTCGAGCCGGAGGCCCGCGGCGACGCAGTCGTTCGCGTTGACCTGCACGCAGGCCGAGACGTTGAGGGCGACCTCTCCGACGGGGGTCTTCTTGGGGACCTGGAGGGTGAAGTCGAGGGTGTTCGAGGTGCCCGGGGCGACTCGGATTGGCGTCGAGGAGAGGATGGGCTGGGTCTCCCAGGCGGAGGGCGCTCCCGGGAGGCTAAGGAGAATCGAGAGGGGGCGCGATTCGAGGCTCGTTACGCGGGCGACAAGGCGGGCCTCGCCGGTCTCGCTGTTGGGGTTTGCGGCCTCGACGGGCAAAGCGTCAGAAGCGCCGAGGGGGCGCTGGTAATTCACGAGGGGGTCCGTGAGGTTGAACCCCCAGGCGGTGGCGTTCATGCATGACACAAGGCGGACGGGGACGTTGAGGGGGGAGGACGCGCCGTTGTGGGAGGCCGAGTAGTTGGCAAAGGCCGAGGCGGCAAGTCCGAGTCGGAGGGACCCCGGCGCGAAGGTGAGGTTCCCGTCGAGGGTGCCATCGTCGCCGACGTCGGCAGCGAGGTAGCCCGTCGCGTTGGGGTCTGCGGTTTCGTAGGTGAGCGCGAAGCTCGCGCTCGTAACGTTGGCCGCGGCCGGAAGGGCGAACGGCGCGAGGAGGGGGGCCGGGCCGCAGGCCGTGAGGTTGTTCTGGACGAAAGCGGTGCCGCCGGCGAAAGCGCTCTCTGTGACGCGGGTCTCGAAGGCCAGGCGAAGGTCGGAGGACACGATGCGCACGGTGAGCGTGACGGACTTCGAGGCGAGCGTGGCCTTGAGGTCGCCGGTCTTCGCGATCGCCTTGACGACGACGGGGTAGTCGTGCTCGGGGGGCGAGGAGGCGCCCGTTGCGAGTTCGAGGCGCACGTCGCGCGACTCGCCAGCCTTGAGGGGGAAGACGTCCTCGCCGGAGGCGACGGTCCAGTTCGGGGGCATCCCGAGGACGTGGACTTCGTAGGCAAACGCGGTGAGCTGCGCGGTGTTTCGCACGCTCACGGTGAAGTTCACGCGTTCGCCGGCTTTCGCGCGCTCGAAGGAGGTGGGCGCGGCGATGTCGAGGTTGATCGCGCTCGTGAGGCTGGCAAGGACGGCGGTAAAGCCGGCGAGGAGGAGGACGGCGGCGACGCCGATGACGAGGATCTTCTTCTGGTGGACGTGCAGGCCTTCAAGGGAAAAGATCGGGACCTCCGCTCGGCGGCGGGCGTCCTCGTCCTCCTTCTGCTGGAGCGCCGACTTCGAGGCGCTCTTCGACCGGGAGCCGCGGGCCATATGGTTCACCGGGCCGTGGCGGGGGAGGTCCCCGGGCTACTCGCGCTTGCCCCCGCAAGCTCGTCTCGAGGGGCAGCGCGGAGGGTGGGATTCGAACCCACGAGCGCATACGCGCACAGATTTAGCAAACCTGCGCCTTGCCAGGCTGGGCTACCTCCGCAGGGCATCGGGGGCGCAACCCCGTGCTTCTCATTAAGGTTTCGGAGGGGCCGGGCGTGGGTATGATCGCGCCGGCGGGCGTGCAGACGGGCGCTTCAGGGGGCGGGCGCGGGGACTGCGCCAAGGTCGAGTTCGAGCGCGAAGGCGGGGTGGGCGAGGCTGTAGGCGGCAAGGGTCTCGGGTTTGAGTTCGCCGAGCGTGAGGAGGGGGCGCCCGCCCACGAGGGCGCGTGCGGCGCGGCCGCGGGTGAAGGGGGGCAAGTCGGCGGCCTCGAAGGTAGCGGCAAGCCCGAGGCCTTCGAAGAGCGCGAGGGCGACGCCCTTTGCGCGCGTGAAGGAAGCCTCGGCGCCGAGGTAGAGGGCCGCGACGCGCGGGGCGTTTGAGGCGCCTTCGACGACCTCGCCCTCTTCGAAGAGGGCTTGGGGGAGGTCGCGGTGCGTGTTGGCCGCAAGGACGGCAAGGAGGCTTGGGACGAGCGTCGTTCGCAAGGCCGAGTGCTCGCGCGACAGGGGGTGGGCAACCGTCGAGGCGGGCCGGGAGCCTGCGGGGGTTTCGGGCGCTCCAAGGGTGAGCGTCATGACCTCGAGGAACCCGAGGCCGAGCAGGGCGGCGCGCAGGCGCCGGCGCGCGGAGGCAAGGGGGTGCTCGGCGCCGAGCGTCGGGCGTCGGGGCAACCTCGAGGGCAGGCTCGAGTAGCCAAGCCCGATCGCGATGTCCTCGATGAGGTCGGCTTCGTGCAGGATGTCGAAGCGCCATGGGGGGACAAGCACGTCGAGCGAGGCCCCGCCGGGGACGACGGAAGCGCGGTGGCCGAGCCGCTCGAGGGCGAGGGCGGCCTCGTCGGCGCGCAGGGGGACGCCGAGGAGCCTGGAAGCGGCGGGAAGGCCAACGCGGTGGACGCGCGCCGAGAGGTCGGGCTCGAAGGCCGAGGGCTCGCCGGGGCGCAGCACTTTCACGGTCTCGACCGCCCCGCCGCGGTCGGCAAGGAGCATGGCGAGGAGGCGGGCGCAGGCGGTCACCGCATCGCGCGAGGTGCCCGTGACGTCAATGAAGACGTCGCGGCGGCCCGCTTTGAGCTCGGTGAGCCGGCCGTTGATGATCGGGGGCATCGACAGGACCTCGCCGGCGGCGTCGACGAGCAGCGGGTAGCGGGGCTTGCCCGCAAGGAGGTGGGCGTACTCGCGGCCCTTCGGGTGGCCTTCGAGGATCGCGGCAAGCGACCGGGCGGGGGAACGCTCCGCGCCGTCGGCCGCAAGGGGGGCAAACGATGCGGACTCGGGCGGGACGGCCTTGTACGTGATCGGGCCTTTGAGGGGCGCGGCGTCGTGGAGCCCGATCGACACGCGCGCGCGCTTGCGCCCGTACGTGAGGTCAAGCTTGCCTTGCGTGTCGAGAAGGCGCGCGAGGCCTGCCTCGTCGAGGGCCACGCCGCGGACGAGGCCGACGGAGACCTCGGGTCGGATGGCAAGGACGGTCTCGTCGACGAGGAACTCCAGGCCACCCGCCCGCGGCGCGTAGCTCGGCGGCGCCCCAAGGCCGAGGAAGGGGCGCAGCGCGCGAGCGATCCCTTCGAGGCTGAAGAGGTCGGGGCGGTTCATGAGGGCCTCGACGGAAAGCTCCTCGAGGCCCGTGGGTCCGTCCGGTGCGCACCCTAAGGCTCCAAGGGCCTCAACCACCGTTGCCCGGTCGGGCACCGGGCGCGGCGCGCCTTGCGAAAGGGCCGCCTCGAGCGCAGGGTACGGGAACGTGATAACGGGCAGAGGCTCCCCTCCCTTTCGGCGGCCGCGCGATGGGAGCGGCCGGTATTAAGGGTTCGAGGGGGCACGCGGCTGGGGAGCCTTTTTGGGCGAGGTCGTGGCTCCCGAGGCGGCGGGGCGCGCTCGTGGACTTCGACCTAGACGAGACGACGCAGGCGCTCGAGCGGATGGTGCGCGAGTTTGCGGACCGCAGCATCCGGCCCCGTGCGGCAAAGCACGACAAGGAGGCGACCTTCCCCACCGAGGTCATCGACGAGATGAAGGCCTTGGGGCTCCTCGGCCTCATGATACCGGAGGCCTACGGGGGCGCGGGCCTTTCGACGCTGGCCTACTCGGTCGCGATCGAGGAGATCTCGCGGGCCGACGCGGCGGTCGGCGTGATGGCCTCGGTGCACAACTCCGTGGCGACCTACCCGGTCC
>DATEUP010000283.1:0-2085 GCA_035283065.1 Thermoplasmatota archaeon | reverse complement strand
GGCCCCTGGTCGATTCACGTCCGGCAGGGCGCGGAGGCCGCCGTGGAGTCGGGTTCGATCACGACGACCGTCAAGGCGGCGAAGCGGCGGCCAGAGGCGGAATTCCTGGAGGGGGCGCCAAACTGGAAGCCGCGGCTCCTTTCAAAGGAGGACCTCGAGTTCCTCGACATGACGTTGCTGCAGATCCGCTACTTGGACAACGACCGGCTGACGGCCGTTTCGAAGGCGTCCCCACCCTTTGTAAGGACGCCCTACGGCGAATCCATCGACCTCGACGGCTACCTTCGTGCGCTCAACGAAAAGCACGCAAAACTTCAGAACTCTGACCGCATCGCGCGGCTGGTTGCCGAGGCTAAGGCCGGTTAGCCCGTCCTTTCCGGGAGGTGCGTCAATGGCCTACGCCATCGTTCGCCCGGCCATTTTTGAAAAGGACCTGATTTCGCACACGGGCGGGAATGCCATCCTTCGGGAACGGGTCGAACGAAGGATCGCAAAGCTCGGGGACAATCCGGAGCATCACGGGTACCATGCCGGGGGAAAGATCCGCTGCAATTGGGTTGCGGGCGTCGGCGACTTTGCCATCATCTACGAACTCCACGAGCGCTCCCAAACGGTTCGCCTCCTGAGGTTTGTGTCTCTGGAGAACCTCTAAGGGTGTTTCAGCGCGCTAGGGGCTCCGGCGTCCTTCTCGAGGCGTACCAGAGGACTGCCGTGACGGCTCCGATCGCCGTGGCCGTCTCGAGGGAGTAGCCCGCCTCCGTCACGTCGAAGTCCACGGCGCAGGCGCGGCGGGCTTCGTCCGGCAGCCCGTGGGGGCCGAGCCCGAAGACGAGCATCACGGACTCCCCGCCCCGGACGCGGTCGGCGAGGCGCGCGATCGTGAGGGTCTTCGGCAGGCGCGGCTTCGAGGTGGTTGCAACCGCGGTGCCAAGCTGCGGGGGGAAGCTCCCCTTGGGCTCGGGAAACAAGTCCGCGCGCCCGGCTTTGGCAAGGGTCACGAAGTACGCCGCGTCCTGGCCGATCGTGGTCTTCGCGCTCGACCACTCGGCAAGCTCGAGGGCCGTCCCCACGCCCTGCGGCATCGGGAATGCGAAGAGCGCGAGGTTGCAGTCGAAGGCCGCCGCGACCGCGCCGGCCCTTGCGATCGCCCGCCGGTGAGGCTCCCGCAGGACCCGCCGGTCGTACGTGTTGAGGAGCCCTAACGTGATGCGCCCGGGGCGCCCTGAGTCAAGGCGAGTCAACTCGGCAGCCTCCGCGGAACCAACCTTAGGGGCAGAATCGTCATCGGCCCCCTCAACCCAGGCATCTGGCTCTTGCCAAAATCGAATTCGGGCGGGACGAAAAAGAGTTATCTCTAAATACGGTTCCAGGCTTTCGACGGCCTACTCTCGTGGGGCTCGAGGAAAAGAGGTTGCAGATATGGCAAAACTCCTCTGGAATGCAAGGATGCGCGGATCGAAAAAGGGCGAGATCGGGATCAGCACGCTGATCATTTTCATCGCGCTGGTCCTCGTGGCGGCGATCGCCGCCTCGGTGATCATCTCGACGACCTTCTCGCTGCGTGACCAAGCCATAGCGACGGCTCAAGACGCTCAAAAGGAAGTGACAGGACCCATCAAGATCCTGAACTTCTACGGCAACCGCACGACCACGGCAAACGCGGGGATCCAGTTCCTCGTGTTCCACGTGGCGGTCTTCAGCGGCGCCGACGGGATCAACTTCTCGAAGATGCGGCTGAACTACATCGACAACCAGACCTCGGTCGTCTACACGATGCTGCCCTGCAGCACGGCCGGCAACCCCGCGACGGGCTTCAGCTTCAACGCGACGGAGGTGCCCGTGGCGACCGGCAACGGCTGGGACCCCTCGACGAACCTGTGCTTCCTCGACCGGGACAACATCCTCGAGCTCTGGCTGCCCGTGACGAGCGCGAATGCCGCGGGGCTCCTGCCGGGCGTCAAGACGACGATCGCCTTCCTGCCGGGCTCGGGGCCTGCGGTGACGAAGACGTTCACGACGCCGTCGTCCTACGACAACAACGTGATCATCCAGCTGCTCTAGGGCGGCAGGGTACGCCGACCCCCC
>DATEUP010000282.1:0-2728 GCA_035283065.1 Thermoplasmatota archaeon | reverse complement strand
TGGCGGGCGCCGCGGGCGGCGCCTTGGGCGGCTCGGCCGCGGCTTTCGCCGCAGCTTCGGCCTCGGCGACGGCGCCCTCGGGGGCGAGCTCGACGATGTCCTTCGTCTTCTCCTCCGGCGTGGCTGCGCCGACGGTTTCGTCCGCCTGGTCGGGCGGGATCGGCGCGTGGACTCGGATGCGCCGCCCGCGGAACTCGCCGCGGCGCTGCCCCTCGTCTTCCTCGATCTTCACGTCTTCGATGATGGGGTGGAAATCGGCCGGCGGGCGCATCGGGTGGATTGTGTTGTTGAGCGGCGAGAGGCCGTAGTAGGCGATCTGCTCCTCCTCGCCGCGCTTCATGATATAGCCGGGCACCGTGACCTTGCGGGCCGCGACCGAGACGTGGCCGTGCGCGATGAGCTGGCGCGCGTGGCCGGTGGTCTTGGCAAGCCCCTTCAGGTAGACTTGGGACTGGAAGCGGCGCGCGAGGATCTGCTCGAGGTTCATCGCGAGGATGTCGTCGAGGGTCGCGCCCTCCCCGAGCATGCCGAGCCGCGTGAGCTTGGAGATGAGGAGGTCGCGCTCGGTCTCCGCCTGCTTCTCGAGCCGCTGGAGGCGCGCCTGGAGTTCACGGGCCTGCGTGCGCCACGCGCGCAGCTTGCCGGCGGCCTTCCAGACCTCCTGCTTGTTCTTGAGACCGTACTTGCGCGTAAGCGCCGTCTCGGCCTTGATGCGCTCGCCGACCCACGGGTGCGAGGGGCGCGACCACACGCGCCTTGAGAACTTCGGGTCGCCCATTTGCCTTGCCTCCGCGTCAGGTCACAGGTCACTTCTTGGCTTCGGCGGGCTTTCCTGCACCCGCGGCGGTCTTGGCGCCCGCTGCAGCGGGCTTCGCGCCGCCCGCGGCGGGCTTGCCCCCGGCAGGCGCGGCAGGCGCCGCGGCCCCGGCCTTCTCGTCCTTCTTCGACTCGATCTTGCCGGCCTTCGGCGCGCCGCCTTCGGCTTCGGTGGCTGCGGCCTTCGCCGCGGCAAGGGCCGCGCCGCGCTGGACTCCAAGGGCAAGGCCCCTGCGCCCGTTCGACCCCGTACGCTGGCCGCGGACCTTCTTGCCAGACTCGTGGCGCACGCCCTTGTAGGACCGGATCTTCTTCATCCGGTTGATGTCGTTGCGGACTTCGACGACCCAGTCGGGGCCGAACACGTGGCGGTCCTCGCCCGTTTCCCAGTCGTACTGGCGGTTGAGCATCCAGGGCGGCGCGTTGACCGCGAACTGGTTCAGCGTCTCTTGGAGCTTGGCGATCTGCTCTTCGTTCAGGTTGCCGATGCGGGCCTGCCGGGGGACGCCGACGGCGTCGGAAATCCAAGCGCCCGCGCGCACGCCGATCCCCTTGATGTCGGAGAGGGCGTATTGGACGGGGCGCCATCCGTCGAGGTCGGTCGACGCGAGCCTCACGATATACTTGAAATTCGGGTCGACGGGCCCGCGGTCGCGCGCCTTGTCCTGCGGGCTCTTTCGCTCTTTCCCCTTCTTTTCTTTCTTCTCTTTCTCTTCCTTGGGGGGCTTGGCCTCGGCCGCGGCGGGGGGGGCGTCTTTCTTCTCGTCTTCCTTGGCCACGGTAAGGTGCCTCGCCTTCAAGGGGTCAACACCGCCCAGAGGGTCGGTTCGCCCGAGTAAGGGAATCGGGCGAAAGGCGATCCACTATATAATCGGCTCGGTGCGCCAAGCGTGAAGATTGGACGTCTGGCTAGGCCAAGTTTGCAAGGGTGGCGGCGAGGCGCGCCTGGCCAATCGGGACCGCGCCGTCGAGGAGCGGGACGCCCGGCGCCATCGTTGGGCGAAGGCCGGCGAGGCGCAGTTGCTGGGTGAGGGTGCGCAGGACCGCCGGTTCGGCAAGGGCGTTGCCCGTGACGGCCACGGTGGAGCCCCGCCCGCAGGCCGAGCGCGAAGCGGAGGCAAGCCCTCGCAGGAGCGCGAAGCCAAAGGACGCGCCGAGCGCGGCGCGCCGCTCCCACGGGAGGGCGCGGCCCTCGCGCCTGTGGACGTCGCGCCAGTGGAGGCCGAGTTCCGCGAGGAGCGCGGGGGAATCGAGGCGCGCGCCTGCGCCCTTCCGCAAGACTTTCGGGGCGAAGGTAAAGCGGTGGGAAACGCCCGGGTCTTCGAGCAGGCCGCCGACCTCCGCGACGCCCGACCCGGCCGGCGCGCGGCGAGGGACGAGCCCCAAGGAGGCGGCTACGGCATCGAGCAAGAGGGTGAACGAGGTGGACGTCTTTGCGCGCGCCCGCATGACTTCGAGGAGCGGCGCGTCGTCGGCGCTTGCAGACGAGGAGGGCAAGTGCGCCCGGTCAAAGGCAGAGGCGAGCGGCGCGATAAGGTCGTCGCGGCCGCCGGGGGCTTCGACGACCTCGACGGGCGAAAGGCCCCCAATCGCCCGCCCGCGCGACGGGTCGACGAGGTCGCCGCCGGTGAGAGCGGCGTCGAACCAGGCGTTGCCTTCGGCGACCGGCTCGGCCGAGGAGAGCACGAGGACGGCTCTCGGCCGCCTTGACCCCGCGCCCTGTTGGGAAGCCGCTCGCGCAGCGCAAGGCGTGACCTCGACAAGGGGGCAGCCCGCGTCGGCTGCGGCCTCCTCGCCGGCCAAGTGCACGGCGCGCCCCTCTTCGGGCGAAACGGCCACGAAGTCCAGCTCGTCGGCACGAGCGGCCGGGGAGAGGGCGGCCGCGCGCGACACGAGGCGGCCGAGCCGCTGC
>DATEUP010000281.1:0-2559 GCA_035283065.1 Thermoplasmatota archaeon | reverse complement strand
GGGCCCGCGTCGCCGTGCGCTACGACGCCGCCTCCGGGTCGCTCTCCGTGCTGAACGACGCCCGGCACCTCGTGGAGCTCTACTCGGACAGCGGCTTTGCCCAAGGCGCGGGGCTCGTCCACTCCTTCCGGCTCACGGCCTCGCTCAAGTTCGCGTGGGCCTTTGCCGACCCGAGCTGCCTGTCGGTCGACCTCGCGCTCCAAGACGCGGGCGGCGCCGTGGTCGGCGCGACGGCGCCTTGCGCGTTTTCCGTTGTGTCCCTGCTTGCCTTCAGCGCGCCCATCGAGGTCCGGCGCGGTGACGGCACGCTGCTTGGCGCCGGAAGGTGGGCGCGCGCCTCGGACACCCTCGCGTGGTCGGGCGGAGCGCTCGTCTACCAAGGCACGGGCGTGGTGCCCCCCTCGGACGAGATCCGCGTAAAGGTCGTGGACGAGCGCGGCGAGGCGACGGGCGCGGCATTCGACCCGTCGACCGGGGACCTCGTGGCCTCAAAGGCCCTTTCGGCGGAGGACGACGCGGCCGACCTCCATGTCGTCCGGGCAGTCTCGCCAAGCGGCATGGTCCTTGCCGAGTCGACGGCCCTCGTCCGCATCGACGGCCTGCCCGTGGTCTTCGGCGCCACGTCCCCCTCGGCCGACACGACGGTCACGCAGGCCGACTACCCCGTCTCGATCCAAATCTCCGACCAGGGGAGCGGCGTGGACGGCGCCACGGTCGAGTGGGCCGTCTCGCACACGAACCCGCCAGTCTTTGCCGGGTGGCAGGCCGCTGCCGCCCCCTCGGGCACCCAGGTTGTGGCCAAGGCCACGATCCCGCTCCTTGAGGGCACTTTCAATTTCGTGGCGTTTCGGGCGCGCGACCTTGTGGGCAACTTGGCAGCGGAGTCCACGCCGCTGCCCCTGCGCCTCGACTACGGCGCCGTGACCTTCGCGCTGCTCTCGCCGTCTCCGGACGCCTGGATCACGGCCGAGACCGCCGCGCTCGAGTTCCAGGTGCGCAAGTCCGGGGACCCGCTCATGGACCTTGCGACGCTCGAGTACTTGGCCCCCACAACCAGCGCGGGGAGCTGGGCGCAGGTCGGACTCACCGGCCGGGCCGACGACGCGCGCTTCACGCTCCGCCTGCGCATGCCCGACGGTGTGAATGAGGTGCGCCTGCGCGTCAGCCTCGTCGGGAAGGCCGACGTCTACGAGTCGGCGCCTTTCACCGTGAAGGCCGACCGGACGATGCCCTTCATCACGCCGGTGGCGCCCGCGGGCGGGGAGTGGGAAACGGGCGGCACGACGAAGTCGGTCGTACAAATCGTGGACGCCACGTCGGGGGTCGCTCCCCTCACGGTGCGCTACCGCTTCCTCATGCAGGGCTCTCCGGCCTGGAGCGAATGGATCGCCCCCGAGCTCTCGCCCTCCGCCTTCGGATGGACGGCCGCTGGCCTCGTGCCCGTGAACGACGGGGTCGAGAACTTCGTCGTGTGGCAGGCGGCCGATGAGGCGGGCAACGGGCCCGTGACGGGCCCCTACCAGAGGCTCCTTGCCGACTCGAAGCCCGTGGCTTTCGAGCGGCCCCTGCCCGCCCAGGGCGCACGCTCCGAGAGCTTTTCGCGCATCGGGATCGACGTGACGGACGGCGACGGCTCGGGCGTCGACCTGTCGACCGTCGAATACAAGGTCGACTCCGCCGGGGGGGGCTCGACGGGTTGGGTCTCGGCCGGGCGGACGGGGATCGCCACGCGCGCGACGGTTTCGGTCGCCTTCTACCTGCCCGAGGGGATCTCGACCGTGAGTTGGCGCGCCCGCGACTTCGCGGGCACGGACGTCGGCTACTCCACGCCCTCGACGGCCGAGGTCGTCGTCCCCTCCGCCCGCGCGGCTCCCCCGCACCTCATCCTGCGCGCCCCCCTGCCCGGCGCACACTACCGCGCAGGCGTCGACATCGCCTTCGACGCGGAGCCGTCTCGCGATCCCGACAGTTCGGTGCTCCTCTTCACGTGGTCGATCGACGGCCGCCCGCGGGCCGACCACGGCGACAGGATCTGGGTCCAGCTGCCGCCGGGCGAGCACACGCTCACCGTCGTTGTGAGCGACGGGACCTCCACCGACGACATTACGGTCTCGTTCTTCGTCGACGAGCCGGTCGCGCCGCCCGGGGCGCTCGCGGGGCCGGCCGCCGCCGCGGCGCTCTTCTCGCTCGCGTCGATCGCGGGCGCCGCCTTCGCGACGCGCGTGTGGGTCGCTCGCGCGCGGCGCGAGGCCGGCCTTCCGGCGCGCTGAGCACGCCGAAGGCCTCCAAGGCCTCGCGGATCCCCGCGCCGGCTGGCGCTTTCGCCACGAAGTCCGCGGCCGCCTTGAGCCCGGCCGAGGCGTCGCCGAGCGCGACGCCCGCGCCGCACCCCTCGATCATGTCGACATCGTTGTCGGAGTCCCCGATGGCGAGCGCGTCGGCGGGGTCGATGCCAAGGCGCGCGAGCGCGCGCGCGACGCCGCGGAACTTCGTCGCCCGCCCGTCCATGACGTGGACCGCGAAACCCGTGCGCTCGATGCGCACGCTCGCGCGGCCCGG
>DATEUP010000280.1:0-17245 GCA_035283065.1 Thermoplasmatota archaeon | reverse complement strand
CCCCGGCTTCTCTCTTTTCCGGCTTCCTGGGCCTCGTTGGCCGGCGCAATGTACCGTAGCGTCTTCCGACGGCTCCGGTGGTCACCCCGATTCGGTCGGGATGGCGGCAAATCGTTCGGCGAGACGGTTTCATCCGCGTCGCAAGCACCGCAGCCCAAAGAAATCCCGGGAATCTCGAGGGATCCGCGGGTCATCCGGGTGCCTCGAGAGCTCCTCAGCGCGCCCGCCCAGGCTTGCATCGAAGTTCACGCGCGAAGGCCGCGGATCTCGCCTCCGGCCGTGCGAGTCTGGTCAATTGGCTAGTTCGACCCGCGGCGGATACCGCCCAATGCCCATTGCGGCCAGGTCCACGCGACCCGCCTCTCGAGCGGCAAGTCGCCGACCCCCGGTCCCAAAGAGCCGCCGGGACCTGCCCGCCTTTCCGGAGCTACAAGTCGTCCTTAGGCCTCGTTCGGTCGCAGCAGAGGTTTGCCGCCGGGAGCCGACCTGGACCCAGCGGATCGCGGCCGAGGCGGCGCAGGCCGGGCTCAATAATCCTCCGGGACCCATGAGCGGAGATTGTAGGGCGCGGGATCGCGATCAGATCCGCCAAGCGCCAATTCCCGGAAACGGAGAAAGAAACCTAACTGGCTTGGCTGCCTCATCCAGCCGAGCTGCGCTATGGCGGCGCGGGGCCCTTCGGCTTCTTCCCTTTCTTTGTGGAGAGCGCGTCCGCCTCGGCCTCGCGCTCCTTGGCGCGCCGCTCCCACTTCCGTTGGTTCGAGACGTAGTACGAGGCGCTGAAGAGCGCGAGGGCGGCGAGCGCCAAGTACGCCGCGGTGAGGTCAAGGCCTCCGCGCCCGCCGACAGCGGGGTCGAGTGTCACATCGACCTCCGTGGTCTGCCCCGGCCGCACGAAGACCGCCCTGTCAAGGCTCTCAAAGCCCTCTGCGCTCACGCGCAGCGTGAAATTGCCCGGGGGCACGCCCCGAAAGTCGAGGGCGCCGGAGCCCGTAAGGGACCGGTTCAGCTCGACGAGCGTGTACGTGACGTTGGACAGGAGGGCACCCGCCTCGTTGCGCGAGGTGAGGTGAATCGTCCCTGTCAGGCGGAGGTGCACGGTGAGCGTGTCCGTGTTCGACGCGCGCTGCGCGCGGTCGAAGGCCTGGACCGTGAACTCGTAGTCTCCCTCCTCGGCAAGCGCGAAGGCGAACCCTCCTTCTTGCGTGCCACTCGGCCACGGGCTCTCCGTCCTGCCGCGGAAAGTGTAGGTCACGACAAAGCTCTCGATCCCGCTCCCCGTCGGGTCCGACCCCGACCAAGTCAGCGAAACCGGCGTCGAAAAGGCCGTGAAGTTCTGCGCCTGGCCGAAGGAGGCCGTGGGCGGCTCGAAGTCGATCCGCACGGTCTCGCTGCGCAGGGCCTCCTGGTTGCCCGCCGCATCGACTGCGTAGAACTCCACGCGCGTGCTCCCCTCGGCGGAGAAGGCCAGCACGACGACCACTGACTCGGAGGCTACGCTGACGTTGAGCCATGGGCCCTGTCCCACGCGGTAGAAGAGGCTGACGCCATCCGGGCGGTCGTCGGCGCCCCGAAGCGAGAGGGAGACGGGCTCCTGGAACCAGCCCGAGGGCCCCCCGGGGCGGTCGAAGGTCGCCGCGCTTTGCGGCGTGCCATTGTCCAGGCGCAGCCCGACGGCCGTGTAGTGCGTGATGTTGAGGGATGTGCGCGCGCGCCCGAGCGCCGGGTGGACCGCCTCGATACGTGCGGGGCCGAAAACCTCCTGGCTGCCGTCGCCGTGGATCTGGCGCTCGACGGCGACAAAAAGCGGCGTCGCGCCGCCCGCACCCGTGCTCGCGCTCGCTGGAACGCTCGGCGAACCATCGGCAACCGTAACGAGGGCGCTTACGGCCGGGAACCCCTGGGGGTCTTGGACGAGGACTCGGACGTTCCAAGCAATCGTCACCAGGGCCGCAAGGGACACCGTGGGCTCGTCCATGGTCGAATTCGTCACGAGGGCCGCCACCCGGTCCGAAGCCAGCAGGCCGGCCGTGAGCCCCGAGAGCAGGCAGTCGGAGATCGCCGCCTGCGTGGACCCAAGAAGCACCACCGCGTGCTCGGCTCCCGTCGATAGGGCGGAATTAAGGAGGAAAAAGGACCCGCTCCCCTCAACGCGGACCGCGCCGCCCGCGTCGTCGGAGAACGAGGTGCCATCGACGGAGACCCGGACCGAGTTCAACGCCTGGAGGCCAAACACCGCGCTCTTCTCAACGCGGCCGCCGGTGACCCAAGCGCCTTGAACGCCTTCCAGGTAGATTCCCTGGCCCGTGTTGTTCGAGACGAGCCCAAGGCCCAGGAAAACCTGGTCCGTCCCCACGACAAAGGCCCCGGCGCCCGCGTTGTCTGCCGCGCCGAACCCGGTGAGGTTGAGGAGCGTGCCTCCCGCCATCTGGAGGCCCGGCCCCCCCGACTTGTTGACGTTCACGGTGGCGCCTGAAAGGGAGCCGCCCGTCACCGAGACCCCGCCCTGCGCGTTGCCAAGGGCCGTAAGGCCCGAGATCGACGCGTTCACATCCCCCTCAAGGACTACGCCTCGGCCTCCGTTGAAGGCGACGAAGGCGCTGTCGATGGCAATCCGCGCGCCTTGGGAAGCGGCAAGCCCGTCGCCCGCCTGCTGCGAGGCGCTGAGGTCGAGGATCGCGGCCGCCCCGCCGACGAATTCGGGGCCGCGGGTGTTCTGCGTGAATGTGCAATGGGAACCGTTGAACGAGCCGCCCTGGGCCCGCAGGGGCGCGTACCACTCGCGTACAATTGACCATGTGAAGGTCAGGGCCGCACCCGTTGCGTTCAGCGAAGAGGTGGCGTCCCCTTTGCCCCCGCCCCGCAGGGTCGAGTTCTCGACCTCCAACCACCCCCCCTGCGCGATTTCGATCGAGTACGGCCTCAGCGTGTCCCGCGCTGCAAGGAGAGAAACATCAAGACGCAAGAGCCCGCCCACGCCCACCGAAAGGCGAGCATAGCCCTGGAGCGCCCGCAACCTTGCGGTCTGCTCGACCGTGATGTTCGACCGGAGGACCCGCAGGGCGCCCCCCGCCGAAACCGTGAGGTCCCCCGTGAGGTCGACCGTCTCGTCCACGAGCGTTGCGAGGCCCTCGACGGTCCAGTCGAGGCGAATTAGGGGCGCCACCCCGAGCGCCGACTGTCCATTCAGGGAGAAATTCCCGTCGACCAGCCGCGTGCCGTTCACGGCGATGAGCAGGCCATTCCCGAAATTGCGTGCAGCCGTGACGTTCTTGAGGAGCACGCCCGGCGAAAGGGGGTCAACGTACACGCCCGCGCCGCCTGAGTCGGAGGCATCCACGCCATCAAGTGACGCCCCGGGGCTCGCCAGGAGCTCGACGCCGTACGGCGTGCCTCGCGCGCTTACACGGCGGGCCGTCACATTCGGCGCGCCGTAGAGGATGCGAAGGCCCGCGCCACCCGCCCCGTCGAGGTTGACCTGGTCCAGCGTGATGTTCGAGACAAAAGCGAGGAGCGCGCCCTCGGCCCCTGCGCCCCTCCCGTCGAGGTTGGAAAAGACGGCGCGGTCGGACCCCACGAGGAGCAGGGCCGACTCCGCGGCCCGGCTCAGGTTCCCACCGGCCACGACAACGAAACTCGAAGCGGAGATCACGAGCGCCGAGCCATTGAACGCGCCGGCAAGATGGAGGCCCGTAAGGTTCACGTAATCCGTGCTCGCGATTTCTACTCCCACGCCGCAGGTCTGCGCATCGAAGCCCAAGAGGTCGACCCTGGAGGCGTACTGCACGAGGGCCGCCTGCCGGCAAACGCCCCGGAAGGTGAGGTTCTCGACGCGCACGGCCGTCGCGTAGGAAGCCTCGAAGAGCGTACGCGAGGCCCCCGAGGGGGGCGCCGTGAACCGCGGGGAGACCAGTGTGATGTTTCCTGAGCCCACCGTGGCGACAAAACCCTGGGCGGCAAATTCCGCGGAAAGGTTCGTGAAGAGGAAATCCGACGAGCCACGGAGCATGACCGCGCCCGTCGAACCTGCGACCGCGAGCCCGTCGACGCGCCACCTCGAACTCGAGACCGCGCGCAGCGCGAAAACGGAGGCCCGCGCGTCAACGTCGGAGAGGTCGACGTCGTTGCAGGCGGAAACATCAAGCGCAAAACCCCCCACGGCGACAACCCGCGCGACCGAGAGCCCCGCGCAGTTCGAGGCTCGGACCGCCGTGTAGGACCCGTTGAAGCGGACGTCCGAAAGCGTGACCCCCTGGGTCCCCTCGAGTTGGACGCCCACCGGCGAGTCGAGGTCGAGGCCCTGGAGCGCCGCGCCCCCGACGTATTCGAGGCGGACCGCGGCCCCTCCGCTTTGGAGGTAGCTCACGTTGGACATCGCGATCGACCACGGGGCGCCTCCGCCCACGACGCGAATCCCCTCGAACTGCGCGCTCGTCATCGAGATGTTGGCGGCCGAAAGTGCCCCCGTTCCCGGGGCGGCAACGTAGAGCCCGCCACGGTTCGAGACATTGAGGAGCAGGCCGTCCACAACGAGACCTGAAAGCGCGCCCTGGGGGTGCGCCCCGCCCTGGCCCGTCGCGTCCACGACGATTGCGCCAAGCGCCTGGGCGATGGGGGGGACGTCCCCGGAAAGGAGCGTGATGTTGCGCGCCTCGAGGCCCGCAATCGCGCCACCGTTTACAAGAATCACGCTGCCCGACGAGTTCTGGCTGGAGATCCCCTCGAGCGCGACCCTCACTATGGCGTCGGCTTCGATCTGAACGACCGACCCGGCGTGCTCGGCCGCCCAGAGCCTTGAAACCGTGAGGTCGGTCAGGTTGGCGGCATCGAGGAGGGCGACCGTGGAGTTTGCGCCTGCGACCCGCCAGTCAGCAAGCGAAAGGCGGCTCGCGTTCGCGGCCGTGAAGTTCAGGGTGAGGCCCGAGACATTCGTCGCGGTCAGGTTTCGCAAGGAGAAATTTGCCGCGTCGGCGAAGGACGCGCGGACGGCCTCCCCCGAGATCCACGCGAAGCTGAGCGTGTCCATCATCGTCTGCAGCGAGGTGCCGTCAATCTGGACCGGGTCGCTCGAGTTCGTCACCCGCACATCGAAGAGCACGAGCGAGGCGGGGCTGCCCTGGATCAGCACGGCCACGGGGCAGTCCGCCACGACGAGGTTCTGGATCGAGTACGTGCCCGAGGGCCCCGAGGCCGTGAGGACCGGCACCTGCACCTGGCCGGCCGCGACGCTTCGCATGTCAAAGTCCGCGCTATTCGAAAGCGTGATCCCCGTGCGTTCGCCGACGAAACGCCCGGCGACCAGCGTGAGGTTGTTGGAGAGGACGATGTCGAGCGGCTGGCTGAAGTTCTCCGCGTCGAAGTTTGAGAGGGTCACGCGGCTTGAGAATCCGATCTGCGCCACCAGTTCCCCCCACCGCCCGGTGAAGCCGTCGACGTCGATCCCCGTGCTGTTGCTAAGCTGGAACCCCGCGACGTTGCGGGGCGAGGGCGCCTGCGGGACGCCCTGCACCGAGAGGTTCTGGATCCGCGAGGCGCCCACGCCCGTGAAGGCGACGGCCGTCCCGGTAGGCGGTGCGTTGGGGGGAGCATAGGGCTGCGCCACGGTGGGGCCCGCGCCGAGCCCGTCGACCAAAACGCCCGTGGCGTTGGCGATGCGGAGCCCGAACGTGTGGTTCACGATTGAAAGGCCGGCGAACCGGTGCCCTGAACCCCCCGTGAGGTTCACGATCGAGACGAACCCGTCGAAGGTCGAGTTGAGGATCGAGGCGTTGTCCGCGCCGGCGATGACGAAGAGTTCGAACCCCCCGACGAAGGCGGAGCCCCTGACATCCAAACGGGCCCCGGCCATCAGGAAGCCCGGCCCCAGGACGAAGGGCGCCGGCCTTGCCCACCCTGCCCCCTGCACACGCGAGTTCACGACCGTGAGCGAGGCGTTCGCCCCGAATGTCGAGTTGAAAGGCAGCGGGGCGCCCCGGAGGAGCGAGCCGTCACCGGCGCTGGCGGCGTTTCCGTCGAAGTCACGCAGCGAGACGTTCGCTCCCGGAAGCGCCCTGAGGTAGTTCGTCCCCGGCCCGTCAACCGTGAATGTGAGCGAGCTGTTCACGAGGACGAGGCGCCCCGAAATGGTGACGTTTCGGTCGACCGTGAGCGTCGAGTTGACAAACGTGATTGTGCCCCCGACGCTGAGGTTGCCGGAGAGGGTAATCGTCTCGCCGGTCACGGTCTCGTTGGCCAGGGGCCCGAGCGTCCAGTCGCCCGACCCTGGATAGCTGGAGCCCTCCGCGGGCCCCAACGCGAGAAGAGCGCAAGCAAAAAGGCCGAGGGGGACGAGCGCGAAGAGCCAAGCGCCCCTTGCCATCGTTTGCCCCGCCGCCCCGTCCTCTACGGTGGGGCCGCCCCCCGCTGGACAGGCGGCTTTCGATGCGACGGCCCCGCTAAAAACGCTTCTAATTGGGCCATCTCCCCCTGGCGGGGACCTTTACGAACGCTCAGGCGCAGAACAAAGGCCCGCGGTTCACGACTTCGACGCCGCCGAACGCCTCGGCGTTGTGGAACTCCTCGACGAGGAAATTGCCTTCCGCCCCCGAGAACTGCGGCCATAGGTCGAGGGTCCCGTTCACCACGTATCGCGCATCGAGGGAATGGGGGCCCGTGAGGTTCGCGGCGAGCGGCACAACCGGCTGCGGGGCGCCCGGCGCAAGCTCGTAGAGCGCGAACGCGCTTGAAAGCGCCCCCATCACGCGCGCCTTTTCCCCCTGCCGAAGGAGGAACACCGCGGTGTTGTCGCCGCCACCGCTGAGGCTCCACCCGCCTCCATAGTGCACGAGGACCACGGTGGCAACCCTTTCATCGAGGGGCTCGCCCCATGCTTGGAGCCTCAGGGGGCTGCGCTGGAAGTGGAACCCCGCGCAGTGGGGGAGGCGCAAGGGCGCGGCCGCAAGGCTCCCGACTTCCGCGTCCGTGGCGTTCCCGCGGAGCTCGGCGGCGACCTCGATCACGCCGACCCTGGGCGCGCTCGTCTTCACCGCGACGAGGACGACGCTGCCGGCCAAAACGACGGCGACCGAAAGCGCGACCACGCCCAAGCGCGTCGAAAGGAAAGGGCGCCTCGGGCCGGCCTGGGTCTCCCGGGTAAGCGGTGCGGCCATCGCAAGGTCATTGAAGACTTTGACCGGGCCCCAAGATAGTCGTTTGGGTGCTCGGGGCCCCCCCTCCGCGGAGGGGAAAACCACGGGCGGGGCCAACGGCCCCGCCCGGGAAGAGCGCGCGCAGGGGTCTTCTAGCCGAAGAGCGCGCCAAGGCCTGCAGCGGCTTCGTCCTCGGAGACCTCGGGTTCCTTCTTCTCTTCTTTCTTCTTGTCCTCGGTCTTCGCAGGTCCGGCGGCGTGCGCGGGCTGGGCAGCGGCGGCGGGCGCGGCAATCGCCGTTGCGATCGCCTCGTCGATGTTCACGCCCTCGAGGGCGGCCGCCAGCGCCTTGACGCGGGTCGCTTCCACGGAAACATCCGCGGCCTTCAACACCTTCGTCACTGCGTCTTCGCTCACTTTCTTGCCCGCGGAATGCAGAAGCATCGCGGCGTACACGTATTCCATTCGTTCTCCTCCCTTGTGGTTTTCCTTGCCATTCCAGGTGCGATCATCCAAAGAGCGACGACAGGCCGCTTGCCGCCTGGTCTTCGCTCACCGCCTCGTCCTTCTTCTCGGGCTTCTCCGGCGACTTCGAGGCGCTCCCGGCGCCCTGCGCGGGGCCGGGCGCCGAAGCGGCTGCCCCCCGGAGCCTCGCCTTCAGGTCGTCGTCGAGGCCCGCCTTGAGGCGCGAGGCGACTGAGAGCATCTGGCCGTGCGCGCGCGCCAGGAAGATTTTCGCGGTCTTGCCGTTCACGACGCCCGCGTTCACCGCGAGGTTGAGGGCCTTCTGGTTGGCGACCGCGAGGATCGGCCGGATCGTCACCTCGTTCGGGTAGCCCGCGTAGACCGCCAGGTTGAACGAGGAGGAAGCGCCCCTGCGCACGTCCGCGAGGATCTGGTCGACGTCGACGCGGAGCACGCTCGGCGTGTAGATGAGGCCGTCCTCCACCAGCGCGTTGAGGTTGAGCCCGACCTCCACAGGGAAGATCTCGAGCTTCGTGAGCACCGGGGCAAGCTCGCGGGAGATCGCCTCCCCGGCCCTCACGAGCACCTTGTCCTTCTTGACTACGACCTTCCCCTGGTCGATGGCTGCCGGCACGCCGGCCTTTTGGAGCTCGCCGACGATCGGGCCGGGCTTGAAGGGCAGGTCGCCGGCCTTGATCGTCACATCTTCCTTGGCGATCTCGCCGCCCTTTGCGGGCGCCTTCGATTTCGTCGCCTCGAGCTTCTGGAAGAGCTTGAAGGGGTTGAGGTCCGACGCGATGAACGCGGGCTGGCCCGTGAGGTACTGGTCGAGCTTCGTCACGTCCCCGGCCTTCGGTTTCGCCTCCTTGAGGGCGATCTTCACGAGCGTCTTTTTCGCGACGAAGATCTCCGCAGAGCCCCGCAGCCCTCGCCGCATGATGTTGAGCTGGTTCGAGGGGATCCCCCGGATGTCGAGGACGCCGACGACCTTCTTCGACTCGAGGGACCGGACAAGGCCCGACACGACGGCCTTCTTCCCCTCCGGGATGTGCTTCGACACGGTAAACCCCCTAGAGCAAACGCTCTGCTTTGCCCATCGTGGTCTTCACGTAGACGGAGTGGATGTTGAGCCTCCCGCGAGCCAGGCGCGTCGAGAGCCGCTTCAGGACCGCGTCGACGTTCTCGGCGAGCTGCTCGGGGCTCATGCTTGTCGACCCCACGGCCGCGTGGAACGTGCGCTTGTCGCGCGAGCGGACGCGCACGGTCGTCCGCATCGTCTCGATGATCGGCTTCGGGTCCGCGCTCGGGGCGATGGGCTTCGGCATCTTCCCGCGCGGCCCCAAGACCACGCCGAGCCTCCGGCCGATTGTGGGCATCAGGGGCGCCTCCGAGAGGAAGAAGTCCGTCTGGGCCGCGAGCTGCTTGGCGCGCCGCTTGTCCGTCGCGATCTTCTCGATCTCCTCGGGGGGGATCACGAGGTCGGCCACCGCCTTCGAGCGGACCGCAAGCTCGCCGGAGGCGAACACGCCCACCCTCACGGCCTTGCCGCGCCCGTGGGGGAGCTGGACTTCCTCGTCAATCCGGTTCGATGGGACCGCGAGGTCCACGTCCTTGAGGTTGATTGCGAGTTCGACGGTCTCGACAAAATTGCGCTTCGGGCGCTCGTCGAGCGCCTTCTTGACCGCCTTCAGCGTTTCCTGGTCGACCATCGCCACGTCACCCCCGTAGTACGTGCGGGGGGCCTTCCCCCCCTCCTACGGTTTCAGCCGCTGGCCCTTATGGGGCCCCCGGCTGGAGGGCCGCTTCATACTGGCCCCCATTTATCAACTTTTGTACCTCGCGCGGGTCCTTGCCATCGACCGTCACGCCCATGGAAACGCAGGTCCCAACGACCTCCCGCGCACGGTCGCGAATCGAGCGGCCGAGTAGGTCGCCCTCCTTCATTGCGGCAATCTTGACGACCTGGGCAAACGAGAGGTTGCCGACCATCGCGGACTTCGGGCTCCCCGACCCCTTCTCGACCTTGGCCTCGGCGATGATGAGGGCAGAGGTGGGCGGCGTCCCCACCGAGACTGCAAAGGACTTGTCGGCCTGGATCACGATTTTCACGGGGACCTTCATCCCCTTGAAGGCCGCGGTCTTCTTGTTGATCTCCGCCACGATGAGGACGACGTTCACGCCGAGGGGCCCGAGTGCGGGTCCAAGCGGCTGGCCCGGCGTTGCCGCGCCGCCTTCGATCATCACTTCAACCGTGTCTGCCATGCGTTTGCCTCCGTCGTAGCCCGAACGGGGAATCATCCCGTGTTCCCGGCGCCTTCTTCCCCTTCTTCCTTCTCGAGCACGCGCACCGCGTCGCCCCGCACGGTGATCGGGATCGAGATCATCGCTTCAATGAGTTCCACGGTGATCTCTTCCTTCGATTCATCGATCTGCGTGACGCGGGCCTTCTCACCCTTGAAGGGCCCTTGCGTGATCTCGACGATGTTGCCCTCCACGATCCCCGATACAAGGGGCTTCGGCTCCAAGAAGGGCTCGATCTGCTCGATCGGGATGATCGAATCCGCGGGGTTGTCCGACCCCCGGGCTCGCACCATGCCCCGCGCGCGTTTCACGCCCTTGATGAGGTCCGTGAGCCGGTCGGGGTTCACGCCTTCGAGGTACACGTAACCGCGGATTGGCGCCGGTGAGAGGACCGAGTAGACCTCGACCTTCTCGCGCTTGGCCTTCACCGCGATGCCGTCGGCCACGGTCTTCTCGTGGCCGATCGATGTCTTCACGGCGTAGATCGCGACGGGGAACACGGGCTCGATGTCCTCCACGGGCGCTTCCTTGGCCCTGGACTTCGGCGTTTTGGAGCGCGGCTTGACGGCCGCCTTGGGACTTTCCGTAGGCGCCGCCGGGGGGTTCGCAGCCCCTGGGGTCTCGTCGGTACCGTTCATGATTGACGTCCTCCCGCGATGCGCGCATTGCCGCTCAGAAGCGGAGCCAGCTGCCCAGCCAATTCGTCACGCCTTCCATGAAATACTGTATCGCGAACCCCACGAGCCCGAGGACAAGCAACCCGGCAAACGCGAGCTTCAGGGTGTTGAAGTACTCGTCCCTCTCCGGGCGTACCGCCAGCCGCAGCACGCGCATATACCTGCCACGGCGCCGGTTCTGAAACCATGAGTCGACCTTCTTTTGCAACGACTGGGAGGACTCAAGGATGTCGACCATCGGGCTCAGGTTCCAAGCACGTCCATTGGCCCCCCTAGGGGAGGGGGTCATCTGGAACAGGTGCAAAGTCGCGCAATCCGGCTTACCGATATAACTGTTGCCATCGCGCCACGCCCGAGCCCGCGACAGCGACGGAAGCGTTCCAGCAAGCCAGGTCCCGCGTCGCTCTAGGCGCGCGCCCCTTCCCCCAGGGTCCAGTCCGGCCAGAGGGCGCGGCGGGGGGCCCGCGAACAGGGCGAAGGTCACCGGAGGAACTCGACGCCCATCTCCATCCGCGCGCGCTTGGCGGCCTCGCCCTTCCCGAGGATCTGTTTCGACTTCACGCCCGTCACGACGAGCATGATGCGGATCTTCCCCTCGAGCGACGGGTCGACGGCGGCGCCCCAGATGATCCGCGCGGTGGGCGAGATCCGGTCGTGGACCATCTGCACGACCTCCTGCGCCTCCGTAATCGTCATGTCCGGCCCGCCGACCACGTTCACGAGCGCGCCGGTGGCCTCCGAGATGTCGAGGTCGATGAGAGGGGAGTTGATCGCTTCCTCGATCGCCTCCTTCGCGCGCTCGTCGCCTTCGCTCTCGCCAAGGCCGATCATCGCCACGCCGCCGCTCTTCATGATGGTCTTGATGTCGTTGAAGTCGAGGTTCACAAGGCCGGGCTTCGTGATCGTCTCGGTGATCCCCTTGATCGCGCGGACGAGGATCTCGTCGGCGACCTTGAAGGCCGCGTTCAGCGAAAGCCGCGGGACGAGCTCGAGGAGCTTGTCGTTCGGGATCACGATGACCGTGTCGGCCGTGTATCGAAGCTGCTCGAGGCCATATTCGGCGTTCTCGAGGCGCACGGTGCCTTCCGAGCGGAACGGCAGGGTGACCACGGCAATCGTGAGGGCGCCCTGCTCCTTGGCGATCCGGGCCATGACGGAGATGGCGCCCGTCCCCGTGCCCCCGCCCATCCCGCAAGTGAGGAACACCATGTCCGCGCCTGCAAGCCGCCGCTTGAGGTCCTCCTCGACCTCGCGGGCCGCCTCTTCGCCCACCTGCGGCTGGGCCCCCGCCCCAAGGCCGCGCGTGAGGCGCCGCCCGAGGAGGATCTTGTTCGGCGCATGGACGGTAAGGAGGTGCTGGGCATCCGTGTTGGCCGCGTAGAGCTCGGCGCCCACAATCCCCGACTCGACCATCCGATTGACCGTGTTGCAGCCGCCTCCGCCGCAGCCGAGGATTTTAATGTTCGTGCGCAGGCCCTCAAGGACCTTTTCGAGCTCTGCATCATCTGCGCGCTGGTCGAGCCCCTGCGGGGTCGAAAACGACTCCGGCGAGGCCCTTTCCTGCAGTTCCTTGACGATTGACTTCACGGCATCCCCACCCGACTGGCGTTTCTCGCTATCGAAAGCCGCGGCTAAAATAGTTTAGGGTTCGCGCCCGCGCGCGCACGTGCGCGCGCGTTGCAGGCAGCGCCCCGCCCGGGCCAGCGCAGCCGTTCTAGTGCCGCAGGAACTCGATTCCAAGGCCCGCCTTCGATGCGGCGGGCGCCGCCTTCGGCGGCGCCTGCTGCGCGGCCTGCCCCTTGGCGGCCGGCGCCGGCGCCTTGCCTTCGCGCGGCGTGACGCCCGTGAGGACGACCATGACCTGCATGGTGTTCTGGAGCGAGGGCACAACGGAGGCGCCCCAAATGATGCGCGCCTGGGGGTGGACGTGCTTCCCGATCTCCGCGACGACACTCTCGGCCTCTTGGATCGTCATGTCCTCGCCGCCGCGAACGTCCACGAGCGCGCCGTGCGCCGTCGAGATGTCCACGTCGATGAGCGGCGAATTCAGCGCACCCGTGACGGCCTCTTTGGCCTTCTCGCGCGGGTCGGAGGACTCGCCGATCCCGACCATGGCCATCCCGCCGTTTTGCATGATGGTCTTCAGGTCGTTGAAGTCGAGGTTCACGAGCCCCGGCGTCGTGATCATCTCCGTGATCCCGCGGATCGCGCGCATGAGGACCTCGTCGGCCACCTTGAACGCCATGTCGAGAGGGAGCTTGGGCGCGATTTCGAGGAGCTTGTCGTTCGGGATGACAATCACGGTGTCCGCGACGCGCTTCAACGCGTCAAGGCCGTACTGGGCGTTCTGCATGCGCGTGTGGCCCTCGGCGGAGAACGGGAGCGTCACGACGCCGATCGTAAGGGCCCCGCCGTCCTTCGCGAGCTTGGCGACAAAGGGCGCTGAGCCCGTGCCCGTGCCCCCGCCCATCCCGCAAGTGATGAAGGCGATGTCCGCGCTCGTCACGTGGCGGCGGATGTCTTCCTCCGCCTCCTTGGCGGCCTCCTCGCCGACCTGGGGCAGCGCGCCGGCGCCGAGGCCCCGCGTGAGGCGCTTTCCGAGCAAGATCTTGTGCGGCGAATTCACATGGAGGAGGTGCGAGGCGTCCGTGTTGAGCGCGAAGAGTTCCGCGCCGTGGATGCCCGACTCGACGAGCCGGTTGATCGTGTTCGAGCCGCCGCCGCCGCAGCCAAAGATCCGCACGTCGACGCGCAGGTCCTCGAGGAGCTTCTCAAGTTCGGCGTCCTCTTGGCTCCCCGTCGCCGTGGCCGGCGAGGAGTCCGTGAGCCTCTGGTTTTCGTTCACTTGGCGCAACGTGTCCGCGATGAAGGATTTCATCGTGTCCCCCCTTCTGCTGGCGCGTTGAGGGGCGGTTGCGGTATAAAAGGATAATCGGCGCGCAAAACGCCGCCAGAATCCTGGCGGTGCGCGAAAGTCTACGCGCGCGAGTGCGCGCGCACGCGCGTCTAGGGATGCGCGCCGGAGGCTGCAGGCCGGCCTGTTTCCGTGGGCAGCAAGGGGCGGTTGCAGCGCCGCGCCGACCCGAGCCAAACACGCGGTCAGCCGGGTGAGTACTCTTAAATACGCCACGCCAAATCGCAACGCCGCCGCTCCGCAACCTGGACACGCGCCTTGGGAAGCCCACTGGCCCAACGCCTGCCTTGGGGGGTGAAAGCCGCGGGGCCGGCAGGGTAGGGTCACCCCGTGCGGCGCCGGGTCTTGAGGTCAGGCGGGCTGTCGGCAAGCCGGCCTCTCCCGATCCTCTGCGCGCTCGTGGTCCTCGCCCCCGCGCTCCTGCCTGCCCTCGGTGCCCTTGCGGCCGCCGAGCCCCTCGCGCTTTCGGGCGTCTACCTCTCGATCCCCTCGGCGGGGCTCGAGCTTCCCTCGTCGTACGTTGTGGCCGGGGACTCCGTTTGGGTCAACACGACCGTCGCAAATGCGGGCGATGTTCAGGGCAACGCCACCTTGGAGATCCTGGCGGGCGACCCTCCCTCCGGCGCCGCCCTTGCCTCGACGCCCATCACGGTCCCGCCCGACTCAAACCTCTCGGTGCCGCTGCTTGTTGACACGACGGGGCTTCTCGGCATCCAGAGGATTACCGCGCGCCTCGCATCGATCTTACCCCCCGAGAATGGCTCGCTTGCCGACAATTCCCTGAGCGCGACGCTGCGGGTCCATACGCGCGTCGACTTGCTGTGGCAGAACGGGGACCAGGCGGAGGTCGCGAACGCGACGTACTACCTCACGGGGTTCCTCACGGTCCGGGACAACGCATCCTTTGCGATTGGCCCTTCCGGCAGGCTCCTGGTCTCGCAGGGCCGGCCCGATGAGTTCGACGTCCTCGTCGAGGGGAACGGCCTCCTGCGCCTCGACGGCGGTGTCCTCGAATCGAACTTCTCGATCGGCGTCGAGCTCAGGGACAACGGGACCCTGATCGTCGAAAACGGCGGCGTCTTGAGGGCCTCCGTACGAGCGGACACGACGGGCGGCATCCGCCTGGCGGGCGGGCAGGTCGTGGCGCCGCTCTTCGAAGTCCGAGGAGCGGCAGTGTCCCTCGACGGCGCCGACCTCTCGGTCGGGGCCTTGAGCTTCGAAGCGAGCCAGGTCACGGTCTCGCGCTCAACGATCACCTCGACGTCGAGCGTCTCGCTCCGCAGCGGCGCGGTCGGCGACTTCCGGAACGCTTCCGTCGAAGTGCGCTCGAGCTATTCAAGCGTCGGCGAGGCCGAGGCCTCATTCCCCGGCATCGGCGCGTTTTTGGGATCCCCTAGCGCGCCCTACCAACCCGCGGTTTCCCTTTCGGGCACAGCGAGCGCGTCCTTCCGGAGGACGGCGGCGACCTCGTCGATCCTCATCGGCGGACTCACCCTTCCCTCCTCCAGGCCCATCTTTGCCTTCGAGGCCGCCACAGCGACCGTGTACCGGGTCGCGCGGGTTGCCGTGACGGACCCGATCGGCGTCCCAGTGCCGAACGCCACCGTGCAGGTTTTTGACTACTGGGGAGCGCCCGCGGCCGCAGGGCTCGCCCTCAACGGAACCGCGGACGTCGAGCTCCCGTCGGCGTACCTGGAGGCCTCAAACGCCCTCGACACGGTGAACTACCGCGTGGTCGCCTCGCGAGGCGTCGCCACGTCCGCGCCGCTCCAGTTCGCTTTCGCCCTCTTCCCGGACCTCTCGGAGGGCGCGCTCGTGAAGCTCGTGCCCGTCGCCCTCGCGCTCTTCGAGCCCGTCGACCTCTACGAGGGGCCAGTCATCTACGTCAACCAGTCAACTACATCGAGCACGGACCTCGTCACCTCATCGAACCTCGAGGTGCGGTCCCCGCTCACCTATTCGGGCGGCTCGATTACCCTGCTCCAGACGCGGCCCTTCGAGCGGTACATCCTCGTCGCCGACAACGGGTCGCTGTCCATGGTGGGCGGGACGATCCGCTCCGACTACCCCTTCGACCTCTACGTGTTGAACGGGAGCGACCTGTCGTTCGAGGGCGGCGGCCTCGTCGGGGGGAACCTGCTCCTCAAGGGTGCCGGCAACCTCACGGCGCAGGGCGCGCGCATTGTCGGTTCGGCCATCGGGGACGCCAGGGCGGTCTCTTGCGACTCGTCGTTCCTTTGGGGGCGGATCGTCCAGCTTTCCCTGGGAACCCTGGCAGCCCGGGACTGCGTCGTCGCGGCCTCGGAGAAGGTCACGATGGGCGCGGCGGACGTGTCGTTGGAAAGCACGGGGGTTTCGACGACCTTCGAGCCTTTCGACGCCACGAACCGGACGAGCCTCAGCTTTGCGGACTTCGAAGCCCTGGCGGGCTCGGACTTCGCGACGGCATCGTCGTCGGCCTCCCTTTCCCTCGACGCGGGGTCCTTCAACGCCTCGGGCCTCACCGTTTGGACCCCTTCGTCCTTCGCGCTCTCGGCGGGGGCCTCGAACGCCTCGCTCGAGGGTGCGCGCCTTCTTGCCGGGTCGACGTCGATTTCCACGTCCGCGGGTCGCTTGGCCGTTAGCGACGTCGTGGTAGACCCTGCGGCGAGTTTCTCGCTCGCCGGCTCCGGCTATATGTCCCTGCGCTCCGTGTCAGCGCCCCCCCCCAGCGTTGCAAGCACGCTCACGGTGGACTTCTTCAGCACAGTCGAGGCGTCGGTCGTCGATGAGCTCGGCCTGCCGGTGGACTCCGCTCAGGTCGTCGCCGTGCCCCAGGTCACGGGCCGGGCGATCGAATCCGTCACGACCGGCGCCGACGGCCTGGCCCGCCTTACGCTCCTCGCCTCCACGACCGCGGGGGGCACGAACTCGCGCGGGCCCCTCTACCGCGTCAATGCGACGAAGGGCGCGGCCGCCTCCACGACCTTCACATGGGACCCCCTCCGCGCCGAGCCCCTCGCTTTCTCGCTTGCGGCGAACTTCGCGACCGCGACGGCCGACGCGAGCTACGCGCTCGTTGTCCCGCTGCCCGCGGGCCTCTGGCGCGTGCAGGCCACGAACCTGCCGCAGGACATCCTCCCCGGTTTCCTCCAGACCTTTGTCGCGGAGCCCCCGGCGCTCGACTTCGCGACCGAGGTGTATGCGGGCCAAGGCGCGAAGGCCTTTGTCGCCGCCGACTACATCTTCACGGCGGGCGGGCAGTCCGTCACTCAGCCGATGTCTGGTGTCGGCGTGACTCTCGACTTCGACGGAGCCGCGGCCGCCTCGCTCACGCTCGGCGGGGAGGGGATGGGCACGGGCGACCTCTTCCTGCCCGCAGCGCCCGGCGCGCACGGGCTCAACGTCACGTTCGCCGCCCCGCTCCTTGCCGCCCCGCTCACGCTTTCCAACTCGTTTTCCCTACGTCCGCTCACCCAGCTCCTGGTCTCCGCATCCATAAGCAAGGCCTCGTACAAGCCGAGCGAGGCGATGATCGTCCAAGGGCGCGTCACCGACGACGTGGGCGTGCCGGTCGCCGGCGCTTCCGTGCGCATCGAGATCGCCCCCGACAAACCCGTGCGCACCGAGCGGACCTCCTCCGACGGCAGTTTCTTCGCGCGGATTATCGGGCCCGCCCAGAACGGCTCGTACCAGGTGCGCGTGAACGCGTCGGCACCGAACGCGCTCGATTCGGCGGCGGCGTTTTTCCCCTACGTCGTCCTTGCTGAGGGCGTGGCGCCC
>DATEUP010000279.1:0-14080 GCA_035283065.1 Thermoplasmatota archaeon | reverse complement strand
GTCGTCGCGGACCGGCGGGAGGGAACGGAATTCCCCGTGCGCGCGCGATGCATCGTGAACGCGGCCGGGCCGTGGTCCGACGAGGTGGCGCGCATGGCGGACCCTTCCGCCAAGCCGAGGCTCCGCCTCACGAAGGGCGTGCACGTTGTCGTCCCGCGGCATCGGCTCGGCCACATCCGCGCGCTCGTGCTCCGCACGCCCCAGGACCACCGCGTCTTCTTCGCGCTCCCCTGGGGGCCCTTAAGTCTCGTCGGCACGACAGACACGGACTTCGAGGGCGCCGTGTCGGAGCCGGTGGCAGAGGCGGAGGACGTGCGGTACCTGCTCAAGGCCGTAGCGAGCTACTTCCCCGGCGCCGACCTCACGAAGGACGACGTCGTGGGGGCCTACGCGGGGCTTCGCCCCCTGATGCGCCTCGAAGGCGTCGACCCGAGCGCGGTGACGCGCGAGCACGAGGTCAGCGTGGGCCCGCGGGGCTTCGTGAGCGTGGCTGGGGGCAAGCTCACGACCTACCGGCGGATGGCCGCGCAGGTCGTGGACGAAGCCGCCCTCTCGGTGGGGCTCCGGGCGCGGCGCTCGGGGACCTCAAGGCGCCCGCTGCCCGGCGGCCGCGCGGTCCCCGCGCAGCCTTCGGCCGCCGCCTCGGCGCTTGCGCGGCGGTTCTCGCTTAGCGAGGAGGAAGCCGACGCGCTCTACTTCCTGCACGGGTCCGAGGCTCCGGCCGTCCTGGAGGCGTCGCCCCTTGCAAAGCGCGCCCTCCTCGTCGAGGGCCAACCTTACCTCGAGGCCTCGCTGGCCTGGGGCTTCTCGCACGAGCGCGCCGTGACCCTCGAGGACGCGCTCTGCCGCCGCGTCCCCGTAGCGGTCCGCTTGCGCGACGGCGGCGCAGGTCTCGCGCAGCGGGCGGCGTCGATTGCCGGGAGCGCCGGGGGATGGGACAGCGCGAGGCGCGAAAGCGAGGTCGAGGCGTTCCTCAAGCGTGTCGAGCGCGAAAACGCGTGGCGGCGGGCGATCTAAGGGCGCCTTCAGGCGGCGCGCCAGTGCGGGGCGCCGGCGAGCATCGTCTTCTCCGCCCGCCCGGCCTTCAAAAGGGCCTTGAGCTTCGCCTTGGCCTGCGCGCTTTTCAGCGCAAAAACGCGCTCGATCTCCCGCTCGGGCGTGGGCCCGTGCTCTTTCAGGTAGCCCGCAACGTCCGTGGGGCGGCCCTTGCGCAACTTCCCGCCCGACAGGTAGTCGATCGCGCCCTCGGCGGCGCCGGGTTCGAAGGCGTGCTCGAGAACGACGTGGCGGTGCCCGTCGGAGACCACGATCCCGTAGAAGCTTAGCGGCAGGTCGGGGAAGCCGTGCCCCTGGCTGCCGTACTCTGCCTCGCGAGCCGGCGTATTGGCCACGTCGCGCGCGAATTTTCGGGGATCGAGCAGGGCGGAGGCGGCGGCGTCCCTCAGCACTGCCGCGTCAGAGACGTCCTGCGCCTCCACGCAGCTCCTGCGCAGGACCTCCCTCACGAATCGGACGCCTGCCCGTTCGCCCTGCCGGTAGGCGGCCATCGCCGCGAGCGAGGCCGGCATCACGTTGAAAGGCACCTGGCTCCGCTTGAGTGGGTACGCGACCGGGAGCCCGATCGTGTCCTTGATGTCTGCAAGCCACGGGTTGAACTCGGCCCACTTCATCCCGTATTCTTTCATGTAGTGCGTGAAGTTGTCCCACACGCAGAGGGTCATCGTGCGGAATTCCACCTGGTTCCCGTAGACCAGGTGGAGCCGGTTGAAGACCGCCTCGTAGCCCCAAGACCAGTGGCATGTGGGGGCCGTCGCGTGGTAGACCTGGACCTTGTGCGAGTGGTCGTGCGCCATAGGGACGCGGGGCACGTCCCCTAGGCACACTTAAAACGTGCGACACGCGAGGGCGGAAGGCGCCGCACAAGCGTCAGTTGCCTGACATCTCGGCGGAGGGCCAAACGACCTCAGCCTCGGGCGGCGCACGCGCCGCGGCGCGGCTGATGTGCGCGACGATCGCCTGTGCGCCGGCGATGGCGTCCGAGACGCCGTCGGCAAGCTCGCCTTCCACGTCGACAAGGAGCCTTCCCGCGCTGAACGTCGCGGTCACGCGCTTGCGGCCGTCCTCCGTCACCCACCGGAGGGCGACGGCCTCCTCGTGGGTCGTGAAACCGACCCAACGGAGGTTCGCGAACCACTTGAGCTTCAGGTGCTCGACGACGGCCTCGGCCGTCACGGTGGCAGGGACCATCGTGTCGAGGACTGTCAGGCGCTCGGTGCGCTCGCGCTCGGCAACCGGGACGGCGCGTACGCCCGCTTCGGTGAGTTTGTAGCCGTCCTTCGTCCGGGAGACGGCCCCGGCCTCCTCGAGGCGGCGAAGCGCCCGCGAGAGCTTTTCGGGGTGGAGGTTCAGAGAACGTCGGATCCCCTGGAAAGCGAGCGTGGCCTCCGCGTCGTCGGAAAAAGCCCGGAGGACGGCCCTGTCGCGTTCATCGACAGCCGGCAGCTCGTGAATGAGGTTGGGAACCATCGTGGCGCACCCCTTTTCAAAGCCTTTTGAGCGGGGCGAGCGTATTTAATGAGTCGGTTAACGGAGGTTGGAACGTTCCAGAAACTCGGGGAGGGACGGCGCGGCGCTCAGCCGCCGTACTGGAGCCCGGTGTCCTCAAGCGTGAGGCTTCGCCCCTCGCGCCGCGACTCGGCAGAAAGGACTTCACCGATGAAAACGCGGTGGTCGCCGCCCTCGGTCTCCTGGACGACCTTGCACTCGAGGACGGCCGCGGCCGCTTTGAGGAGCGGCGCGCCCCCGCCGTTCGTGGCGAACTCGTAGCCGTTGGCCTTGTTGCCTTGGAAGGTCGGCGAGCGCAGGAACGCCTTGGCAACGTCGGCCTGCGTCGGGTCGAGGATGTTGATCGAAAAGAGCCGGCTCTTGCGGATCATCTCGTGGGACCCGGAGTCCTTGCGGCAGCCGAACGCGACGAGCGGCGGCTTGAAGGAGACTTGCGTGAGCCACGTGCCGACAAAGATGTGGAAGTTGCCCCCAAACGCGCACCCCACGAGGAAGACGGGGTGCGGGAGCATCCGCAGGGCGGAGCGCTTGGCCCCTTCGTCGAGAGCCACGGCCGCCGATTGGGGCGAGGGAAATAAAGCTGATGTTCGAAGGCGCGAAGGCGGGGCCCGTGTATTCCAATTGGACTCGCCGTAGTCGAGAAAAGTCCAAACGGGCTTTCAGGGCGCCGTCTTGCCCGCCGCGGCGCCAAGCACCGTCGACATGTGGGGCATGAGTTGGCAGGTCGCCCAGGCCTTCTTCGCCTCGTTGCAGTATCCGAGGTGGAGGCACTTCGGCTGGAGGCGCTCGGCCAAAAAGGGAGAGACCGTGCGGACCTCGCGCTTCATGAGCGCGAAGAGCACGCGGATCTCCCACTGCGCGCGCGTGCAGAGGCGCTCGTCGGAGATGTCGTAGATTGCGCGGTAGTTCAACGTGGCCGTGAGGTTCGTCTTCATCCCGTTCGGGAACACGAACCGGGCGTCTTCGGGGGGCACGCCGCCCTTTACGAGCCGGTCGTACTCGAGGACGTCCTGTGCGTAGGAAGAGGCGAGCGCCCGCGCGCTTTCGGGGTGTCGGCGGATTGTCGGGGGGAACACGAAGTAGGCCTCAAGGGCCTTCACGGGGTCGGGGGATTCAGGCAGCCGCCCCGTGTCGCGAAACGCCGTCACGACGTCGTAAAGCGCCTTGTCAAACGCCTTGTCGTCGGGGTTGAGGAGGACCGTGAAGTCTACGTACCGCTGGCTCTGCTGGTCGAAGGTCGCGATCCGGTGGCGCACGAGCTGGTGGGAGCAGGCGCGCGAGACGCCTTCGATCGAGAAGGTGAAGTGGGCGTGCTCGAAGACGCCGTGGTGGCCGTGCTCGAGGCAGAACTTGAGGATGCCTTCCCAGCCGCCCCCGTCGTACTCCGTGATCTTGTGGGAGGGCCGGATGTCCGTGTCGCCCTTGGCGGCCCTCGCGCAAACGGCCTCGGGGTTCGGCGTGTGGCCGATGAGCTTGACTTTCACGTCGGTGCACCTAGCCCGTAGGGACTTCGAGCCGCGGGAACGCCCCCGGCCCTTGGGCCCGCGATGACGGGGCGCTCGTATTAAGGTTCACTTCCCGCCGCGCTCCCGACAGGCGCATAAGGGGCCCGAGAGATTGTCGGGGCGTGAAGATCCGGGCGGCGCGCCCCGGGGAACGCGCGGCGATCGCAAAGTTCTGCCTGAGCCAAGACCCGGAGGACTACATCCCGGCCTGGATGGACCGGTTCGAGCGCCAGGGCAGGTTCTTCATGCTGCAGGACGGCCGGAGGCTCGCGGGAATTGTCCACGGCCAGCGCGCGCCGGACGGCTCGGCGTGGATGAGCGCGGCGCGGGTCCACGAAGACTACCGGGGGCAGGGATGGATCAACCGGATGAACGACTTCGCGCTCGCGACCCCCGCGCTGCGCGGCGCGCGCGCCGCGCGGATGCTGATCACGAGCGACAACACCTCGTCGGCACGCGCCGCGCTGAAGGGCGGGTACCGCGTCGTGTCGACGCTCTCGTTCGTGGATTGGGAAGCGCCGTCGAAGGGCCGGCGGCCCCCGGAAAGCCCGTCGGGGTATGGACGGTGCTCCCCCGGCACCTTCCGCAAGGAGGCGGCAGAATCGGGGCTCCTCAAGGCCCAAGGCGGCTTGGTCTACGGCCCTTTCACGGGCGCCTTCGAGCCCACGCTCCGGGCGGCCCGCGCCAAGAAGGGCTGGCTCTTCCGGTCAAGGGCCTTGGGGCCGCTTATGGCCGGCATGTTTGCGGACACCGGCGAGCGTTGGATGGGAATCCAGGCGTTTGCCGCGTCCAAGGGCGCGGCTAAGCGCGCTATCGACTTCGCCATCGAGCGGCGCGCCGAGAGCGCGACCGTGATCCTGCCGGCGGGCGACCGCTTCAGCAAGCCGTTCCTCGAAAACGGCTACACGCGCTCGGACTGGGCGAAGAAGGTGAACATCTGGCAGAAGGACCTCGCGCGGGCGTCGCGCAGGGCTACTTCTTTGCAGACGGCGGCGGCGCCACGACGGACAGCACGGTGAGCCGGTCGCGGCCGCGGTTGGCAATCGCGTGGGGCTCGCCGGCCTGCGCAAGGGCAAACGTGCCGGGCCCCATGTCCTCTGAAGCCTTCCCGACGGTGACGTGCGCGGTCCCCTCAACCACGAAGTAGAGCTTGTCGGCGCCCTCGTGCGCGTGGAGCTCCTGGGCCTGGCCGTGTTCGAGGCAGAGCAGGCCTACGGCGAGCCGGTCGGTGTTAGCAAGGGCCGCCTTCACGATGGCGGCCTTGTCGAACTTCTGCGCTGCGAAAATGCTCCCGAACATAGGCGTCACGTCCCTGGGGTCTCCAAACGGCAAGGCGGCCTCTTAGCCCTGTGGGGGCCCCGGGGGGCCTTCGCGTGGAACCCAATCAAGAAGAAGGCGGAAGCCAAGGGGGAGGCGATGCCGGCAGCCACGACAGCCGACCGCCTCGCTTCCGCGAGGGGAATCCCCGAGGTCTTCGACGCGGTGAAGGAAGCCGTCCGCCGAGTGCTCGGCAAGGAGCGGGCGGGCCTCATGGTCGTGACCCAGGAAATCGGGAACATCCCCGACGGGTTCCTCGGCGCGTACTTCGTCGTGGGCGCGAACGCCATCGTCGTGAACCAAACCCCGCTGCGCCGGATCAAGGAAACGGAGCCCGCGCTCTACATCCCCTGGCTCTTCGGGGTCCTCCTCCACGAGTACCTGCACTCGCTGGGGATCCTCGACGAGGCCCAGGTGCGCAAGGCCACCGACGAGGTCGCCGCCGCGGCCCTCGGGCCCGACCACCCGGCCACGCGGATGGCGGCAAACCCGATGGAGTACATCGGCAACCTCGCGTGGCCCCACGTGTTCTGGGCGCCAAGCGACGTTCCCTTCGAAATCGTCAAGGGCTTGGACCGCGATTCGACCTCGTACATCCAGTAGGAGGGACCTACCGTGGCAAACGCGACGCGCTTCCCCCGGACCCGGCACCCCCGGCGCTCGAGGTTCGTTCATTGGTCGAGGCGGCCCTACCCTTAGCGTTTGAAGAAGAGCGCCATGTTGAGGCCGTCGACGTACCGGCCCTTGATCTTGAACTGCCGGCGCTGGCGGCCGTCGGGCTCGAAGCCGAGCGAGCGGTAGAGCGCGATCGCGCGCCGGTTCGATGCGAACACGCCGAGCCAGAGCTTCTCGATTCCCTGCGCGCGTGCCCACGAGACCGCTTCGAGCATCAGGGCACGCCCGACCCCGCGCCGGCGGTGGGCGCGTGAAACGACAAGGGGGTCAAGGAATGCGGTGTGCTGGTTCTTCTTGCGCCGCCCGCGCTCGACGGCCACGAAGCCGACGCACTCTCCGCTTGGCCTGAATGCGGCGGCCATCATGCCCCGCCGCCCCGCGCGCGCCCGCACCCAAGCGCGCTCATCGGCCATGTCGAAGCGGTAGTGGTCCGTCCCAAAGTACACGCCCTCGCGGACGGCCTCGGCAAAGACCTTGCCGATGGCCCGCAGCTCTGCGTCCTTTGGGCGGCGCAGCACCACGGCCGTGCCATCCGGCAGGAGGGCCTTGCGCGAGACCACGGGGCCCGTTCGCCGCGGCCCGCGATAAGGCTGCGCCCAAAACGCTCAAGTGGCCCACTTGGGGTGCCTCCTCCCCATGGCCTCGTTCCCCTTCGCGATGGCGGTCCCCGTCCGCTTCCGCGACCTCGACGGGATGGGCCACGTGAACAACGCGGTCTACTTCACGTACATCGAAGCCGCGCGCACGGAGTACCTCATGCGCGTGATGGAATCCAAGCGCCTCGAGGACGTGGACTGGATCGTCGCCTCCGCGAACCTGAACTTCCGGAAGCCGGCAGGGTACGGCGACCCGCTCGAGGTACGAGTGCGCCCGACGAAGGTCGGGACGACGAGCTTCACGCTCTACTACGAGGTCTGGGACACGAAGGAGGACGCGCTTGTCGCCGACGGCGAGACGGTGATCGTGATGTTCGACTACGCGAAGGGCGCGAAAAAGCCGATCGGGCACAAGGCGAGGAAGCGGCTCAACGCGGACGCGGCCAAGTGAAGCGCGCCTGCGAGGCGAACTTCAGAACGAGGCGTCGAAGAGCAGGAACGCGGCGGTGATCCACGTCCACTTGATGAGGCGCCCCGCAAGTGCGAGGACCGCGAATTTCTTGAAGGGGAAATCCGCAAGGCCGTAGGCCAAGGCGAAAACCTCGGGGACGGGCAGCGCTGCGGCCACCACGAGCAGGGTGGCGCCACCCTTCGACCTTGCGCGGGCGCCCCACTTGCTGATCTTCGCCTCCTCGCCCTTCTTGGCGATCCGGCGGTGCCTGAAGCGGGCGCCGATCCAATAGTTCGCGCACGCGCCAAGCGCGCTCCCCGCGGCCGCCACGAGGACCGTCGTGACGACCTGGCCGGAGCCCACGAGGAGCACGAAGAAGATCGGCTCGGAAGGCAGGAAGACAAAGAAGAGCGTCGAGACGGCCATGAAGAAGAAGAGCCCAAGCGGCCCGGTTGACACGACCCAGGAAATGAAGCCGCCCGCGAGCACGTCGGCACCGGGCATCGTGAGGGCGCCGGTCTGGAACTGCCGGTTGATGAGCGCCGCAAGGACCACGAGGAGCCCGAAGGCGACCCATCCGAGGACCTTCTCGCGCGTCCACGGCGGGTTCGAGGCGCGCTCGACAAACCGCCAGCCGCGTTCGACGATCCGGCCCCAGCGCGTGAGCTCCTTGACCCCGGCGTCGACCGCGTCTTTCGTGACCTCCGCAGCCTTCTGGCCGGCGGCCCCCACGGCGGGCCCGACGCCGTCCACGGCGGCCTTGACGCCTTCGGCGGCGGCGCCCACGGCATCGCTCATCGCGTCGCTCACGCCGTTGGCCATCTCGTTCAGCGAATTTGCCAGGTCGAGGCCTCGCGGGCCGGAAGCCGGGCCCGAGTTCTTGATGCTTTTTGGAACGAGAGCCGTCATCTTGGCGCCCTGGGCCTCAGGCCCGCGGGTGGCTTGACCCCAAGTCCGTGGCAGGAAACCCTTTTCAAACGCTTGGCGCCTGCGAACCTTCCCGAGAGGCGGCGCGCGTGAACCCCCATGGGCCACCGGTCGAGGGAAAACGGGCCAACCTGCTCGCGGGCGAGCCCTCCTCCTACTTGAGGAGCGCAGCCCACCAGCCGGTCGACTGGCACCCGTGGGGCGAGGAGGCCTTCGCGCAAGCCAAGCGCGAGGACAAGCCGATCCTGCTCGACATCGGGGCCGTGTGGTGCCACTGGTGCCACGTGATGGACGGCGAGTCCTACGAGAACGAGGAGACCGCGCGGCTCATCAATGAGAACTTCGTCGCGATCAAGGTCGACCGCGACGAGCGCCCGGACGTCGACGCGCGCTACCAGCCTGCGATCGCTGCGCTCTCCGGGGGCGGCGGGTGGCCTCTCACGGCGTTCCTCACGCCCGAGGGCCTCGTCTTCTCGGGCGGGACGTACTTCCCCCCGCGCGATGCCTTCGGCCGCCCCGGGTTCCCCAAGGTCCTCGGGATCGTCTCGGACGCCTACCGCAAGCAGAAGGCGCAGGTCGTGGCGCAGGCCGCCGACATCGCGAAAGCCCTATCGAAGGGCGACGGGGCGGCCAAGGCGGAGGGCACGGTGTCCTTTTCGATCGTGAAGCGCGCGCTCGACTCCTGCCTCATGAACTTCGACATCCGGAACGGCGGCTTTGGCGACGCGCCGAAGTTCCCGCACACGGGCGCCATCGAGGTGGCGCTCACCGAAGTGGCGGCCGCGGGTGACGAGTCGCTGAAGACAGTCGTCGAGGTGACGCTCACGCGGATGGCCCAAGGCGGCGTGGCAGACCAGATCGGGGGCGGGTTCCACCGGTACTCGACGGACGCGGAGTGGGTCGTCCCGCACTTCGAAAAGATGCTCTACGACAACGCGGAGATCCTCCGGAACTTCGCGCACGCGTTCCAGGTGCTCAAGGACCCGGCGTTCGCAGAGGTGGCCCGCGGCACGGTTGCCTACCTCGACCGTGTCCTGACCGACCGCGAGCGCGGGGGCTTCTTCGCGTCCCAGGACGCCGACGTGGGGAAAGGCGACGACGGAGACTACTGGACATGGACGAACCGGGAGCTCGAGGAGGCCCTCGGCAAGGGGACGGACGAGTACAAGGTCGCGGCGGAGCTTTACGACGTGAAGCCGCACGGCGAGATGCACCACAACGCCGCGAAGAACGTCCTCTGGGTCGCCGCGACGACCGAAGCGCTCGCCAAGCGCCACAAGAAGGGCGAGAAGGAGATCGAGTCGATCGTCCTGAGCGCGAAGGCCCGGATGCTCGCGGCGCGCGACGTGCGCGACGCGCCCTTCGTCGACCGAACGGTGTACACGTCTTGGAACGGGCTTGCGGTGTCCGCCTACGTCGAGGCCTGGAAGGCGCTTGGCGACGAGGGCTGCCGCGACTTCGCGGTGAGGACCGCGGACTTCCTGCTCAAGGAGTGCTTTGACCCCGCGCGCGGCATGGCGCACCAGTGGCGCCCCGACTCGGGCGCGCGCGTCTGGGGGCTCCTTGACGACCAGGCGATGTTCGCGTTGGGGCTGCTCGACGTGTTCGAGGCGACGCAGGACGCGAAGTACCTCGAGGCGGCGCGCACGCTCGGAGACCTCCTGCTCAAGGAATTCCGAGACGCCGACGGCGCTCTCCTTGACACGGCGCCCTCCCTTGCTCAAACCGCAGGCTCACAGGCCTTCGGCGCGAAGGTGAAGCCCTTCCAGGACGCGCCGACGCCGGCCGGAAACGCCGTGGCGGCGATCGTGCTCGACCGCCTCGATGCGCTCACGGGCAACTCGGCGTACCGGGAGGGGGCCGGCGCGCTCCTCGCGTCCTTCGCGGAGGCGGCGCCGAAGTATGGAATTTTCGCGGGGACCTATGGGCAGGCCGTGCGCCTCCACCTCGAGCGCCCCGTGCATGTGACGGTCGCGGGAAGGAAGGGCGATGCGCGCGCGCGGGCGCTCTTCGAGGCGGCGGTCCGCGCGTTTCCGCCCCACAAGGCGGTCGTTTGGGTCGAGCCAGGTGCCGAGCCGCCCGCGGGCTTCCCCGAGTCGGCGAGGGACTTTGCCCGGGGCTACCCCCGCGAGAAGCTCCCGGCGGCCTGCGTGTGTCGAGGCACGCACTGCAACATCCCGACGAGCGACCCCGCCGCGCTCATCCGGCAGGTCCAGGCGGCTCCGGAGAGGCCGGCGAATTGAGGGAGCCCGATGCCTCACGAAAACGCGGGCCCCTTCAACGAGTGGGCGCGAAGGGGCGCGGGCCCGAAGATGGAGGAGGCGCACGCCCACACGGGCCGGAAGGTGCTCGACCGCCTTCAGGTCGGCTACGACGAAGCCTTCATCGATCTGGGCTGCGGCACGGGGTGGGCCGCGCGCTACATCGCCGAAAAGGTCCCGACGATCGGCCTCTGCGTCGGCGTCGACGTGTCGGAGGAGCTCATCAAGCAGGCCCGGGCGCTTGCCTCGGGCAAGTACCCCGTCAAGTTCCTCGTCGCGCCCTTCGAGGATGTACCCTTTGGGGACGCCTCGTTCCACCACGCCTTCTCGATGGAGGCGCTGTACTACGCGAAGGACCCGCTCGCGGCGGCCAAGTCCGCGTGGCGGCTCCTCAAGCCCGGCGGCTCCTTCCACTTCCTCACGGATTTCTACCCGGAGAACCCCCCTTCGGCGGCCTGGAAGGACGACATCCCCGTGCCCATGCACTACCTTAGAGAGGCCGAGTGGGTTGCCCTCTTCAAGCGGGCGGGGTTCGCCGAGGTCGCTTCCGAGCGCGTGTTTGACGACCGGCCGATCCCCGAGGGCCTCGGCTTCCCGTGGGGCGGGTTCAAGACGCGCGAAGATCTGCACCGCTTCAGGACCGAATACGGTTCCCTTTACGTGTCGGGGCGCAAGGGCGAGGGGTCCCCCGGGCTTGACCCCTACATCGACCACGCCGTTGAATCGCTCGCGGCCGAGGAGGCCGGCGAGCCCTCGCCGGCGGGCCCGGCTGGCGGGCCGCGCAAGAAGGGGCGCGCCTTTCCCGGATCGCGCAGGGGCAAGAAATGACCGCGACTCTGCGCGCCGGTCACCCGCGCTTTTCCGAAAGGCCGGGCGCGACGTCCCCATCGTAGAGCTGGAAGCGCGGCGCCTCGCCGCGGCCAAGCTGCGCGAGGACGGCCTGGTGCGCGGCGAAGAACCACTCCTCGGTCCGGAAGCTCGTGACCCCCTCGGGTTCGGGCGTAAGCCATCGCTCCATGAGGGCCATTTTGCCGACGAGCGCGGCGTCGGCGCGGGCAAGGCCCTGGGCAAACTCAAGCTTGAGGAGGCGGGGCGTGTCGGGGAAGCGCAGGGCGAACTTCTTGAAGTCCGACATCCCCTGCGCGCCCATGTCCGCGACCACCGTGGCGTGGAACACGACCTCCGCGCGGCGCAGGTCGCCGCAGGCGACGGCCATGTACCCCGTGTCGTCGGAGCCTGCAAGGCCGCTTTCGGCAAACAGGCGCACGCCATCGGAAAACGCCGCGCGCGCGCGCTCGAGGTCGTCGGCGAAAAGCAGCGACGAGGCGAAGTGGAAGGCGGGCTCGCACTTCTGGGGCTCGGACGGGGCGGCGGCGACCGCCGCGCTCCAGTAGGCCGCGGCCCTTGCCGCCAGCGCCTTCGCCTCCTCCCATTCGCCCCGCAGGAACAGGCACTCGGAGAGGCGGTCGAAGCCGGGGTTCTGGCCCTGCGCGAGCGATCCGGCGTCAAAGGCCCCGATGCGGTCACGAAGCCTCTCGACTTTCTGGTCGAGCTCGCGGCGGAACTTGCGGGTCGCAGGGCGCATCCTGCCTGGAAGGGGGGCCCAATGATTTCAACCCCCGCGCGCTCAAAACTCCCCGAGGCGCCGCTGCGCGGGGCCTCCCCCCTCGAGGAGGCTTCGCCAATCCACCGGGCTGCGCCCGACCTTCGAGAGGAACCGGTTCACGCTCTCGGGGCCAAACCCCTCGAAGTGGTTGTTGAAGAACACAAAGCCGTCCTTGAGGCCCTCCTCGTGTTCCTCGAGGCGTAAGGCCCACCTTGCCATCGCGGGGTCGTTCCGTTCGACAGTCCGGCCCGCGGGCTCAAAGGACCGGTCTCCAATGAACCGGACGAGCGCGAAGTCCGCGGTCACTTGGGGCGGGACCTCCACGCCTGCAACTTCCGACCAGACCAGCGCGGCGTTTGCCTCGGTAAGCGCGCGGTACGTTGCCGGCTCGAACCAGGACTCGTGCCGGAACTCGAACGCGCACCGCCGCCCGCCGAGCCCATCGAGCAGGCCTCGGAACTCCTCCGCGTGCCCTTTTTTCCCGTAGCTTGGCGGGAACTGGGCAACGAGCGGCCCGCGCTTGTCGCCGAGCCGGTCGATCGCGTGCAGGAACTCGCCGAGGACCTCGGCAGCCGGCGGTTCGGCCGGCGCCTTGCCGCTCGCGGGCGGCGTTCGCCGCCCGCCCGTCACCTCCTGGGGCAGTTTGGCGCAGAACACGAAACCCTCCGGCGTCTCCTTGCGCCACCGCTCGACTCGGGAAGGGTCAGGGACCGCATAGAACGTCGAGTCGACCTCGACGACGTCGAAAACCCGGGCGTAGTGCTTCAGGAAGTCGCCGCTCTGCGTGCCCCGGGGGTAAAACGGCCCCACCCACTCGGGGTACGACCAGCCGCTGCAGCCGACGCGGAGCCGCATCGCGGGCTCCCCGCCTTCAAGCGGCAGGCTCCGGCGCTGGCGCGGGGGGCGCGACCTTCTTGCCGGTCTTGAGGTGGTGGCGCAGCGCCTCCGTGAGGTCGGCTGCGGAGACCGCAGAGTCGGCGCCTTTCCCCGTTTCCTTCGCGTAGCGCAAGACCGCCGTGTCCCCCTGCCCCTGCCAGTGCGTGAGCCACTTGCCATCGCCCTTGTCCTTCTGGTTGAGGGTCTCGGCAAGGGGCCCAAAGTCGACCCATTCCACCTTCTCCCTCTGGACCGTGTCGGCCCAGCTCCAGTACGCGTAGTCGACCTCGAATGTCGAGCCCTTCTTCAGGGGCCCCGGCGTTGCAAGGAGGAACACCCGGCCCTGGCAGAAGCGGTCGACCGCCACAGGGTGCGGCGCGAAGGGCCCCTCGACGACCGTGAGCCAGTCGTCCCACAGCTCCTTCACGGCGAACTGCTTCGAGCGGAACGCGTCGAAGTGCCGGTTGACCTCCTCGAGGGGCTTCTCCCAGAGCGACTTGTGCCGCTCGATGTCCTGCCAGAGGTCGGGGAACATGTGGGAGAGCTTCTGGTACACGTAGCCGTCGGCTGCCGCCTGGTCGAGCCCCGCGATCGTCGCCGCGTACGGGGAACTTGGCGCGTGCCGGTACCCCTCGATCGCCGCGTCGACCTTGAACGCCTCGTCGGTCGAGTAGTGGTTGAAGTCGCCAGTCTCCGCGGCCTTGATCGCGACCTCCTTCGTGAGGACGGCGTCTTCCGGGAAGCACATGGCCCAGACGGCGAGCACGCCGTCGGTGTCGTAGTGGTTGTTCGTGCAGATCGGGACGCGGTTGCGGTCGAAGGACGAGTCCTCCGCGACCTTGATCGCGATCTCCGTCCCCGTGTCCGCCTTGTAGCGTGGGGGCGTCTTGTTGCCCTTGAAGTGGGAGAAGTGGAGCGAGACGGGGACGATGCCGTCCACCGAGAGCTTGGGCTTCTTGGCGAGCTTGTCGTTGTAGTAGCGGAATTCCACTGGAGACAGCCCCCGCGCGCGGCGCGACGGCCCTTCGGATCGTCTGGCCGTGGATAAAAACCTTGGGCGCGTCTTGCTGGAAAGCCCCATCTGCGGGGCAGGGCGGCTGCCGACCGACGCCGTGGGTCGACCGCGCCCCTTCGAGGCGCGGCGCCGCGCTTTCTCCAAGCAGTTCCGATTGCGCGGCCCTGGGGTCCGACGGGCTTCCTTTGGGCACGTGGGCGCCGAGCCAAATCGATCGGCGGTTCGGCGACCGGCGCAGCCGCCAAGACTTTTATGCTCGGATGGCGCCTTCGGCGGAGTGTGGGCA
>DATEUP010000278.1:0-4980 GCA_035283065.1 Thermoplasmatota archaeon | reverse complement strand
GGCTTGCGAAGAACCCCGGCGCCACGGAAAGCGCCTTGTGGACGGCAACCCCCGCGGCGCGCCTCTCGAGGAGGCGCTCCCACCGCGAGACAATTCCCGGGACCGCGCTCGTGGGCGGCGCGATCGTGATCGCCTCATAGGTCACCTTCAGGCCCGCCCCCTCCAAGAGCTCCCTCGCCGTCCTGCGCGTGAAGAAGCGCAGGTGCGTGCGGTCGAGGATCCCCGTGTCCGTGTAGTCGAAGCGCCCTGAAAGCAGCCGCAGGCGTACGCCATAGAATGCGACATTCGGGATCGAGGCGAGCACCTTGCCGCCCGGCGCGAGCGCCGCCTTGACCCTGAGGAGCGCCGCCGCCGGGTCAAGGAGGTGCTCCAGCACATCGGCGCACACGACCACCTCGAACCGCCCCAAGTCTTCGAGCCCCGCGGACTCGATGTTCCGCAGCACGACCTCGAGCCCTTTTTCCCGCGCCTTGCCAGCCCGCGCCTCGTCGACCTCGAGGCAGACGACCTTGCAGCCCCTGCCCTTAAGCTCGACCCCAAGGGCGCCCTCGCCGGCCCCCACGTCCAGCACCCTCGCGCCGTCGGCCACCCTCGCGGCAATCATCCGGTGGGTCCCGAACCGGCTCGGTGCAAGCTCGGCCGCGTAGGAGACCGTGCCCGCGCTGGCTGGCCCCTTCACCTTGCCCGCCTCCCCAGCCTGCCCCGGTCGGCCCTTGCCGCTCGATCTCCCTTCAACCCATTTGAAGGTATGATCGCCCGCGCGACCGTGCGTCGATTCGAGGGCTCCGGGTGGAATCCTTATCTAGCGGCGGGGCTCTCGCACGACGGGTCGTGTCCATGTCCAAACGTGCCCACCGCTCCGATGCACTGGCCCGCCGCGCGTCCGCAGTCCTTGCCCTCGCGCCGGCCCTTGTCCTTGCTCTCTCCCTTGGCGCCTCGGCCCTCACGGTCACGATCACGACACCCCTGGGGGGCCTGTGGACCGCCTCGGACACCGCGTCGGTCGCCGGAACAGCCTCCGGGGCCACGGCCGACCGCCTCGCGCTCGACAGCGACGCGGACTTCCTGGGCGGGACGGAGATCAACACCTCCGTCGCGGGCGGAATCCTCCAACACGACATCCCCGCCACCGAGACGTGGCGCTACTTCCAGTCCTTCACGGGGATGTCCGGCCAGTCCACGCGCCCCGACGGCTTCTGGATGTGGCCTTGGAACGGCACCGCGTGGACGATCAACTCCGCCGTCGCCGGCGTCTCGTACCCGCCGAGCCTCGTCCATACCGGCACCTCCTCCGAGAAGAACACCCTCATCGCCGTCCTCCCGGGCCCACTCGTCTCCGGGAGCCTGGCCTTCTCGTACCTGTGCCAAGCCAACGGCGAACTCACGGTCAGCGTCTCCTCGGACGGCCGGATGGCCAACGAGTCCTCGGTCCTCGCCTCCTCCGGCGGCGCCCCCGAGACCCCCTTCTCCTTCAACCTCACGACGCCTCTTTCCGGCGCGCGCGCCCTCTACGTGCGCATCGTCGCGGGCGCCTCTGCGGCCACGAACACCGCCTGCAGCCTCGACGACTTCGACATCGTCGCCGAGTACACGAAGTCGGCCTCCTCGGCGCACCGCTTCTTCGACGACTTCACGAACGGCACGGCCAACGACGAGCACACGCCGTGGGCACTTGCCGGGTCCGGCTGGCTCGTCGGCGGCAACCCGACGGCCTCCGACACGCCCCCCGCCCTCGTCCACTTCGTCCCCGCCAACACGTCGGTCACGGCCGAGTGGGGATTCGCGACGTCCCTCTCGGCAGGGAGCCTCTCCTTCCACTACCAGTGCGAAGTCAACGGGTCGTTCTCGGCCTTTGCCGGCAACAGCTCGGTCGAGAATACCCTCGTCTTCAGCGCAAGCGGCCCCGCGCACACGGTCTACTCCCTGAACCTGGCCACATACTTCCCCGGGACGCGCGATTTCCACGTGCGCTTCCAGTCCAACAGCGGCCCGCTCAACGGCACGTGCGGCGTCGACGACTTCAGCCTGAACCTCACCCTCACCGGCAACCTCGGCCTCACGTACACCGGCAGCTACACGAGCGCGGTCATCGACCTCGGGCAGGCGTCGAACCTCACCGCCCTCGACTGGAACGGGTCGGTGCCCGCGGGCACGACCCGCGCGATGTCCTTCCGCGCCTCCACGAACAACATCTCGTTCTCGGCGTGGGGCCCTGTCGCGACCTCCGGCCAGGTGCCGAACCCCGCAAGCGGCCGCTACACCCAATTCCGGCTGGACTTCTCGTCCACGCCCGGCCTTCTAAACGCCACGGTCGACCGCGTCGGGCTGAACTTCAGCGGCGTCGAGCGCGTCGAGGTCTCCGTGAACGGGGCCGCGTGGTCGCCGGCGAGCGGGACGTCCTCGTGGTCCGCCTCGGTCTTACTGGTCGGCGGCTCGAACAACATCACCGTGCGCGCCACGGACTCGACGGGCGCGACCGTCACCTCAGTCGTCGAGGTCCTTCGCGACACCTTCCCCCCCTCGGCCCCCGGCACGCCGCAGGCGCCCGCCGTCGCGAACATCACGGAGGCGACCTGGACGTGGGGCCCGGCCACCGACACGGGCCTCGGCATCGACCACTACATCGCCGACGTGGGGCTCACGCCGAACGGCGCGGAACTCGGCGCCGACGTCGCAGTAACCGGGACCTCCTACACGGCCACAGGCCTGCCGGACAACCAGCGCGTCTACCTTACCGTGCGCGCCTTCGACCTCGCGGGCCTCGAGGGGCCCGCGTCGCCGCCCTCGGCGGGCACGCTCATCGACCGCACGCCGCCCGGCCCCGTATCGATCACGGGCCCCGGCGCCTACACGACGAACTCGACCCTCACGTGGACCTGGTCGATTGCCCAAGACTTCGGCTCGGGCGTCTCGGCCTACCTCGTGCGCCTCGGACATGTGCCGGGCACCGCCGACATCGCCTCGGCGTCCACGACTGCGACGACCTTCACGTACCCGCAGGGCGTGAGCGGCGAGACCTACTTCCTCTCCGTGAGCGCGCTTGACGGGGCGCAGAACGAGGGCCCGGTCACGCCAAGCTCCGGCACCACGATCGACACGACCGCGCCCGTGGGCCCCCTCACGGCGAGCTCGCCGCCCGCGCTCACGAACCTCAGCAGCCTCACGTGGAGCTGGTCCGCCGCGACAGACGCCCTCTCGGGGGTCGACCACTACCTCGTGTCGATCGGCACGAGCCCCGGGGCCTCGGACGTCGTCTCCGCCTCGTGGTTCCAGACGAGTTACTCGATCTCCTTTGTCCCGGCCGGCGCGCGCTACTACTTCGAGGTGCGCGCGGTCGACCGCGCGGGGAACATCGGCGTCGCGTACACGGCGCCCCCCGTGCTTGTCGACGATGCGGCGCCCACGGCCCCCGCGCTCGACCCGGTCGCGGCCTTTGTCGGGAACCTCTCGCAAGCGATCTCCTGGGACCCCTCGACCGACCAGCCGGCCACGAACGCTTCGGGCATCGACCACTACCTCGTGCGGGTGAGCGCGGGCAGCGCGGTCAACGAGACCTCGGTCTCCTCGCTCACCTTCACGCTCACCCTCGCCGACGGCGTGCACTACACCGTCGCGGTGGCTGCCGTCGACCGCGCCGGCAACGAGGGCGCGAGCGCCTCGCTCGCCTTTACGGCCGACCAGACGGGGCCCGTCCCCCCCACGAGCCTCAGGGTTGTCGTTAGCGATGCGTCGGGCCCCAGCCTCACGGCAACCTGGAACGGCACCTCCGACGCGGGGGCCGGGCTCAAGGAGTACCACATCCAAGTCGGCACGACGCCCGGCGGCTCGGACGTCGTTGGCGAGAGCACGGTCTCGGGCACGACCTACAGCTGGACCGGGCGCTTCGACACGCCCTACTACGTGACGGTTTGGGGCGTCGACAACCTCGGCAACGCGGGAGCCAAGGCCTCGACGGGCGCCCCCGTGACCGCCACGAAGCCCTCGACGGGCGGCGGGTTCCTGCCGGGGCCCTCGGCCGCGCTTGTGCTTCTCGCTCTTGCGGGCGGCGCGCTAGCAGTTGCGGCGCGGCGAAGAAGCGACGAATGAGCCTTTCGACAAGGGCCCGGCGCGGGGTGTTGCCTCTGACTAATGCTCGCGAAAGCCGCCGCGCCTTGCTCCAAGACCTCGTCGAATTGGGGGGTCCTTTGCTCCGGCTCCTTGGGGACCTTGCGAAGTACGGATGGGATGCCGACGAGCCCCTTTTCGAGGTCCGCCCCGAACATGTCGGCGCCGTTCTCAAACGGTATTGTGACGGAACCCTTTCCGAAACGGATGTGGAAGATTGGGCGAACGCCTTGGAGGTCCGGGATGATCTGGCTTTCAATCCTCGAGGAACGGTGCGCGAGCTCACTTTTGAGCTTGCCAATCCAACGCTACAGGGGAAACTTACGAAACAGCGGGCGGCTGCAATGATGGACGGGTTGCCAAAGGGCGGGTAGACACGTCCCCCCCCAACGATAGGGCGAAAAGGATCCAGGCTCGCGGGGCCGGTCCCGTTTGTCGGCCTACTTCGTGAGCATCCCGCGCTTCCCGCAGTTCGGGCAGCGGATCGGGGTCGGCCGCTCGGCCGTGAACACGGGCACGATGTGCTTGCACTGCGGGCAGCGCACCTTCGAGACGGGCTCCTGGCCCCCGGCGGCGGCCGGGGGCGCGGGGGGCGCTGGCGGCGCGCGCGTCCGCGCGGGCGGCGGCGGAGGAGCCGCTTCCACCGGCGCCGGCGCTACGGGCTCGGGCGGCGCGTACTCCGGTTGCGCGTACTGCGGTTGCGCGTACTGCGGCTGCGCGTACTGCGGCTGGGCGTACTGCGGTTGCGCATATTGCGGCGGCGCGTACTGCTGCGGGGCGTAAGGCGGCGCGTAGGGCTCGGGCTCAGGCTCCGGCGGCGCGTAGCGCGGCTGCGGGGGCGCCGGCGGAAGCGACGCGGGCGGCCCCAAGGCTGCC
>DATEUP010000277.1:0-5336 GCA_035283065.1 Thermoplasmatota archaeon | reverse complement strand
GCCCTCGGCGACCGTGAGGCCATCTTGGACCTCGTCGCCGTCGCCCTCAAGTACTCCTTCGTGACCGACTTCACGTCGCTGGTCGTCGTCGTGCCTCCCACCCTCTCGAACGGACACGTGCTGCTCCCCGTCCCCATGCGCGTGACGACCTCGAGCGCGCTTACGCCCTCGGAGGTCCAGCCTCTCGCCTCGCCCTACGCCGCCACGCCGTCCCGCTCCACCCCCGGCCCCGGCGCCGCCCTCGCCCTCCTCGGCCTTGCGGCCGCTTCGTTCGCGCTTGCCCGAGGCTCCCGCGCGCGCGCCCGTTGAGCGCTACGGGAGGGCCCCCCGGCGGCGCTTCGCCCCCTTTCCCCCGTTGACGACCTCGCGTACTCCCTAGGCAAGTCCTTTTCTCCCCCCCTGCCCTGCTTTCATGAGGCAGCCATTGAAACGCAGGCCGCGCCGCACGTCTTCCTTCGCTCCCCTTGCTCTTGCGGCCCTTGTCCTTTCCTCCTCGCTCCCCCTTGCCGGTGCGGCCCCCCAAGGGCCGCTCCTGCCCGTCGAGGTCTCGGTCTCGATCGTCGACGGCACGGCCGTCACGGAGGTGCGCCGCACCCTCGTCAACACCGGCGAGACCGAGGCTTGGTTCGCCGTCCACCAGCGCTTCCCCGCAGCCGCCCTTGCCACAAGGCTCGCCGTCCTCAACGCCGGCACCGTCGTCGAGGAGGCGGAGGTCGCATCGCCCTCCGCACAGAACGCGACCGGCGCTGAAGGCGCATGGCTCGCGGCCCTTCCTGAGGAGCCCGCGCCCGAAGGATCCTTCCTCTCCACCCTCGCGCTTGCCGTCCGCGTCCCGGCCCACGACCGCAGCGTCCTTGTCGTCTCCTGGGCCCAGACGCTGCGCGCGGTGCGCGGCGCCTACCGCTACGCGCTGCCCCTCGACGGCCTCACCCCCTCGGACGCCTTCTTCCTGAACGCCTCCGTCGAGCTTGCCTCCCCCATCGTCTCCGTCCAGTTCTCCTCCCCCTTCAACGCGTCGCCCTCCGGGGTCGGCACCCGCCGCGTCACGCTCACGGCTTCCGATGTCACCCTTGCCCCCTCGCGCGGCTTCCTGTTCCTCAACTTCACGCCCCAGGTGACCGCCGGCCAAGGCATGGTCTCCTACTGCCTCGACTCCGGCGGCGGCACCTTTTCCTACGCCTTCTTCCCCGCCTCCCTCGACCTCGCCCTCGAGCCCCTCCCGAAGTCGATCTCCTTCGTCATCGACTTCTCGGGCTCCATGGCCGGCGACAAGGCCGCCCAAGCCAAGGCCGCCTTCGCAGGGATCCTCGAGCAGCTTGCCCCCGACGACCGCTTCGAAGTCCTGCGCTTCGACACGAAGGTCGTCCCGCTCACCTCCGGCCTTGAAAGCGCTTCCTCGACGAACATCTCTCGCGCCGTCTCCCGCATCAACGCGCAGTCGGCCTACGGCACCACGAACCTCGCCGCGGCCATCAACCGCTCCCTCACGGACCTTGCCGAAGACCCCGGCTCGCTCCCCATGGTCGTCCTCCTCACCGACGGCAACCCGACCGTCCCCCCCACGGACCGCGAGACGATCCTCGCCCTTGCCCGCACCCGCAACGGCGCAGGGGCCTCGATCCACACGCTCGCGCTCGGCTACGAGGCCTCCATCGACATCCTCTCCGCCCTTTCGGCCGACTCCCGCGGCTCCCACCGCTTCATCGACCCCGCCCTCGACGTCGTCGCCCAGATCTCCGACTTCTACTCGGAGGTCTCCGAGCCCGTCATCGAAGACCTCAACCTCACGTTCTTCGAGCCCGCCTTCGACGTGGTCGTGCCCCCCCTCTCCGTCCTCTTCAAGGGCTCCGACATCACCGCCCACGGGCGCCTTCGCCCTTTTGCCGGCCGCGTCTCGATCGTCATCGAGGGCCGCACTTCCAAGGGCCAGTTCTCCGTAACCGATTCCTTCGTCCCCTCGAGCCTGCCGTGCAATCGCACGGACACGCCCCTCGCCCTCGCCACCGTCGTTTCCCTCATCGACCGCGCGCGGGCCGATAGAGCGGACACCTCCCTTGCCGAGAACATCACGAACCTCTCGCTTGCCCACCACTTCGCGACCCCATGGACCCCCTTCCGGCTGCGCTCCGGCGCCTCGATCCTCACCTCGCCCCTGCCCGAGCCCGCGGCGCCTCCCCCTCCCCCGCGCGAAACGAGCTTGCCCCCCGACCCCGGCCTCCTCACGCTGCCGGCCGCCGTCACCGCCCTTGCCGCCCTCGCGCTCCTCACGGCCGGCCTGCTCCTTTGGCGCAGAGCGCGCCGCCCTCCAGGCCCGCGGGACGACCTCTGAGCCCTCCTCCAACTTTGAGGTTCCCGCCCCCGCCAAAGTTTAAGGCGAAAACCCCGTCAACGGTGAGGGCCCCTCCCCTTGTACTCCCCGCCCCCCCTTCCGCCCGGCAACGTGCCCCTCGCCTCCGGCTGGTCCCAACCCTCCCCGTACGCCTCCGCCCTCTCACGCCTCCGCACGGCCTCGATCCTCACCCTCGTCGGCGGCTCCCTCCTCCTCCTCATCTCCTTCTTCCTCGCCGTGTTCGCCGCCGTCCTCGACACGGGCCTCACCGGCGCCCTCTGGGTCCTCACCTTCGGTGTGGCCCCCGCCTTCGTCATCCTCGCCGCCGGCTCCAAGATGCAGTCCCCCCGCGCCTCCGTCGACGCCTGGGCCTCGATCGCCATCGTCGCGGCCGCCCTCTCGCTCCTCACCTCCGGCGGCTTCCTCGTCGGCGCCCTCCTCACCTTTGTCGGCGCCGCGCTTGCGCGCTCCGCCGCCCACTCCTTGCCCCCGGGCGCGGGCTTCACCGTGCCCTCCGCCCAACCGCCCACCCTCGCGCCGGGCTACGGCCCCTACACCCGGCCTTCGCCCACCTACGCCCCGCCCCCGCCGCCGCCCCTCCCCTACGGGCCGCCAATGGGCATCGCCAGGCCCGCCGCACCCCCCGCGGCTCCTTACAGCGCGCCTGCTGCCTACGGCAACCCCGGCCCCTCCCCCGCGGCCGCCGTCCTCGCCCTGCAAGACCGCGCTCTTGAACTCCACCGGCGCGGCGTCCCCCTTCCGGAAATCGCGGCCCAACTCAACCTCACGCCGAACACCGCCGCCTGGCTCGTCTCAAGCCCACCAGCCGGTGCTGCCAACCCGCCCCCGCCGCCCGCGAGCGTGCCCCCGCCGCCCGTCCCCCAACAGCCCCCGGAATCTTCCGACGCCTCGCGCCCCGCGCCCGCCGCCCCTGCGCCGGCCTACCGCCCCCGCCATTCCGCATCCCCCCTCCACCCGGCGGACCGCTTCCTGCAGATGGACGGCGACCGCGCCTTCGACCTCGAAGGCCTCAACGCCCTCGACTTTGCGGCGATCCGCGCCCGCGCGTCCGCCTCGCGCGAAGAGGCCGACGCGCTCCTCAGGAAGGCCGACGAGATCATCGGACGCCTCAGGCGGGACCTCTCCGACATCAACACAATCGACGACATCCTCCGCGACCGCGTCGTCCTCTGGTACACCGCGTCTGCCGGCAACGCGAAGTGGCCCCACCCCGACATCCCGCCCTGGTCCGGCCTCCTCTCCGAGTCCCACGATCCCGGCGGCTCCCGCACGCCCTCGCTCATCAACCGACTCCTCAAGCTCCGCGACGACATCACGCCCCCTCCGCTGCGCCCCGTCCGGAATTTCATCCAGTCGCTTCGCGAGGAGGGCCCTGAAAAGCCCCCGACCGAAGAGGCCTCGCTCGCCGCCCGAGTCGTCCAGGCGGTCCTTGACGACATCGCCGACACCCCCCGCGCGCCCGGCGCGGCCCTCCAGCTGCACGCCCTCTCGGAGCTCGCAATCGCGGCCAGCCCGGCCGCCGTAAACCGCGCGCTCGCCGACCTCTTCAAGGGCGACCCAAAGGGCCCCGCCATCATCATCCACCCGGCCCGCTACCCGAACCTCGAGTTCGTCCTCGTCCGCCTCCCCCCTGGCGGCGCTGCCGGGGCGGCCGTCACCTACGAGCTCGTCTGCGCGGCCCCTGAGGCCCTGCGCTCATCTGCGGCCGCTTCCCCGACCCTCGGCGCCGCCGCACCGGCCGCCTCCTACTCGATTTCCGGCTCCTCCGTCGACCTCTCAGGGAACCTCTGGGAACGCGATTCGATCCCACCCTCCGCCTGGGCCGAAATCCTCGCCGAGCTCGAGCGGCGCCGCGACCGCCTCCCCCCGCCGCCCCCGAACTACCGCAAACTCACGGCGTACTTCGACCTGCGCAAGTTGCTCCTCGACTCTCCGGACGCGCGGCGCACCTTCCTCGCCGTGAAGTGGCGCGGCAAGCCCCCCGCGCTCGCCCTGCTCGCGCTCCTCCTCACGGACCGAAAGCTCACGCCCGACGTCGACACGGACTGCGAGTACCTTGAGGCCGAACTCGGCGACATCGAGCGCGGCGACGCGAACTGGTCGCCCCCCGCCGCGAAGTGGACGCTGCCCGGCGGCCGCACGGTAACCCGGGCGGCGGCCGATGGCTTGAGGACCTACGCAGTTGCCTGAAGGTGCGCCGCGCGCGAAGAGGACAAAGCGCCCCGTCGGGGATTCGAACCCCGGCCCCCAGCTCGACAGACTGAGATCCTAGGCCGCTAGACTAACGGGGCAAAGAGGGTCGCCCAACTGGGCGGCCGTATAAAAGAATGGCGGGGTTCGAGGCGCGCGCTTTGAGCGCCTCAAGCTTTCTCGCGGCCCTTGTGCCAGGCCTGCTCGCGGCGGACGAGCCACTCGAAGTTCTCGAAGAGCTCCTTCATGCCGGACTCCTTCTGGAGCGCGTGGACGACGACCTTGGCCTTGTTCCAAAAGGGGCCGACGGCGAAACGGTCGAAGAAGAGGTCGCCGTGGAGGAGGCGGTTCTTCATGAGGACGCCCGCGGTCTCGAACCAGCCGCAGACGGTCCAGAACCGGGCGTACTCGTCGGAGTCGTCGGGGTACTTCGTGCGGAAGTCCGCGAGGTCCTTAGCCTCGAACTTGCCGAGGAACCAGTCGCGGGCGGCCGCGAAGTGGGGGGTGAACGTGAGGCCGACCATCTCGAGGAACACGCGGGCCTCCTCATAGGAGGGGCCTTCGGGTTTCGTGGGCTTGGGGGGCGGGGGGGCCTGGACGATGATCGTTGGGATCAGGGGTCTTTTGGGGGCCGAGGAAGCGGAGGCGGGCTTCTTCTTGGGTTTGCTCTTGGAGGGCTTCTTCTTAGATGCCATGGGGGGCCACCGGGTTGGAGCAAGCGTGGCGCGGGCCAAATAAACGTTGAGATGGGGCGGGGAACGGGTGGGCGAAAGGTTATCGCCAAGGAGAGAGCGGG
>DATEUP010000276.1:0-7947 GCA_035283065.1 Thermoplasmatota archaeon | reverse complement strand
GGCGCAGAGACTCTTCCGCCGAGAGGTCGGCCGAATCGAGCTCCGTAGTCACGCGGAGCCCCGCGACGCCGCCTGTGCGGACGAGGCGCACCTTCACGGCCGACCGCCTCACCTTGTCGCGGGCCGCACGCCCACGGCCTTCCACGCCGCCGTGACCGCCTTCTCCTCTTTGCCCCCGGCGCCGTAGAGCTTGCGGGCCGCGGCCGCCGTCACCCGGGCCGCGTCGGCGAAGCTCGAGTGCGGCTTCAGCCCCTCGTTGAGCGCCTCGTACCAAATCCTCCCAGGCTTCTCCCACGCGCGCCCGCCGATCCTCGTCGCAGCCTCGAAGAACGCCCTGTTCGCGATCCCCGAGTTGATGTGCACGCCCCCGTTGTCCTTGGTGGTTTTCACGAAGTCTCGCATGTGCGCGGGCTGCGGGTCCTTGCCAAGCACATCGTCGTCGTAGGCGGTGCCGGGCGCCTTCATCGAGCGCAGCGCGACGCCCTCGACATTCTTGGTGAGGAGTGCGGCGCCGATCAGCCAGTCCGCCTCGTCGGCCGCCTGCCCAAGCAGGCGCTGCCTCACGAGAGACCCGAACACGTCCGAGAAGGACTCGTTGAGAGCCCCCGGCTGGCCGTAGTACTCGAGCCCCGCCTCGTACTGCGTGACCCCGTGCGTGAGTTCGTGGCCGATCACGTCGACCGACGCGGTGAAACGGCCGAAGAGGTCGCCGTCGCCATCGCCGTAGACCATCTGCGCGCCGTCCCAAAACGCGTTGTCGAAGAAGGTCGCGAAGTGGACGACCGACTGGAGCGCGAGCCCCCGACCGTCGATCGAGCACCTCTCGAAGGCCTTCTCGAAGAGGTCGAACGTCGAGCCCGCGCCGTCGAAGGCCTCGTTGACCGCCACGTCCTTCGTGGGTCGGGCGCCCTCCCGCCTCGCGAGCCGGTACGGCGGCTGCGTGCGGTTCTGCGCGTCGAACACGGTGCGCTGCTTCTCCGCGCAGGCCGGGTGGAGGCCGCGGGGCAGGAGCCCGAGCGCCTCGCGGCGCCCGCGGATCCTCTCGCTTGCCGCGATCGCCGCGAACGCGCGCGCCTTCTGGCGGCTCGACCCGTTCCTTGCGATCGACTCGATGATGTGCGGCGGGACGATGAAGCAGGGGCCGCGGCGCATCGCGCCGCCCAATCCCTTCCCCGAAGCTAAGGGTTCCCCCCGTCCGTGGCCGCGCAGGAAGCCGGCCCTGTGCACCTCTTTTCACCCCCTCTTCGCCAAAGCGAAAAGCGCGTGCTCAAGAGCCCGCCGGTCACCCGTGAGTCGGGCCGCGGCCCCAAAGCGCCTTCGCCCTTCGACCGCGGCGCCGACCACGACCGCCAGTTCGGAAAGGTCATAGCGGTAGCGCACCCACTTGTCCTTGGCGCCCTCCCGCGGCGACGCACTCATGTGGCGGACGCCCCCGGTGACGTGCGAGGAGGCTGCGAACTCAGCCATGGTCATCACCCAGACCTTGGGCGCCAACTCCCTGCGCTTGCGCGAGTACGCGCTGACTAGGAGTAGCCGGTCTTTGCGCGGCCGAAAGGTCGCTTCCGGCACGCGCGCGAAGACCTTCGCCGCGAAGTCCTCCGTCAAAGTTCCCTTCAATTGCGCGGCCACCGCGGCCGTCCCGTCCATCGAGGCGAACGCGAGGTCCATCCCCACCGTGTCGGCGACCGGGCGGAACGCGCAGATCGCGCCGTCGCTTGCGCGGGCCACCGCGTGGACGATCGCGTTCTCGCTCACCCACCCCCAGGTGGCTTCCGGCACGTCCTTGTCCCACGGCCGCGGCACCTTGCGGCCCCTCGAGGCCGCCAGCGCCGCCAGGCGCGCCCTCAGGGCGTTCCCGAGGTCGCCCGCCTCGATCCGGTAGGCGTTCCACTTCGAGCGGCTCCCCTTCGCCGGCCACACGCTGAGCTGGAAGAACGCCCGGCCGGGCCGGGGCCGCGGCAGCGCGCTTCCCGGGATCAACCACATCGCAGGGCCAAGCCCTTGAAGGCCCGGCAGGACGCGGCAGCCGAGCAGGAACCAGTTGCCGGCGCCCGGCGGGACCTCCTTGAGGTTCACGCGAAACTGGAGAGCCCCGAACTTGCCCACCGCGTAGGCCGCCTTTACTTGGAGTTCGAGGTGCAGGTCGAATCCGGGCTGATAGGCCACGAAGTCCACGCCGTGGTCGTCGGGCCATGACCTCGCGACCTTGAGCCGCCCTCCCGTCGTTGTGGTCACGGCGTTGGCGATCAGGAGCTCGGAGACCGCCCCTTTGGCCGTGGTGTCCATCAATTCACGCTGCTCCGACGCTCGTCGCGCCAACCTCTCCCCCGTCGCCCATCGGCCCGGGCGCCTTGATGTAGATTCCCACGCGGCCCTTGCGCTCGGCCCATGGCTGCCCCCCCCGAAGGTTTGAAAGCGCGGGGGCGCTTGCCTCACACCCCGATGAGTTCAATCCCCGCCCCCAACACGGAGGCCGGAAAGTCCGCCAAGGCGCGCCTCAAGTCCGAACTTGCCCAGGCCCAGGTCGTCGCCATGGGCGACTACGCCTACGTCACGCACCCGGTCCTCGACGGCTTCCCGTCCCTCGACCCCGCCTTCGTCTCCGCGCTGGCCTCCGACTGCGTCGACCTCGCGTTCCCCGACCGGGCGGCCCGCCCGCCCGTCGACGGCGTGATCACCGTCGAGGCGATGGGGATCCCCCTCGCCTTCGACTTCGCCAAGGACCTCAAGGTGCCCCTCTTCATCGCCCGCAAGAAGGAGTACAAGGTCCCGGGCGAGATCGTCGTGCGCCGCCGCACGGCCTACTCGGAGTCGAACCTCTCCTTCAACGGCCTCGAGGAGGGGAAGACCTACTGGTTCGTCGACTCGATCATCTCGACGGGCGCGACGCTGAAGGCCTCGATGCTCGCGATGAAGCTTGCCGGCGCGCGGCTCGGAGGCTGCGTATTCCTCGTGACGAAGAGCGACGAGCCCGCCACGGAGAAGCTCGCGAAGATGATGGGCGCGCCGATCTTCGCGCTCCTCGCGCTCGCCGTGGTCGACGCGAAGTCCGAGAGCGGCGGCGAGGTGCGCGGCTTCCGCGTCCGCGTGTCCGACGGGTTTTCCGTGAAGCCTTAGGGCGCGCGCTTGCGCGCCTTCGCGCGGCGCCTGGAAACGACCCGCACCGCAAGGGCCACCGCGCCTGTAGCGAGGCCCGCGGCGGCCAGCACAAAGAGGAGGCCCGTGGCGCTCGTCACGGAGATGGCCAAGGGGGACTGGACGCTGAACGGCCCGGCCTCCGACGGCGGCCCTTCGTTGCCCGCCCGGTCGACCGTCCAAACCGTGACGAAGTAGCCCGTGCCGGTCTGCGCGGGGAAGGTGACCGAGGTGCCAGTCGCGACCTGCGCGGCCACCACATCGTCCTCGCCGGCCCGCGTCCCCACCTTGACGCGGTACTCGAGGACGCCGGACGAGGCGTCCTGCGCCACCTGCCATCGCACCGTCATCTGGCCGCCTGCCGTCGCGCCTTCGAGCTCGACGCCCCCTGGCGCGGAGGGGCCGGTCATGTCCGTCTTGAACGCGACGACGGCGTCCGCGCCCCGGTTGCCCGCGTTGTCCACGGCCACGACATGGACCTCATAGACCACGTTGTCGAGGAGCGAGAGCTGCGTGTAGTTCGACGCCCTCGAAAGCGTGCGGGGCGACCCGCCTTCCACGATGGTCACCTCGTACCGTTCGATGCCGGAGGCGCCCGGCGTGGGCAGGTCCACGGGGACCGGCCATTCGACCGTGAGCCCCGGCTGCGAGACAAAGGCGCCGAAGGCGGGCAGCGCCACCGCCGGGGGCGGCGAGCGGTCGACACGCACGGGCCCGCCGCGGACGGAGGGACCTTCGTTGCCCGCAAGGTCGAGGGCCGCCACCGCGACGTAGTACGTTCGGCCGTCCATCCCTGTGACCAGGCTGAACGCCCGCTCGACGACCTCGGCCGTAAGCACATCGTCAAGTCCCTGCTGGCTCCCGATTCGCACGCGGTAGCCCCAGATCCCGGTGAGCGGGTCGGTCGCCGCACTCCAGGTCCACCCGAAGGAGGCCTCGTTCGTCCACTCCGCCGGGTTCGAAAGCGCGCCCGGCGGCCCCGGCGCGTCGAGGTCGACGAGCGTCCCGCCCGAGGTGACGAGGGGCCCGATGTTCCCCGCCGCGTCGACCGCCATCGCCGTCGCGTAGTAGCGCCGGCCGCTCTCGAGCCCGGAGACGGCGAAGGAGGTGTCAAGCGAGGTCGTGTCGGCCACGTTTGCCGAGCCGGCCGCCGTCCCGACGAGCACGATGTAATACGCGACCCATGAGCCCACCTCGTTCGGCTCCGACCAGTTGAAGAGGACCTCCGAGGCGTTGATGTAGGGGCCGGGGCCGCGGAACGCGAAGCCCCCCGGGGGCACCCGGTCCACGAGCGTCGGCTCCGAGACGGCCGAGTAGGGGCCCACAAGCCCCGCCCCGTCGACGGCGCTCACTCGCACATACACGGTCGCGACCTCCGGCAGCACGCCGATCGTGTAGGCCGTGCCGTCGATCGGCTGGCCGGCGACGAGCTCGCTGCCCCCAGGCGTCGTGCCCGCGTCCACGATGTAGTGGTCGACGCCGAGCCCCACGTCGGGGGCGGCGGCCCATGTCCACGTCGCGCTCACGGCGCCCGTGATCGCGGGCCCTTGCGGCGCGCCGGGCGGCCCGGGCGAAAAGACGTCGCGGCTCACATTCACGCGCCGCTCCGCCAAGGCGCCCGTCGTGTCCCTCGCGCGCACCGTGAAGGTGTTCGCGCCTCCCGAAAGCGGCGCCTGCACGCTCCAGGGGCTTTGCAGGGGCAGGCTGTTCCAGGGGCCGCCTCCGGCCGACCACGAGAGCTCGGCGATCCCGTGGTACCGGATGCTCAGCCACTCCAGGCGCACAGGCGCGGAGGCCGCGGGCGCCGTCATGTTCGCGCGCAGCTGGAAGTACCGGTAGGGCGAGGAAAGGGGCGAGGTGCCGTTGCCGGCGACGGGCTGGAAGCCTGTGTATGCAAGGCCGTCTGCCGAGGCCCTCACATAGAAGCCGATCCACGCCCCCGCGGGAGCGCTTGTCGACCACGTGACGGCATCGAGTGTCACCTGCACGGCCGCGTCCAGGACCGGGCCCGTGTACCCGCCTTCGTAGCCCTCGACGAACGCGCCGTCCGTCTCGACTTCGATCCGCACATCGTCGACGCCGCTTTCGTTCCACGTCGAGAGTGTCGCCGAGCCGTCGATGCGCAGGCGGAGGCTGTGCCCCCCCAAGAGGATCGAGGTCACGTCCATCGAGAAGGTCGTGGGGGTCATGTAGGAGCCGTCGTCGGCGAGGATCTGGCCCTCGCTCGAGCCGTCCCCGCCAAGGTACGCGGCGACCCGGCCGTAGTAGTTCGTCTTGTAGTCAAACGAGATCGTCGCGTTGCGGATCGGCGCGGCGAAGGCGAGGTTGATGAAGGCCGACGTGCGCTGCGAGCCGATGTGCAGGAGCCCCGGCGGGTCCGAGGTCCCCCGGACATCCGTCGGGCCCGACACGGACCATCGCCCGTCGGTGAGGTCCCAGGCCGCGTTGAGGCCGAGCGTGAAGTCGTCGAAGAACGTGAACGTCGGGTTCGCCGTCGAGGGCACGAATTCGGCGAAGAACTCGAAGTCGTCGATCGAGCAGGCGCTTGCAGAGGCATTCGTCGCGCGCGCCGACGCCCGGACGAAGAGGGAGGACGCTCCAGCGAATGTCGGGGTGAGCGACGTGTTGAAGGCGGTCTGCGCGCGGCTGCCCGTGGACACGAGGGTGAGCTCGTTCGGGCCAAACCCGCTCGTCGAAACGGCGACCGTGAGGTTCCCGTTCGCCTCGCAGCCGTACTTGAAAGCGAGCGAGCCCTCCACGAGCGGGCCGGGCAGAACCACGGTCCAGAAGACCTTCTCATTGAGCGTCCCCGTGTGGACGAGCGCCGGAGGGCTCGCGCCCGCCGAGGACGACGAGGTTACGGCCCACGCCGTGTCGGAGATCTTGGCCGGCCAATGTCCGTCGATCCTCGAGACGCCTACAAGCCCCGTGAAATCCTGGAAGTAGCCGTAGCTCTCCCTCTGCGGGACTTTGAGCGCCACCGCGCCCGTTTCGAGGGTCGTGTTGCGAAGGCTGCCCGCTCCAAGCTCGGCGGGGCTGTCGAGGAGCTGGGTGGAGTTCCCAAGGGCGCCTACGGTCCCCCAGAGGTTCGTCGAGGCGTTCGCGGTCCACGACCCTTCGGAGGGCCCGAGGATGTTGACGAAGAGGCCCGAGGCGGGGCCGGAGGCGCCAAGCGCGAGCGGCAGGAGCCACAGGGTGAGCGCGAGGCCAATCGCCGCCGCCCGGCGCGGGCGCCGTTCGCGGCCTTCGGACGGGGCGGACACGCTCCCCGGTCGCCTTTCTGAGCCTTTCAAGGTTCGGAATTGATCCGTCCCTGGAGGCGCGCGGGCTCCGAGCCCCAGGGCGCGGGCCCCCGAGCGTCGAACGTGGCGCGACCTCACGCCCCCCGGCCCCCAAACCTTCATTATCGGCCTGCCAGTCGCCGTGCCAAGCGGGGCCCCGAATGGAGAACGCCTTCCTCTACCGCACGGGCTCCCAGTACGAGCTTGACCTTGCCAAGGCCGTCCACTTCGTCCGCGAAGGCGCGTTCAAGACCATCGCCCTCCAGCTCCCCGAGGGCCTCAAGACCGACGGCTACAACCTCGCGCGCAAGATTGAGGCGTGGACGGGTGCGACGTGCATCGTTTCGGCCGACCCGTGCTTCGGCGCCTGCGACCTTGTCGACAGCGACCTCTCTCCCATGGGGGTCGAGGCGATCATCCACATCGGGCACACGCGGATGCCCTCCGTTCCGACCAAGCTCCCGACCTTCTTCGTCCCGGCGCCCTCGACCGTGGACCCGTTGCCCGCCGTGGAGCGCGCCCTGCCGCTCCTCAAGGGACCCGTCGGCCTCATGACGAACCCCCAGCACGCGCCCGCGGTCGACGCGGTCATCGCCTTCCTCGAGTCGAAGGGCATCAAGGTTTACCTCGGACGCGGCGACCGGCGCCTGACCTTCGCGGGCCAAGTCCTCGGCTGCAACTTCACGAGCGCGCAGGAGGTCGAGGCCGAGGTGAACTCGTTCCTCTTCGTGGGCTCGGGGGTCTTCCACCCCCTCGGCGTCGCGATGGGCTCGAAGAAGCCCGTCATCGCAGCGAACCCCTTCACGGGCGAGGTCCTCCACATGGCCGACTACCGCGACCGGTTCCTGCGCCAGCGCTACGCGACGATCGGCCGCGCGCTCGACGCGCGCACGTTTGGGATCCTCGTCGGCACGAAGATCGGCCAGATGCGGATGGACGAGGTCCGGCGAACGAAGAAGCTCATCGAGTCGAAGGGCCGCGAGGCCGCGGTCTTCGCGCTCTCGAACTTCGACCCGTCGCTCGTCGACATCCACCCGGCCGACGCCTTCGTGTGCACCGCCTGCCCGCGCATCGCCATCGACGACGCGCTGCGCTACAAGAAGCCGATGCTGACGCCGCCCGAGCTCGAGATCGTGCTCGGGGTGCGGGCGTGGGAGAACTACGAGTTCGACCAGTTCTATGGATGACGAGCGCGCGGCGACCGGCCTCGAAGCGGAGGCGCCCACGGCACGCCGCAAGCCCTCGGCCATTCCCCCGAATCGACGCACGGGCATGATGTATCAGCGAGGGCGTGATTATCCTCACGGAAGGTTGAACTGCGATGGGCGGCCCCCACGCCCGTGTACGATTCAAGGTTCGGCCACCGGTTCTCGCCAAGGGAATCGGCCATCAGGTGCAGCCTTCGTTGGTCCGTCCACGGCTCGCGCCGCCGCGCGAAGCGGGGGATCCACGATGCCGAAGTGCGGCACCTCATCCGCACCGGGACCTTGCGACGTACCGCCGAGGAAAACGTATGGCTGAGCGAGAACCG
>DATEUP010000275.1:0-58852 GCA_035283065.1 Thermoplasmatota archaeon | reverse complement strand
GGCGGCCGCCGGTCGCCCGTGACGAACCGGAGGGCCAGCTTCTCATCGGATTCGCGGCAGATCTCGACCGTCACGACCCACCCCCATCGCGCGACTGCCGGTTGAGCGCGGGGAACTGCCGCTCGAACTGCTCCTGCATCCCGGCCATCAGTTCAAGCATGAAGTCCTCGCCGCGTTCGTAGGCAAGGCCCTCCTTGACGGCGCCGGCGAAGAAGACCGACACGACGTTCGAGCACGCCGCCACGATCTCTGCGCCCTCGTAGCCGTGGTCGTTGAGGGTGGTGATGATCAAGGCCGACGCCTCCCCGATCCGGCGGGCCACTTCTTCAGGGTTTGGGGTTTGCGTCATCGCGCCTCCACGTTTCAACGTACCAAGCTACCAGCAGGCATCCGCCGGCGAGCATCGCCGCGGCCGAACCGTCTTCAAGCCCTCGTTCAACGCTCATGATCATCCCCGCCGCCAGAAGGCAAAGACCCACGCCGAACCCCAACGCCCGCACCAGTTTCACGCACCATCTCTACCACCTCCGGCGCGGCTGAGCAAATGAAGGAACGCCAGCGAGCATACCTGCGTTATCGCGGCGACTTCGCCAACCCCTTGACTTGCTGCACGGCCCACAGCGTCACATCCGGGGCGGGCCAGGTCAAGCAACGACATCGCGTTCCTTCTTGGAGGTACGGGGGCGCCTCCTTAGAGCCTCCCTACATTCTGGACCGCACACCTTCGCCCGCCGTCGCTTCGTCTTGTGAGGGGTGAACTCCCGGCCACATACAACACAGGGCTTCCTCAAAGGAAGAATCAGGTGATGCTCCCGGCCGTGCGTCACCGGGTCGAGCACTTCAAGATTCTCCGGTCGGTTGTCCAGCTTGTTCCCGTTCTTGTGATGTACAAACTCATCGCTCCGCAGCGGACGCCCGATGGCGTTCTGCATCACCCATCTGTGCTCTTGGTACGCCCGCCCTCCAACCTTGATGTGCCGATACCTGGTGGTGACGGGATTTACACCCCTTGCCCTCGTAGCGCACGAGCGGTTGCAAAATTCTCGGGCAGCAAAGCGTGCTGGCCACTCTTGTGGGCGTTTGAGTAATTCTTCCCCGCAGTTATTACACGCTTTCACGGCTGCTCCTTAAAGATTCCAGACAGGCCAGAACGATGGGCAATGACGAGGAACGCCACTGCTGCACAGACCGGCACAACACCGTTCCCGATAAGTTGGAGTCGCTCCATCCAATTGGCCATGCCATCAGCCACTCTGCCATGCGTGGATTCAACTGCCGGCGCGAGGTCGGGTCGGACGGCGAGGACGTCTCGCCAGGCGTCGTACTCGTCTCGTCCGGGGGGCCACAGCGGAAGAGCGTCGCCTGCGCCGTCAGGTACTTGTGATCCAGCCAGTGCTGGTGCGAGGAGCTTCCGACCGGCCCCGCCCCCTTCCACTCGGCCGCGCGCGGCGTCCCCCACATCCGGGCGCTGGCGTCGAGGTCTTCCCCGCCGGCTCCCCTTCGGGCCCGCGACGCCCGCCCCTCCGGGCCGCCGGTCTTCTGCTTGGGGGTCGGCCACTTCTGCGCCACCTTCCTCAGCCCCGTTTCCCCCTGCCGGGCTTTGCCCTTGGTGGTCCGCCCGCCGGCGACGTCGCCCGCCGGCGGGGTCGGCCACATCTTGGCCGTTGCCTCCAGCCGCTCCCCGCTCTGGCTCCCGTTGTCCGGGCGTCCGCCCCGCCGGCCGTGGCCGTTTTGACTGGTCCCCGCGTCCTGCGTCGGCCACCCCCGTGCCGCCTGCGATAGCTGGATGCCCCCCTGCGCCGTCCTTGTGGCCGCCCCGCTCATCGGCGTGGGCCAAGAGGAACACCCGATCCCGCTGATGCGGGGCACCCAGTTGTTCCGCCGATAGAGAGATCCATTCCGCAGAGTACCCGCCCGCGGCAAGGTCTCGCAGTATGAGTTGTAGCGCCCGCTCAGAAGCCCCTGCCCACTCGTCAGGTATCCCTCCGAGCACAGGAACGCTACTGCGATCCCCAATGTCGGATGAGCGGAGCCCGGCGACGTTTTCGACGAAGAGCCACGGCGCGCCCGTCTCCTGCCAGACCCGGAAGACGTCCGGCCAGAGCCAGCGCTCGTCGTTGTCGCCCTTGCGCTTGCCGGCGACCGAAACCGGAGGGCAGGGGAAGCCTGCAGCGACGAGATCCACCGCTCCACGCCAGCGTCGGCCGTCGAAGGTTCCAACGTCGTCCCAGACAGGCGCGTGATCCAGGGCCGCGTCTTCCATCCGCGCCACGATGACGGCCGCTGCGTAGGCTTCCCGTTCACAGTACCCCACGGTGCGTACTCCCTCGCGCCCGAGGACGAGCTGGAGACCGAGTTCGATTCCGCCCCCGCCGGCGCAGAGGGCAAGCACTCGGAGGGGAGGTACAACCACGTCATCGGCGGTCTCCTTCATGCCATCCTGTCGAATTCTTTATCGGCCCAATCCGGGTCCACGTGATCGTGCGGGCAGGGCGGTTCGGGCGGTGGCTGGTATGGGCACGGCAGAGAGTGCTTGCCGTAGGGAGCGGGGCAAGAGCATGCTTCCGGGTAGTCAGGCGTATACACGCAGTAGCAGCCCTTGAAGTGCGTCACGCCGCGACTGTTCGTGAACAGATCGTCGGGAGCGCACGCGACTACGATCTCGGGGAATTCGGGCGTTACGTCCGGCCCGTTGTACCACAGGCTCGGCGCGTGCATCTTCTCGGGGAGAGGGGGGAGGTTCTTTTCTTCCTCCGAGACGATGCGGTTAATAGTCTTACAGGCACGACGGATGCGCCACCACCTGTGCAACCCGTCGAACAAAACTTTACCAATATCCTCGGCGAGACATGCCGTCAACACGATGGCGATCCCTGCGATGATGTAGAACGTCAACATGCTCCTGCTCCGTCAAACAGCGGCGTTTCCGTATCGGTCGGATGCGGCGCGTAGTAGCCACGCCGGATCCGATCGCGGCCCATCTCGGCGTACTCGGGGTTGAGTTCTATCCCAACGAACCTGCGGACGAGGTGGGTTGCGACGACGCCGGCGGTTCCGGCGCCGCAGAACGGGTCGAGCACGACGCACCCCACGCCGGCCGCGCCGCAGTCGCAGGATGCAGACCACCCGACCGTCGTCGCCCGCGGGGGTTCAACGACGGTGCCGCTCGATCGCGTTCGCCCCTTCTCGTGCGTGCGCCCGGATCGGCGAATGACCATAGGCTCCCGCTCGACCCGCCGCATGCGCGGGGCGCCGCACCGCGAGCAGCATCCCATCTCCGAAGTTCCCGCCTTGATGCATCGCTCGGCCAGCTCGAAGGGGAAGACCGCGAAGTGGTCGCCGGGGAAGGGTTGCGTCGCCATGCGCCAGACGGTCAGCATGTTGCGGCCGGCCGGGTGCAGGCAGTGATCCAACGCCAGCGTGATGGAGTGGGGGTTGCCTTTCGGCTGCGCTCCGTTCGTCCCCCGGTACTTGCCCCCGCTTCTTGCGCGGTTCCGGCGCGCGATGCTCTGGGAGTGATGTGGCTCTCGAACCGCGTCGGAGTCCCAGAAGTAGCGATCCCTTTTCGTCAGCAGGAAGATGTACTCGTGCGCCTTTGTTGGCCGGTCCCGGACGCTCTCTGGCATTGGGTTACTTTTTTCCCAAATGATGTCGGATCGCAGCCACCAGCCATCGGCCTGTAGCGCGAAGGCGACCCTCCACGGGATGCCGCAGAGGTCTTTGGGCTTGAGGGACGGGGCCATCAAGCCGTAACCTTCAGGGAATCGCGCCTCCATCTCCTTGCGTTTGCCGGCGTACTCGCTCTCGGTCCCTCGGTTGTCGGGGTAGGCGTTGTAGCAGTCGCCGATGTTCAGCCAGAGCGTCCCGTCCTCGCGGAGGACGCGTCGCACCTCGGCGAAGACCTCTACGAGCCTAGCGACGTACTCCTGCAACGTGCGCTCAAGGCCGATCTGCCCATCAGCCTGATAATTGCGGAGTCCAAAATAAGGCGGCGATGTCACGCAGCACTGGACCGAGGCGTCGAGCATCGACCGGAGCACGGCGAGGGCGTCCCCGGTTTCGACGTGCCAGGAGCGGGAGCCGGCGAGAACCTCGGGGATGCTCACGAACTAATCTCCCACCGGAGTTTCGCCTGCGTCGGGTGTTTGTCGACCCGCGGCCGATCCTTCCGCGACCAGCTTCCGCCGCCTGCCTCCCCTATGACCCGCCAGCCAGCGCCCCGCAAGGACGCCCCGCTTTCGGCCGGGAGGGTGTACGTGACCAGTCGACGGAACCCGAGGGCGAAGGTCGCGCGACGCGCAGCGCCGTAGAGCGCAGAGCATGCGTTCGGGCACCCATCCGTTGCGACGCGGGTGACCTCGAGCGTCCATCCGTCGTCGAGGTGCCGGGCGACCGGGCGGCCGACGATCGCTACGCATCGAATCACGTCAGCCTCGTCCGTCACCGCCAGGGAGAACTTGTGCCCGACCACAGGCCCGTGGTAACGATGCACCCGTTCGACGAAGGCGTTCGCTTCATCCAGGTCGCACGGCACTATCGTAAGCCTGCTCACCTGCCACCCGTCTCCCGAAGCCACTCGAGGCACGCCCACCGGCGGCGGTACGCGTCGTCTTGGTCGGCCGTGCGCCCCTTGAACGGGGGCAGCCTGTTGAGCTGATCGGTGGCCGCCGCAAGATAGGGGGCACGCTTCTCGTCGGCGAGTTTCTCGAAGCGCCCCATCGCCTCTTGGTATCTCTTATCCTCTTCGAGGGCCTCGGCGTCGCGGCGACGCTGGAGGTCGACGTCTTGCTTCCCGATTTGAGTGATGATACCGCCCTTCACCGAGGCGACCGCCTCCTCGAATCGCGAGATCAAAGGCCAGTGCGAGGTCTCGTGCTTGCGGACGAACTCGACTACTTTGCGCCACGTGTCGACGTCCAGGTGACCGTAGTCCTCCCAGAGCATCGTCATGAAGTTCTCCCACCACGTCGGCCCGAAGTTCCGGGCCAACATGGAAGACGCCCCAAGGAACTCATGCTCTTCCATTGGGATCCGCCTTCTTCCTAGGAGGCAGGGGCTTGCGGTTGATCTCGGCGATCATGTCGATCTGCGACGGCTTCGCTCGGGGCGCGGGCTGGCAGGGCCAGAGCGTTTCGATGCACGTCCGCGCCGGCTGGCCAGCGAACTCCGACGCCTTCGACCTGATCCGGTTGACCAGGGTTCCGAGCATAAGGCCGGGCGTCCGGGCCATCGCCGCTTCGATGTCCTCGACGATCCACCGGGGCGCCGTCGACGTCCGAAGAGCGGCCTTGATCTCGGCCGCTGCGTCCATCAACGAGACCGGATCGGCGGGCGCGGGGGCGGCGGCGTGGGCCGCCTCCCCCTCCTCACCCGTAAGGGAAGATGAAGATGAAGATGAAGATGAAGATGAAGAGGGGGTGAACATCGGCGTGACGTTACCGTGACTGGGGCGTGATTCTGGCGTGACACCACCTTGATCGCGCTTGCGTTTTCTGGCCTCGTTCTGCCTATTGGCCGCGTTTATGCGCTCTTTCTCCATTCGGATAAAGCGGCGTGACATCAACGTGACTTTGTTGTGACGATGCGTGACGAGCGTGGGAACTCGATGGTCGACGAGCTCCTGGATGAGCGCACGGGCGGTGGGCTCTGGGAGGCCCAGAAGGTTGGCGAAGTCGGCCCAGGTGCCCGTCAACTTACCCCTCTGGGGGGCCTCCCAGAGGAAGCACATCAGGTCAATCCAGACCCCCTTGGCGGCCTTGGAGCAGGCGTTGAGTTCGGGATCCTTGCGCCAGTCGCCCGGGTAGAAGGGGAACGAGGGGATCTTGTGGACGCCCTTAGCCATTTGAGATCCGTCTCTTCGCTTCACCGAGAGCGCGGACCAGGGCGGACATCAGCCGCCACGCGGCGGACTTGGGGTGAAAGGCATCGTCTGCGGTCTGAAGGAGACTCCGCAGTTCGGTATCGGTTGGAGTCCGACCCCCAAGGGCATCAAGTTGGGCGTGGAGCCGGTCTCTTGCCTCGGTGCGCTCAGTGGTGTTGTGATTCGCGGCCAACGAGGCGATTGCACCGCCCGGGGGTGCATTGCGGGTTGTCATCGGCGATCTCCCAAACGACCCCCTAGCGAGAACGCCGACGACCGGAGGTAGACCGATGCCACGCAAGGCGGGACCGGAGCCGGTTCGCCGGCGTCTCGCTCGGGGGTCTGCGTATTCATCAGTCTACCTAATCGCCAGTCTACAACGGGACGCCTCGGCGTCAAGCATCCGGGCAAGTTCCCGCGAAGAAAGTTCCGAAACGCTTGACGGGTACGGGTACGTTTTGGTAGGGTTCGCGTGTGTTTCGCCTTCGCCAATTGGACGTGGGGCCCGGCACCTCGCCCGGCCGGCCGGTGCCGGGTCCCTAACAACCAGGAGGACTACGGATGCCCCGATACCACTGCCCGCTCTGCGCGATCGACTTCGAGGCCACGCAGACGCCCGCCGGCAAGTGCCCCAAGTGCGCGAGCTACTCCAACCGCTCGCCGAAGTACGAGGCCCCTCCGGTGCCGCCCCCTCCACCGCCGCCCGCGCCGGCGGCCCCCGTGGTCGAGCCGTCACCTGTCGTCGAACTCTCCCCCACCCCCGCGGCGCCGAGGCCGAAGAAGAAGTCGGGCGGGAAGAACAGGCCCTCGAGCATGAAGAAGCCCAAGCGAAGATAGTGCCCAACCCCCAAGGCCCGGGGCCTGGATTCTCGGCTTGCTTTCCCGCCCCGGGCCTTCTTCAATGGACGACGTCATCCGGCCGGTTCCCCTCAACGCGCTCGGGGCGTGCCGCACGTTCCACGAGCACTGCCTGCACCCCGGCACGATCAACCGCGGAGAATCAGTCCCCGAGAGGACGGACGGCGTTCTCGTCTGCTGCTGGTGCGGGAATCGGCAGTACGTCAGCCTCGATCCTGCCGCGCCGCGCCACGGGGCGCACAGGCCGAGTTCGGCTCGCTGGAAGACCGGCTAGAACTCCACGACGATGAGGTTCGCGCTGACGGCGATGGTCTCGCCGCCGGCGTCGTTTGAGAATCTCACGACTACTTGAGCGTGCCGGCGACCTGCACGAGTCCGTCGAACGTCAGGCCCGCCGGTACGGTGCGATCCAAGATCACCTGACCACCCGTGAGGGTGGTAGGATTGAGCACGATCACCAGGCGCGCGCCGGAGGGGATCTCCCCGCGCTTCTGGAAGTTCACTTCTCTGACGGTGGTGCTTGGCAGATCAGTCATGTCGTTCTCCTGTTAAACTGGGGTGAACACGGGCTGGCCGGTATCGCTGACACCGAACCGCCACATCGCGCCGCTTGGCGACTTCATAATGATTCCCTCGAAGACCTCGAACTCCGTCTCGTTCTGATTCTTCTGTTTGCCCTTGGCCACGATGCCCGTCGGCTGGACGATCAAGAGGGCCACCGCGTCCATCTTCTGATTCGCCCGGACTACTTCTGCATCGAGCGTACCGTTGACCTTCATGGGAATCTCCTACAGGCTTGAGATGATTGTCCCGCTCTGCGTCAGGGTGAACGTGACGGTGAAGTGGTTCTTGAGCGAGTCGTGGCGAATTGAGTCCGCAATGATTACCTCGCCGGCACCGTCTAAGACAGTGACGTGCGGAATACGCCCGAAGTTGTGGACGACGACCACCGAGGTTTGATCCGTGAACGCGGCCTCCACCCGGTTGAGCATGGGGTTCTGCGGATCCACGCTGACGGGGATCTGAAGGACTTCCGCCGTGATGGCCGAGTTCGGATCGGAGACGACGGCCTCTACCGCCAGGGTGCCTGCTACCTGCGTCACAGCACCAACCTCCGAAACAGGGTTGCGGCGTTTGTGAGGATCACGGGCGCCCCGTAGGTGTCGGCGGCGTCCGCACCCAACCGCGAGATGCGGATCAACAGGACCGAGTTGGCGACCGCCAGCGCCAGCGGGAGCGTGAAGATCACGTCCTCCGGCGCAATCTCCCCGGCGGCCGTGGCGACGATGGGCATGTCCGCGGTGGCCGTGAAATCGTAGACCGCGGCCGACGAGAACGCCGCGGCGTCGGCGCGCGCGGCGGCGTCGAACTGGAGACGGACGTTGCCGGCTATAGCGGTGCTGGGCGCAAGCCACTGGAAGGCGACTCGTGGTGCCGAGGTGGTGTCGATGTTCGCCGGGAACCTCCCGGCCGAGTGGCGCGCGGATCGGTCGAGGCCGTTGAGGGCGCGGAGGCCCCGGTACGTGTTGCCGAAGGCGGTGTAGGCCACCTCGACGAACGATCCGCCACCACTGATGTCGAACTCCTTGGTGGCGATCGCGCGAAGGAAGTCGCCGCGCGGGAGGGTCGTCGCCATCAGGCAGTCCTCGTCACGTCGAGTGCGGCCGAGGCGTCTGCGGGGAGCTGGTTGACCCCGATCCCGCTTGCCGTCTCGACCGTGGTAACGTGGAAGCTGTACTGCGTCGTCGCGATGAACGCGCCGGCAAGCGCCACCGTCTTCTGGACGTTGGCCCCTTCCGCCGGCGTGAACGTGGCCGAGGCGATGGCGACACCGCCCCGACGAAGTTCAAGCGTGGTGGTTCCCCCGGCGCCCGCGTTCTCGCGGCGGAACACCACGAAGTTCTCCGTGCCGGTGAATCCCCAGTTGTGGCGGCCGTCGATGTCGTCGCCTACGACCAGCGGCCCGTTGAGGTTGAACGCGTGCTGCACCTCTAGGTCCCCCGGAGGTACGAACGCCGAAACCGGAGGAGGTCGCCGCCGAAGCGGCACCACCAGGCTTTGCTTGTGGTCCCGGACGAATCGGGCGAAAACCGTTTCGGCATCCGGCACACCAGACGGCGAGTATAGGCGAAAGCGGCGCCGCGTGCAACGGACTCGCCTGATCCTTGAACGGCCCCGCCCGCCCCCGTATACTCCGGCCGTGGCAGACGAACGAAGGCGCCGCGCCGTGGCGACCACCATGATGGTGATGGGCAACGGCCAGGCACGGGCGACGGTCGTCGCCGCCGAAGGCCCGATGGCGGACGTCAACCGCCTCGTCGACCGGATCGCATCCGAGGCGGTCGGTTCCGGCGGACGGGTCAAGATCAGAAGGGTTCAGGCAAGGAGGTAGTCATGCCCCACGCAGAAGGTCACATGAGAGCCGCGATCGCCGCCGTCGAAGGCAGCGAGGCCGCTGTTTCCAGTCTGGTCAGCAACGTCATGCACATGGGCCTGACCAGCAACCCGGAATCTGGGTTCGTCGGAATAGGGCTTCAGCGAGGCGAGACGCTTGAGCAGTTTCTCCGACGCATCGGCGTAACCACGCTGGCGATTCCGCGAGAGGTCCTGAGTATGGTCCCACGCGAGCTTACAGACGTGCCCGGCTAGGGGCGTCCTCCGCAGTCGCAGCGGCTTTGTGGGTGCCTGTCCCGGCCACCTTCTCGAATCGGATGGTGAGTCCTTGATCCACACCGCTGACCGAGAAAGGCCCGGCGAGGAAAGAAAAGCCCGTCGTACCCACAGGGATCGCGATGGCGCTTCCCACGATAGCTACTCCATTGATCCGTAGATCCACGACCGTCACAACATCCAAGGTATTCTCCGATGCGACAACGCGGAAGCTCTGAAGATTGCCGGCACTCGGGATAGGTACACGGTTTTCAGACAACGAATCCGCTGCTGCGGCTAAGTACATCCCCTCGGAGTTGAGGGAGCCAGCCCTACGGACTCGTCGAGAAAGCGAGCCAGTGGTAGGTCGTGCCCACTAAATTGAAGCCGACGTTGGTATCGTCTACCGTAAAATCCGCACCCACGAACGAGATTCCTTGAGGGGCCGCCGCGAGGTTCACGGAAAAGCGATCCCCCGGCATCGTACTGGACTTCTCCGCAGAGAAGAAGAACGCAACACCTCCATCTATCCAGAGGCGCATATACCGGATAGTGCCCGTCAACCCTGTGGGGATCAAACGATTTCGCTGCTGGTCATGCGCGAACGGCCTGCCGGGCCGCGATCATCTTCTCGTTGACGCTGACAGGATCGCCGGGCAACCACATCTCGACCGGGTAGCCTGGGAGATTGGCGCTTTGTACGATGACCTGACGGCCCTTGATCCACGCCTCGAGTTGCGCCCGCGCCGCGGACGCCTTGGGTTCTGTGTCTGTCACGACCTTCATTCGGTCGAGTTTGAAAACGGCCTCGAGCGTCTTTCTGAAGCCAAGGTCGACCCTGAGTTGAACGGTCTGGCCGTCGACCACCTCGAGGACGCGGGCGTTGTAGATGTACCGGGGCGGTGTTATGGGGGGTAGTATAGCGTGGGGACCCCAACCTGATCAAGAGACAGATTCTCCTTGACTCCGCTGCCCGCCAACGGGCCAGATCACCACCGGCCCGGTTGTGAAGGATGAAGCCCGCACGAGCACATGCCGGAGTTCCTCGCTTGAGGGCGGGCGCGGGTGGATGTCCACCCACAGGGAGTCGTACATCTGGGGGGGATCCCAGCGGAAGTAGTCCCCGACCCGGATCTCCATGCCCTCGATGCGGTAGGGCGACTGAGCATACAGCGATACCACGTCAGGGCACGCCTCAAGCACCGTAATCAAGCGGACGCGGGGATTGGCCGCGACGTATTTGGCGTGGAGGCCGATGCCCAGGCCGGCCATCAGGACATGACCCATCATCCGATCGAACCATTGAGCGGCGAACTCGCGCTCGGCCTGCTGGTCGTGCATCCATGCGGTGCGTCCATGCCAAAGCGACACCACCCTGCCCGTTCGCAGCTCCCACTCGCCCGAAACAGCGTTCACGCCAGCGACGAGCTGACGCCGGCTGCGGTAATGAGCCGAGCCAGAGCCTCACCGGCTAGGACCGTCTGATCGAGGTTGTCCCTATCGGCGTTCTCGTACACCACCGCCATCGTATGAGATCCCGCCGATAGCGTGGTCGCCTGGCGTTGCGCCAAGTTCTCGAACGCGCCAATCGCCACATCGGAGGCGGACGTGGGTTCGCTTCCAAAGCCCATGCTCGACCCGTCGATCAGCACGTCCACAACTTTGACGATCGCACCCATGCCGGTCTTGAAGCCGGCGAGCACCTCGAACAGCCGGACGGCGGTGGCCAGCGAAAACGTCGCGGACTTTGTGACCTGCGTTCCCGCAGGTCCGGGCACCACGAACCCGGACGAATTGGAAAAATCGGAGATCATGGCTTCATCCTCCACGGGAGAAACAAGGACCGGAGCCGGTCGCCTCTGAAGGCGGGGGACGGGAATCCGCCCTTGCAAGGCCAAGCCCCTGAACACCTCTTCGGCGCTGGTCATGTTGTGATGGCGATTCGGATTTTACGTTGGCCGATCAAGGGTTTCAAACTAAACTTCCCGTCGTGCGGCTCCTGTACGTCCCCCGATGCAACCGACGCTACCAGCACAAGGCGGACGCCCTCAAGCGGATCGTAGGCGACGAACAGGTCTGGACGCACGTCTCCAGTACGGTAGACCACGCGAAGGTGATCCGAACCGGCATCCGCCGGTGGAAGCCCACGCACGCTCTCGTCGAGCACAACGGCCTCTGGCTACCGGACGGCCTCTTCCACCCGGAGGTGCTCGACATCATCGCCCGCGAACACGTGCCTATACTCTGCTGGAACGAAGAGATCCGCACGTTCTACCCCGGCGATGTGCGCCGGCAGTTTCCCCTGATCCACCGGATGTACATGAACCACGCCGACCCGGACTACTCCACGTACTTTATTCATCAGGGCGTGCGGGACAAGGTTAGAACCCTCTACGGTAGCGAGGACCCTTTCCTCTTCCGCTCCGACGAGGACGTCGAAAAGGCCGCGCCCGAGTACGACGTGGTCTTCGCCGGGAACAACTACATCAGTCCGAAGGGGGCGCACCCGTATTCGGGCATCCGCCTCAAGCTCCTGCAGGCAATCTCCCGGGCCTTCAACTTCGCCTACTGCGGCGCCGGTTGGGAGCAGGCGGGTCTATCCAACCACAAGGGCATCCTCGGCAACGAGGACCTCGTCCGCTTCTACAAGTCGGGGAAGGTGGTCCTCGGGGTAAACCACTACGACATCAAGGGGTACTACCCGGAGCGCCTCTTTCAGGGGATCGCGTCCGCACGCTCCTACGCCACGTGGGAGATTCGGGGCCTCGAGGTCGAGTTCGGCGACGCCATCCCGGTCTTCCGCTCCATCGAGAACGCCGTGGCGGTCGTGAAGGGTCTGTTGACCTTCGACCAGTGGAAGAAGTACGCCCGCCGGCAGCGAACGGTTTTCCTTGAACGTCACCTCTGGGACCACCACTATGGCGACATGCTCAAGGAGTTCTTGTAGGCCGTGACGAACCTCCCCCAACCCCCGGTCCCCGGCGCCGGAAGCGTCACGTTCTTCAAGCAGTTTCAGGCGTCGCTCCAGAACGCACCCGTCACGGCCGAGTTCGCGGTGTTCGTCGACGTCGTCCAACTCGACATCACGGGCGTGCCGGCGGGTTCGTTCATCTGGCTCTTCTTCGACGGCCAGCTCTCGGCGGGGGCGGCCGGAAGCACGGCGACGCTCCAGATGGTCCATCAGGTGCCATCGGGCAACCCTAACCTCCCCCTCGGCGGGATCATCCGCCAGGACGTCACCGAGGGCGGGTTCGCTTCGATCTCCCACGTCAACTTCCAACGCATCGACAAGCTCGGCGCGGAAGACCGAACTTACATCGTTCAGGTCCAGCTCGGAGGGGGCGCAGGGCCCGTCCGGGTCGAGAACCCGCCTGCCGGCCTACCGATGCTGGTCGCCTACGTGTTCTCGCCTGCGACGCCGGGCGGAACGATGATGATCCACGGCAACGGGCCCACCGCAGGACTGCCGGCCGCGACCACGGCGTACCTGTTTTCCGGCAATGTGCCCTCCACGGCGGTCACCGAGAACCTGGCATCCTACCGCGCCACCCGGAACTCCACAATCAGCCGGATCCGGATCAGCATCCCGAGCAACACACTCGACGGATCAACCACGGTCACCATTCGGGTCGCGGGGGTTGCCACGGCAATCACGGCCGTGATCCCCGCCGGGGACACTACGGACGTGGACATTGCGGCTACGGCCAGCGTCGGGGACGGCCAGGACGTAAGCGTGGAGGCTGCCACCGGCGGAACCACCGGAGCGATTCGGCTCGTGGTCAGCTACGAGATCGGATGAGTCCGGCGCTGATAGCGGCCCGCCATCGGACGCTTTCCATTGAACGCCACCTGTGGTATCATCACTATGTTGAGATGCTAAGGGGATACCTGTAATGGTGGCGAAAATCGCACGTCGTCCAAACCCGCAAGGGGCGGGAGCGGAGGAGGCTGAGATGATCATCCAGGGTTTTGAGGGGTCTCAGGCATCAGGGCAGGTGAGGTATCTGAACGTCGGCCTCTCTCCGGGTGCCCTCCCCGCCACATCCGAGTCAATCGTGGAGTACCTTTCCACCAGGCCGGGCTTGATCCAGAACGTGCGGGGGACCGTGGGTCTGAACACCCTCGACGGACCGACCGTTCTGACGTTCAGGTTGGACGGGATCGACACGGCCCTCACGCACACCATCCCCTCTGCATTCACCGGGGCCTTCTTCGTCGCGGATGTGCTTGCGGTTGCCAATGCCAAGAAGGTGACCATCGAGAGCGACACCACGGGCGCGGGGGTGGGGTCCATCCGCTTCGTCAGCGTGTCCTTCGACTTCAAATAGTCGGACCACGTGAGCCCCGCCCTCCTGGATGCTATCCGGCGGATCTTCGGACGCAACAGCAGGCTCGTTCGTAGCCTCAAGAAGTCCGGTCAGGCGGGGCGGTTTCAGCGGACCTGCGACACCAACATCGAGATCGCCTACGAGGTCGCCCTCAAGCAGTCCGAACTCGCCGGCCTCTACGTCAAGCAGTGCCCCGACGTCAAACCCCTGCACCCGGACTTCGGTTTCCCCGCGGTTCGCCTTGCCGTCGAGATCGACGGCGAAGCCTGGCACGGCAGAACGGAGGCGCAGGCCCGCAACGACGACGAGCGCGACGCGATCCTGCGCGCCGCCGGGTGGGTGACGCTTCGCTTTTGGGGACGCGACGTGCTCGCTTACGGACGCGACTGCGTCGAGGAAACGGTCAGGGTCTACCGGGCGCTGCGCGCCGGCTAACCGCGAGTGGCGGCGCGCGGCGGTTGCCGGGGTGCTCGTTGGGCCAGCGGCCCCCGCGGCGGCCCCACCGGGAAGGCGAATTCCTTCGACGGCGGCGGCAGGGCGCCTTCCGCCTCGGCCTCTGCCCCCGTTCGCTCCGCTTCCTCGGCCATGCGCTCCATGCGGGCCGGGCCGTTGAACTCGAGGAGCCTCCGGCGTTCTTGATCCTGCCGCGAGGCGACGGCGGCCGCCAGTTCCGCCGCGGCCGCGTTGGCGTCCCGAAGCATGCGAAGGTCCTCCTCGACCGCGTCCGCCCACCCGCCGAACTCCAGCGCGGGCCGGGCCTGATCAAACAGGCGCTGATATTCGTCGATCAGGCCGGCCGCGCCCCGGACGTGCGATGCGGCCCCGAGAGGATCGGACCGCTCGTTCGCCTCGACAGCGCGCAGCCATGCGGCGCGCGCAAGCGTCGCGGCGTCCGCGAGTTCGGCCACCACGCCTTCCATGCCGGGGAGGGTCATGGCCGGCGTCCAGAAGAGTTCCTGCAAGACGAAGTGCCATGCGACGGGGTCGGGGTTGCCGAGGGGGGCGCCCTTGAGGTAGCGGCGGATCATCATCCGCGAGGCCATCCCGACGATCCCCTTGAAGACCTTGAGGGACTTGCCGAGGAGGTTCCCGCCGGCGCCGACCGCGACCAGAAGGTCGCCCTGGTTGGCCGCGCCGATGAGGGCCCGGAAGTTCACCGGGTCGTTGGGGGTCTCGAACAAGCGGAAGACCCGCGCTACGACCTGCGCCCATGCGAGTCCGACCTCCTCGTGCCGGCCGTCCGGGGAGGCGACGAAGCGGTCGGCCAGGTCTTCCACGGGCAGGACGACCTCGGGGGGGACCGGCGGCGTTCCAAGGAACGGTCCCAAGTTGAATGCTTCGACGAGCTCGACGACCACCCCCCGAACCGCGGCCGGGGCCAGGTGGAAGGCCCCGTAGGCCATGGCTTCCTCGAGGGCCGCCAACAGGCTTGCGGGGGAAAGCAGGCCGCGAAGAGCGGCCGAAACCGGGGCGCCAAGTACCTGCCGGAAGGTGATCGCGGCCGTGTCGGCCCCTGTGGGCCTGGTAGCCGAAACCGCCTCCACGCCCCGCGCCAGCGCGGCCCCCTCGGGGGTGTCTTTTGACGGGAGGGGGTTGCCGCCGGCGGCCGCGGCGCCGGAAACCCCGGCCGAAAGGTCGAGGACGAAGACCGGGTCGGGGAGCACGTTGGGCGACATCGGAATCGCGTCCGAAAGCGGCGGCGGGACGGCGTGGGCGGTGAAGAACAAGGGCTTGATCGGTATATCGACTTCGATCGGCCCGATCTCCGGGACTTCCGGGAGGGGCCGCTCGAAGACCCTGATCACCCCGAGGTTGCGGAACGCCTCGCCGAAGAGGCCGTTGATCTGACTCTCGGTGAGGCCGGCCAGACGCGCCGACGCCCGAACCGCCGACAGGATCCTGGCCAGTGCCTGCTTCGAGATGATCGGCTGCTCAGGCAGAAGGATCGCCTCCCGTACCGCCGACTCAACCACGCTCTGCAGATTGAAGCGGGCCGTATCCGGGTCGCCCGTCGCCTGCCGGATCGTTCTTCGGATCTGGCGCGTGAACGCGTCTGCCTCCGCGAGGTTGCGCGGGGGCAGGGGCTTGCCCTGGAGCGCGGAGAACTCGGCGATCGAGTTGGCGGTGACGATGGTGCTTCGGAGGTCCAGAAGAATCGTTTCAACCGCCCGCTTCGCTGTTCCTGCTTGCATGAGCCTCGCGGCCCAATCGAGGGTGATCTTGCCGATCCCCGAAGCCCTGACCACTTTCCCGCCCCGGGCGGTGATCCCGCCGGTGTCGATGAGGTTTTGCGCCCTCGCCTGGACGGCCGCCTCGAAAAGCTGGCGCGTGTTTCCGCGAAGCGCGACGTTGCGAAGCTCGGTAAACACCGACAACTTCGTCTCCATGTCGTTGACCGGGGGATTGATCTTGGAGGCGCCGCGGGCGGTTCGTTCGACGGCCGACGTAAACTGCTGCGCACGCGTGATCATCTGGCGCGAAAGAATCGGCTGGCCCACGGGGTTGACGGTCGGGTTGAGTCTCGCGCGCGGGCCGAGGGGCTTGGTGCCCGCCGTCTTAACCCCCCGCAGGACCGCGATGGCCGCGATAACGGACAGGAATACGATGAACCCCTCCTCGATAAGCAGCGCCGTCTCGGTGTTTTCCTGCTCCTCGAGCCTGCCGCGCGTGGCCATGATGAGGAACGCCTGATGCTGGACCTCGGGCGCGAAGTCCGAGAAACGCCGGATGAACCGCGACCACGTCGCCAGTTTCGGCGGGTTCGCCGACAGCTCGCCGGGCACGGCCCGGATCTTCTTGACCGTCGCGGCGATCTCCCCCCGGATGGCGTTTAGGGCGTCGATGACGGCCAGGCGATCCTCGACCGTCTGCATCTGAGGAAGAAGTTCGCCGAGCACCTCGGCGTACTCGATGAGGGGCAGGAGGCCAGCGCCGCCCTCGGTCGCCGGCTCGTTTTGGACCTCGGCGTCTCCGACCTCGCGCTCGGTCTCTACCGGAAGGTCCCCCTGAAGCAGGTTGAAGATTTTCGTGCGGCCCGTGTGCCGCGGCAGCAGGGTCACGATCCTGTCCTTGACGAGTGCCAGCCGGGTGAAGAGACCATCCGAGGCGAAGAGCGCCCGGTACTGATCCCAGATGTAGTCTTCGATGTTCTCGGGCCTGGGGCCGTCCGGGTCCGGGTCGACGCCTCCCGAGAGGAACCGAACCAGGGCGATGGTGGGCGCTACCTCGATCAGTTCCTCGGTGGCCGGCCCCGCCAGTTCGTCGATGGCCTTCATGATCTGCTCGAACACGGGCGCCTGCTCGGTGATCTTCACCTTCATCGACGCCGCCAGCGCCTCGTTGACGCGGGCCATATAGGCGTCCATGCCCTTGAGATGCTCGTCGAACCGGGCCTTTTCCACGTCGTTGAGGGCGCGGATGTCATCGAGCGTGACGTCCTCAACGTCGGGACGCGCGAGAGGGAACGCTGCACCCGTGATGCCGATGCCCCGGGCGAGGCCGCCGGCCGGCCCGACGCGCGCAAGGAATGTTGCCTGAAGCACGCGGGCCAACTCGAAAGACCATGAGGAGTTGAGGGCCTCGTCTCCGCGGTCGCGGGCGAACTGCCGGCGTTCGATGATCAGCTTGATGTCGGCGAACGTGGTCGCGTCGAGGGGACGCGCGGTGATCCCCGGCGTCGGCGGAAGTTTGAAAGCGTTCTGAAGCGAGAGCGCCACGACGGCGTCCCGGATCTCGATGGCTTCGAGGTCGTCGAACCCCTCGCCGAAGGCGGCCTCAAGGTCCTCGGGGGTGATCTCGGCGAAGCGCCCCTCGTCGATCTTGACGAACAGGCCGGCGGTGGCGGCCCCGTCGCCGCCCGGACCCGGCACGAAGAAGAACGGCAGGTGGCGTCCTGCGCTCATCCCCTCGCCGCCCTTCTTCTTAGGAAGAACAACTCCGGCTCCTCAATAGCCTGCCGCTCCAGACGGCTTTGCTCCTCGGGCGTTGGCGGCACCGGGATCTCTTCGGGCGGCCGAGGTGCTTCCTCGGGCACCGGCACCTGAAGGGACCGGATCAGGTCCTCTTCTCCGAGAAGTTCGATGGCGCGACGAACCGTGATGGTCCCATCGTCGATGGCGCGGCGATCCTCCGGGGTCACCCGCAGAACCGGCGCGATGATGACGCGCCCGTCCTCCTTGACGCCATCGGAGGCGGCGCGAAGATCGCGGAGGATGGACCGGATTTCGACCGGCTTGTCGAGCTCGAGGTCCCGCAACCGGAAGTCGACCTGCCTCACCTGATCGGCGAGGCGGCGGGCCTTGAAGGCCAACTGGTTCGGGATCAGCGTCCCTTCGGCGTTTTGGACGAAGCTCTCGATGTCCTCGATTCCCGCGTCGATCAGCAGGCCGAACAAGGAAAGGCTCGGGATACGAACGACGGTCCCTAGCGCGCTCTCGTTGAACGCGCGGAACGAAGCGGCGCGATCCTTCATTTCCGCCAGTTCCTTCTGCGCGGCCTCGATGTCGCCGGCCTTGATCAGGTCCTCGATCTCCCTGCGCTTTCCGATGCTCGTGCCGAGGATCAAGCCCTTGAACACGACGGCGGGGAAGTTGAAGAACGCGATCATGAAGCCGATGCCCCACCCGAAGAAGTACTCGGTGCCCTGCTGCATGGCGAACGCGGGAAAGGCGCGCTCCTGCGTCGAGGTGGCCTCGCGGAAGGCGCGGATCTGAGCGGTGAAGAAAAGCCGGATGGCCTTGAGGGTGACGAGGTTGCCGGCTCGCACGGCAAGTCGGGCCACGAGCGGCAGCTTCTCGAAGGCTTGCACGAAGACGAGCCTCTGCTCTGCCTCCCGGATGTCCCGGTTGGAGATGGTCAGAAGATCGCGCGCCTTGTCGAGTGCGCGCTGGTTCGCCCGCTCCCTGCGTGCCTGAACGTCTTCGCGGACGGCATCGCCGGCTTGTCGGGCGGCATCTTTGGCTTGCCGGGCGGCATCCACGTCGATTTGCCGGTTGATGATTTCCGCCTCGAGGGACGCCTTGATCGCGCTCGCCTTCGCAAGTCTCACCTCCGTCTGCTCGCGCTCGCTCGAGGACCGGCGGAACACGGCGCCGAGGGTTTCTGACAGTTTGGCGATGTAGGGCGACGACTCGCCGAGCATCTTCGAGCCGAGGTAGGTTTCGGGGTTCTTCGACCGCGACCGCTGCTCGGTTCGGAAGCGCCCCTCATCGCGCGGACTCCCGCCGCCCTCGGCCATCTGCTCTTCGACGCGGGCCGACTCCTGCTTGACGACGTCCGCGCGCGGCTCGTTGACCTGCGGGGTCTCGACCGGCTCTTCGAGGACGCGCCGGGTCTCGGCCTCGAGGATGCGGCGGACTGCGTCGCTTCCGATCCGAGCCCGCCCGGCGAAGCCGAGGGCGGCGCGGAGTGTTGTCGCAAAATCTCGCTCGGACAGTTTGCCCTCGACCAGACTGGCGCGGGGATTCGCCAATTCAAAGGTCGCTTGGATCGCGGCCCGGAAGCGCTCTAGGTTTTGGCGGGGCGCGCGAGATCCCGTAGCCGGATCGATGATGGCGCTTTGGATGTTGCCGAGGATCAGCCTCGCCTTGATTGACGACTCCTTCTCGAAGCCGCCCTTCGCCCGAAGCCTTTCGATGATAGGGCCGATTCGATTCGCCGGCGTAAGCTCCGGCGACACGGTGATGGGCGTGATAACCTCTTCGCCCGGCTCCAGCGCCTGGGGAAGATCCGCCGCGAGCATGGCGTTGAACTCCTCCTCGGTCAGGTTGTCGACCGCGAAGGACGCGATGGCGGCCGAGACGAAGATCATGTCCGCGCCCGAGAACGCCGTGGGCGACCGGCCGCGGGAGTTGCGCCGGAGGATTTTGAGGGCGTTCTCCAGCCGCGACCTGGCCTCGGACTTGGGGGGCGTGCCCTGGAGTTCCTCGCGGATCTGGGTCGACTCGGCGGCCGCCGCCGGCGTGCTCGTCTCCGCGACCTCCGTCGCCTCGCGTTCGGCGACCTTGTTGGCGCCCTTGTTGACCCGGTCGGCGACGGCTTCCTTCTCGAACCGCTTGATGGTGGCGGCGGGCTGCCTGCCGCCGAGGGCGAATCTGCGGAGATTGAGGTTCACGATGGAGTTGCGCCAGGCGCTGCTGTACGTCTCGAGGGGGATTCGGACTTTCGAGAGGCGGTCGACCACCTGGATCAGGTCCCGGTCGCTGATGAGGGATGTCTTGGACCCCGCCGGGAACACTGCGCGGAGGATTTCATCCGTTACGAGGTCGACCCGAGGGATGCTGAGGGGTTCCCCCGGCCCCTTGGTCGCCTCGGCCTCGATGGCCTGTTCGAGGCGCTGGATCCGCGCGAACAGGGCGCGCGTGGTGGCGTTGTTGATCCCCTGCGGCACGGACCCGAGCGGGTCGGAAACGCCGGCTCCCTCGCGCATGGAGGCGATCACGTCGAGGGTCGATTCGACCGTCTCCTGCGCTGGCGGGAACTCTGGGATGGTGGGGATCGACTGCGTCAGCTTCAGGCGCGAGCCGAGTTGGGCGTTGAGGCGCTTGATCGTGGCGACGATGACCTGTCGGAGGACGTTGCCCTTGGGGAAGGCGAAGCTCGACTCGATGAACCGGATCACCGACGTGCGGATGTTGGCGATGCTCGCCGCTCGCGTCTCGGCCGAAAAGGAAAGCTGCTCGAAGAACCGCTCGGTCGCCCTCGGGCCGTCCTTGCCTGCCTCGGCGAGGATGTTCAAGAAGCGGGCGTTACTGCTCGACACGGCCAAAGGCACAGTCTTGTGGAGCTCGCGCAGGGGCATGCGCGGGTCGACGATGGCGCGCATGATCTGCTCGACCATCCGTAGCATCCGGGCCTGCCGTTCGGGCGAGAGTTCCCGGGGGCGGAACCTCGGGCGTCCGCCCGGGCCCGGACGCACCGGGACGTTGCCGCCGTCGATGAGGGCGAAGAGGGAATCCACGAGGCCCGAGCCCATCATGATCCGCCGGTGAATCTCGGGGAGGCTCTTGGCCGAAAGGATGTCCTGGTTCTCCACGAAGGAAAACGCCGACCACGGCGGGAAGGGCCACGCCGCCATCGTCATGAACATGGTCGGGTGCTCGGCGTTGGCGGCCGGCAGATCCTTGATCTGCTGCGCCTCCGACCGGATGTACTCGTAGAGATCGCCGACCAGCGGGTCGAGGTTGGCCTCGGTAAAGCCGGGGAAACGCTGCTCGAGGGTCACCTCGGAGCCGTACACCGCCGCGAGGCGCACGATGGCCGAGAAGATATTCTCGATCCCCCACCTCATCCACGTCGCCAGCGGGTGCTGCGCGACCTCTTCGACCAGCGGCTCGATGATGTCGAAGAGCCGCGAATAGAAGCCCTCGTCGGGGTCGAAGTGGCGGACGGCGTTGTCCCACGTTTCGTCGTCTACATTGATCGGCTGGTCGTCGAGGTTGGCGGGTTCGCCCGTGATGGACGTCAACTCCCAGACGTCGTTCACCGCTTCCTGGAGGTCCGGGAGGATCAAGAGCAGGCTGTTCAGCGCCTCCCCGATGCGCTTCTCGCGGTTGCCCTGGCCGCCGAGGTTGACCCCGAGCACGCCCTGCATCCGGGCGACCACGTCCGGGCGGCGGTAGTAGGCGTCGGAGGCCCGAAGCTGGCCCAGGAACCGGGAGAAGTCCACTTCGATGGGGGTGGAGATGAGCGGCGGCCCGCCCCCGGGCATCCCGACGATAAGGCCGGTCGTCTGGTCGATGAGGCGCTTGCGAATGGCCTCGTGGACTCCGCGCGAGATCGCGTCCTCTGGGAAGCCTACGGTGAGGAGTCTGGCGATGTCCTCGCCGTCGAGGGTGGGGAATTCCCGAGACAGCGTCCCTAGGGTCGTCGACGGCCCGGCGCGGAACTCGGGGGGGAGGGCCGGCCCCGGGGGCAGTTCTCCTCGTGCGAAGTTCGTCATGGCCTCGGCGCCGCCCTCTGCTCTTTCTCGACGGGCTTGACCCCCTTCTCGGCCTCGGGCCCGGGCAGTTCCTTGATGGTCTTCGACCACAGACCACCCGTCACGCTGTCGATGTCGTCTACGATGCGCCGGCCGATTCGGTCGGCCTCGTCGAGGCGTTCGGCGCCGCGGGTACGGTCTTCGAGAAGCACCGCGTCCCTGTACGCCCCGATCATGAAGCCGGCGTCTTCGATCACGAGCCTCTGGACCTCGGAGAGGCGCCGGAAGTCGCCGCGCATGAACACGCTCGACTCGGTGATGTTGATCCCCTTCTCCTTGCGGACGCGCCCGACCTCGGCGGCCATCGCCGCCTTGATGGACGGCGTCTCGAGACCGAACGTGGCGTCCGGGCGTTCGACGAGGCCGACGTTGGGGTCGGAGGTGCCGGCCTTCACGGCCGCGGCGAACTGCTCGTTGAAAAGCTGGAGCAGGCTGTCGCGTTGGACGGGGAGTTTGTCGATGAGGAAGCGGTAGGTGTCGACAATGCCGCGCAGTTCGGCCCGCATTTCGTCCCACCGACGCACGCGCGCCCGGAGCTGGTCGCGGAAGTCGTAGTCCTGCTGCGTGGGTTGGCGGTTGCTCCTGGAACTGTCCTGCGGCCCGATGCGGACCAGGTCTTCGACGTCGAGGGCGACGGCCTCGCCGGTGAAGGGGTTGACGCGGTTGGCCATCAGCGTGCCGCCGGCGCGGGCTCCAGTTGGGGGATGGGGGGCGGCGGGATGGGCGGCGGCTCCTCTTCGGGAGGAGGCGGCGTCTCGGGTAGGGGCACTGGTTCGTCGGGCAGGGGAGACGGCGGGGGCACAACCGGACCCGTCCGCCGTTCCTCGCGCGGCGCGCGAACGGGACGCGGGCGGGCCTTGACCTCGTCGGTCAGCACCTCGATCTGTTCTTCGATGGTTCGCACGACTTCTCTGTCCAAGACCTCCGTGGCTATTGTCTCGAACTCGCGGACCAACGCAAGACTAAACGTCTCCACGCGCGTCTTCTGGTCCGTGCCGAGGGACTTGAAGCCGGCGTTGAGGGCGCGCACCGCCGCGTCATAGGAACTGGTCGCGGACGCAAAGTCCGAGGCGTTGACGTCGATCGCCCCGCCCCCTCCCGTCTTCGGATTGCCGATGGTGCGGGCGAAGAGGTTGAGGGCCATCCACATCTGGGCCACCTTGGCCGGGGGCACCGGCCCCGAGGCGGCGAGGGAGTTGACCTCTGCCGTGGCGTCGTCGATCTTGCGAACCAGCGAGCGCATACGAAACCCGTTGTTGCGCGTGCGCGCTTTCTGGTCCTTCTCCATGGACAGTTCATCGGCGAGTTTCTTCGCCTGCGCGGTGAACGTATCCTCGTACACCTTGAACGGTCGGTCCCTCCCCTTCGGTTTCTCGCCGAAGGCTTGCTTGGGCGGGAGCTGGCGCGGGTCGATGCCGGTTCCGTCCTGCGCGAACGCAAGGCGAAGGAAGATCAACTCGGTTCTGTCTCCGATGCCCAAAAGCGTATCCTCTCGCGTCGCCAGCTAGGACGTCGGCGTCACCGGGCCGGGCGCCGCTGGGTTGGGCCGGCGCTCCGAGCGCCGCTGGTCCGGGCCGTCCGGGCGCACCGACGTGAACGTGCGGCTGTCGCGATTGATCTCGTTCTGGCGGGCGAAGACTTCCTCGGCGCTTGCCATGGCGTGCCTCCTAAGCAGGCGGGGGCGGAAGCGGCGGGGGAGCCGGCGGTTCCGCGGCCGCGGGTTTCTGATCCGACCTCATCGCAAAGACGGTCTTGGCACCGGAGAAGATGGAGATGGCGGCGGCGGCGATCTGCGATCCCAGGAGCATCGGGTTCACCAACTCCTGCGTCTTGTTGAAGTAGTGGAACAGGAAGGCGTAGGCGAACGAGATCATCACCACGAACAGGGGCAGCGCGCGGTTCCACGACTCGGGGATCATCTTCTTTATCCCCATCACCAGGAAGATGACCACGAACGCGGCGCTGGTGTGGACCCCGAGGGAGTGGTCGGCGAGGACTTCCTGCGGGACGTCCACTACTTCCCCCTCGAGCGCATGAGGCGACCAACCCCCGTCAGGCCCGCGCTGATCGCCCCCAAAGCGATTGCGGCGCCCAGGAAGAGGGGGTTTCCTGTAACGGCCCCGGCGGTTCCTGCCACCTCGGCGGCCGTGCCCGCCGCATCGCCGGCTCGTTCAAGCTGGAGACCGGAGCAGGCGGCCATCAGTGCGAAAAACGCCAGAGGTACGATGGCGTACCAGCAACGCCTTAGCCGCCAAGCGGTTGCGCCGCGAAAACACCAAAACCCTTGCATGCGGTCCATACCCTGCGTACTATAGCCCTCGGAGGCTGGACGGTCCAGCCTTTGTTTAGCGTCACCATTTAGGGAGTCCTCGGATGCCCACGGTCATCCTCGAGGCGACCCTCCCGGTCACGCCGGTGAACGTGGTGCCGACGCAAATCTTCACGCGGTTCACGGAGAACCTGAAGAACGCGGCGAGCATCATGAAGCAGCGGTGGGATTTGGCGACGGCGAACTGGACGGCTCTGGCAAAGGAAGCGGCCATCGCTTTCGGGCCTTTCGTCAACCCCGCTTTCGTGTCGCGGCGCGGCCGTAGCGCGGACTTCATCAAGCGCTTCATGGAATTCAACATGGAGGCTTCGGAAGTCGGCGCCAAGCAGGCCCACGACAACGTCTTCGCCAACGACGGAGACGAGTTCAAGCGGAAGGTCGACGAGAAGGCGAACAACTGGCTCTCGCGCGTGGCGTTCACGCTCGAGATGACCAGCACCTCCGCTCTGGGAGAACGAGGACCGGGACCCTACGCGGCGTCGGCCATGACAGGCGACCGCCGCGGAGTGAAGTACACCCGCGGTTCTTACCAGATCGATGGCCTCCTCCCGACCAACATCACCTCGCTTCTGATGCGAAGTGTGTTGCGGTCGAACATCGTCCAGTTGCTGGTCCAGCTTGGGGTCGCCGTCGACAAGGGGTTCAGCGTCACGGACGCGAACGCCAAACTCGACGATCTGATCACCAAGATGGTCGATGCGGCCGTCGCGCTGCCGCCGCCGGCCACGTTCGTCAACATCGCCGTGCTGCCCGACCTGAACAAGGTCGTCACGCTGAAGCACACGGCGCCGTAACGGACGCCAACCTGGGAGACAGCCGGCCCCCGGCGCAAGCCGGGGGCTTCCTTTTTGGGGTAGCCGCGCGCTAGACGCTGCGGCGCGGGGTCATGCGCATTCGTCCGCTGGCCCGCGGGTCGTAGATGCGCTTGCGGTCGTCTGCGATGATCTTGGCCTGCCGCGCCTCCTCGTCGGCGCGGGTCGGCACGGGCTTGCCCTTCTCGTCCGAGACCGGCTCGAGCGTCCCGGCGATTCTGTTCTCGATGAGGGTGACGTTGCAGCCGACGCACTCGTACATCATCCTCGGGTGGCGGAAGACCTCGGTGGGGTTCCCCCTCTCGTCCATCGCCCGGATCTCCACCTGCTGCGGCCCTTGGCCGACAACCTCTACCCGTTCGTCGCTCGAGCACTTCGGGCAGGGAAGCATCAGCCGGCTTGCCTTGGGGTGACGGTGGGGGCGACCTCCGCGCCCCTGGCGGCGTGGTTCCAGTTCATCAAGAAGCGGGCGAGGGCCTCCCGAACCACGTCCGACGTGGAACGCCCCTCGCGCGTGGCGACCTGCCTGATCTGGCCGTGGATCTTGCGGTCGACGCGCACGTTGAGGGGAATTTTCTGGTCGAAGTAGTCGTCCTGGCTGCGTGCCACGATGATGCCAGTGTACGTCTACCTGCATCCGATGCAAGGAGAATGCTACCTGCATCATCGGTGAAGTTGCACCCGACTCTTTATAGAAGGGCCGACGTAAATCAGATGCCCGGACAGGGGGGGTAGGGGGGGGCCCCCCTCCCATGGAGAGGGAAAAGGACCTCCGCTCTGCCCCTACCCGTGCGCGCGCGCGTGGCCCCGAACTAGGTCGGGGTCACGGGGCCCGGGCCGGCCGGGTTCGGTGCCCGCTCGGGGAACATCGGCGGTTCCTCGGGCTCGCCGATCACGATGATCTCGGCGAAGACCGGGGAGACCGGCGGGGTCACCGGGGGCACGGGAGGCCCGAGGAGGATGTCGCGCAGCTTCGGCGGGCAGAACTGGATGACCTCGGCGACCGCCATCTTCGCTTCCTGCGCGATGCGGGCGAACTGCTCCCGCAGGATTTCCACGAACGAGCCGGTCGTCGGCTCGGCGCGGCTCTCCCACACCATGCAGTAGAAGATGACCTCGTTGCGTACACCGATGAAGTTCATGACCTCACCTTACCCAAAACAGGACCGGATTCAAGCATTTCATGGGGCACGTGGGGCGGCTCTTCTCAACGGGAAGCCGTCTCTCGGCCTCACCTGACGAAGGGCGCGGCCTACCTGCTCGGTCACCTCTTCGATGCCGGGGCGGGCGGGGCGAGCGAGGATGTCCCACAACGATCTCGTCGAAGCGATCTTCTCATCGAGGCGTACGGCGAACCGCGCAAATGCCGTGCCCTCATCCTGGGACATCACCATCGCCCTTTGACTGCTCTCGGAGGATGCCATCCGTATGGCGGCAAGTTGGCTTTGGAGCAGGCCGGAGTTTTCCGTCTGGATCGACTGCTCGGCCGCCGTGATGATCAACGCAATGCGCGAAGAGGATTCCTCGACCCGCCTGCGAGACCCTTCGATGCGCCCGGACATCTGGGGGAAAAGCGTAAAGTCAAATCGAGCGAAGGAGAACGCTTCTATCTGGCGCGCATTGCCGACGAGTTCGCCCTCGCGTCTTAGGATGAGGCGATAACTTGTGAGGGCTTCCTCTACCGACTTGACCGCCTCCTCCGATGCGCCTCGATCCCTCAACCGGCGAAGCACGTCTTCCCCGATATCAGACAGGCGAACCGACGAATCGGACGCCCTCACGAGTTCACGATCCGCAACCACCCGCAGTTCTGCGGCCGTTGCCCGGAGCTGAGCGGCTTGTAGTTGAAGGTTGCTCTTGAAGCGAACGCCCTCTGTGACCGAGGCGGTCGCCGCAATCGAGTCGGCCGACCGCTCCATCCGCTCGGCCATCGCGGAACTGGCCCGGAGCCTACCGGTGTCCTCGTAGACCCTGAAGCCCTGCTGAAGGATGTCCTGCTCCATGTCGACGGGGTCGGCGAAGAAGACCGGGCCGGGCAGGACGTCGGGAAACATCTTCTGCGCCGACCGCTCCACCACCCGACCGCGCGAAGAAGTGGCCAGGTCCGTCGCCAGGTTGCGGTCGACCCCGCTGCTGCCGAAGACAACCGTGTCGATCCGCACGCGGGTGTACTTGACGAAACCCTCGATGGCGTCGAGGATCGTGTTGGAGTCCGTCAAAGATCCCGCCGTGGGCCTGAAGTCCCCGCCCAACCAGAGCTTGTTGATCGTGCGGTCGGCGAAGGCGCGGATGATCGAATCGAAGAGGTTGTATCGCCCCTTGAAGAAGCCGCGCGAGGAGCGGTTGGCGTCGCTTGTGAGAAAGGCCAGCGAACGGTCGAGGAACGCGATGGCGGCGGCCTTGTTCTGGTCGGTGGCGAGAACCGACTCGGGGACCAGGTCGCCGGCAACGAGCGTTCCGGGCACCAGGCGTCCCTCTGCCTCAAGCAGGGCGATGTCGCGGGCGGAAAGCCTACGCGACTTGAAGATGGCGATGCCCTCGTCGAAGGCCACGGTCGAGGCGAGGATGATGTTGAATCGCTGGTTGGGCTTGAGGGAGTTGATCAGGTCCTTCATCTGCTTGAACCCGGCCTCGGCCTTGGTCTTCCCGCGCTCGACGTCGTCCGGGTCCGATAGGGTGCTACCCGACACGTCGAAGGCGAGAACGAAGGCCCCGACGTTTCGGACGCCGTTGACGGAGGTTCCTACCCGTTCTCCCGGATCGTCGTTGAACCCTTCCACGGCGTCTTGCGCCCGTTCCTGCAGCACCGGGTTTTTCGCAAGATCACTGATAGCCCCCTTGAGGATGGAGGACACCTCCTTGGTGTTCTCCGGCAGGCGAACCGCCAAATCCCGAAGCACATCGATGGCCGCCGCTTGCACCGCCTCGTCCTTGTCGGCCAGGGCGCGACGGGCCAGGTCGATGGTCAGCGTCGGGTCCTCGGTGGCCCGGGCCGCCAAGAGCGCGCCGATTCGCACCTCGGGTTCCTTGTCCTTGGTGGCCGATTCGATGTTGGCGAGGATGGACTTCTTCTCATCGTCGGTGGCCTGGAAGAAAAGCACCCCCTGCGCCTCTATGATCGCTGCCTTTCCCCGCCCCTTCGACCCCTTGAACGCCTTGATCAGGGCCGCGGCGCCGGCGCCGAGGAAGGCCAGCGCGAGCGCCGCCTGCTCGCGAACGGCCATGTCCTTGTCCGTGAGCGATTTCTCAAGTGCGGGGATGGCTTCCTTGGCGTCGAGGCGCTTGAGGGCGTCGGCCGCCGCGGCCCTCACCTGCGGGTCCTTGTCTTCGAGCGCTGCGGTGAGAGCCGGGATCGCCTGGGCGTCCCGGGCGCGGCGGATCGCAATGATCAGCCGCTGGCGGGCCTTGGGGTCGCGCTTGAGGTTGGTGAGGGCCGCGTCTTCTCGCGTGTCCTTGGCCGCGCGGATACGGTCCACCACCTCCTTGAGCTTGCCGGTGACCTCCCGCGCCTTCGAGTCCAGGGAGGCGAAGAGCAGATCGCGCATCACCTCCAGGGAGTCGGGGTTCCGCGCGAACCCCAGCCGCACAAAGATGAACTGCGGAACGCTCGAGGACGGCGCGAAGGTTCCGTCGAGGTTGCGTACCAGCTCGACCGTGATGTCTCTGGTGTCGGCCGCGCGTCCAACCCCGTCGCGGATCTGGAAGTAATTGAACCTCTCGTCGGACTTGATCAGTTGGGCAAGGGCATCCGGGTCCTGCGGGGGAAGCGCCGCGATCTCTACCGCCCCGTCCGAGACGGTAGGCTCCCCGGCTAGAACGGTCCCAAGGTGGTCGACGAAGGCGAGAGCGCCGGCTTGATCCGCCGCAGCGACCCGCTCGAAGAGGCGCACGGGGGCGCCCGCGAATTCGGCAGGTCCCGCTGTCAGCCGGCGCAGGAAGAGGCCGCCTGCGGCACCCTCCGAGTTGGCCGTTTCGAGCACAGAAGCGGGCACCTTGCGGTCTGTCTGAAGGAGTCGAGCAAACAGGCGAAGACCCCACCACAACCCGGCCATGTGGTCGACCGTGACCTGCCGGCCGGTGTTGAAGAGGGCCTCGATGCCGAGGCGGGCGGCCTGCAAGAGTTCCGTCGAGGTGGTGATGGCCTCGTCGACCCGCTCGCCGTCCTCCCGGATCAACCGGCCGAGGGAGACGTTACCGGCGGCGAATGCAACGTCAAGGGCGGGCGTCTGCGCCTCGGCCGGAATGATGGCCGAAAGCGGCGGAAGCGGTTGGGCCACGGCCCCGAGTATACACGAGACGGCGTCTCGTTCAACGCTTAGCGGGCGGCTCGGCGAGCCGGGGGAAGGCCGCCCGGAGGCAGGCCCAAGCCCTCTGCCACGCGGAGGGCGGCGTGGGCCGCCTTCTCCACAAGAACGTCAGGTGTCAGGTTGAGGACGTTGAGAAATGCTCTGGCCAAGAAGCTGTTCATCACAGCACGGGATGGGGTGGGCGTAATCACGGCAGAAGTGGTGATGAAACTCAGCCGATCCCGCATCTTCTGGAGCCCCCGGTAGAACTCGAGGGACCCGCTGAAGTTCGGATCGTTCTGCGCCGACTCGGCCGCCTCGATATCGCGGCGCAAGCGGTCGGCCTCTGCCTGAACCTCGGCGACCGGCACCAATTCGACCGGCGGGAGATCGATGAATTTGATGTCGGGGCGCCTTGCCTCAAGCTCTGCCCGAAGTGCGGCGGCGCGCTTTCTTAGCGCATCGAGGCCCCGGATGAACTCTAAGCTCGAGGAGAAAGTGGGTTCCGTCTGCGCCTTCTCGAGGGCTTCGATCTGATCCTGGAGCTCAAACAATTCGACCCTGAGTTCGTCGGTGGGCGCGCCATTGGTTGGTGCCCGAACCCCCTCCTCTGCTCGGAGCTTATCTTCAGCCTCCTGCCGAGCTTCGGCCCTTCGAGCGACGTTGTCGATGATGGTCTCGGCCTCGATCGTCGCTGCGGTTCGTTCGGTTTCGTCCGCTGGGTTTGCCGCGATCGCGAGGGAGTTGGCCAGCCGAAGTTCTTCATCTGGCGTGGCCCCGTTGGCGCGCGCCAACAGGGTCAACTCGAGGGCCAGCGCATCGGCCGCTGCTTTGAGGCCCCCGCGCCCGAGGTTGACGATTCTGGTGATCAGGACGAATGCCGCTGTGAGGATGCCCTTCGGCGCCTCTGGGACGACGCTTACGCTGCGATCTTCTTCCGCTTTACGCAAGATGACGATTGTAAACGGTCCCCGATGCACCTTCCTCGCGCCAAGCAGCGCGAACCTCACGAACGATGCATCCAATGCACCAGGCGGGAGGTTGCCGAGGGTGATCGTGCCGTCGGCCTGGACGTCGACCTTCGTTTGGAACTTACCAGTTCCGGCTCCCGGCTGGAGCAGGTTCACCTCTCGGGCGACCTCCGTTTCTATGCGTTTGATAAGCTCTGTGGGAATGTCCGGGCCGGGCGGGAAGTCTGGGACGTCGACGCATAGGCGAGCCACGGGGGCAAGCGTAGCGATTTACGCGAGGGGATGCAAGGTTTCGACGAGGTGCCGGAGATCGTAGTTTTTGCGGACGTGCGCCTGCCCGGCCCGCCCGATGCGATGGATTCCTGGGTCGTGCGCCAGGCCCTCAAGGTCCGACACCGAGTCGAACGGAACCAGGTAGGGCAGGAGGTCCTCGTAGGCCCCCTCCATGTAGCGGCGTTCGACGAGGGGCGTGACGCCGTTGGCGAGAAGTTCGCACACGATGCGAACGGGGTAGAACAACCGCTCCTCCCACGACCCCATCACGAGCCCGCACCTGCTCTGGGCGACCTGCAGAAGGTAGCGAGGATAGGGAACGGCCTCTCGATCCCACCGGAACCACGGGGCCTGCGCCAGATCCGCCACCAGTGCTTCCCGGCGTTCGGTGGGCCAGCCGCAGAAGTAGAGCGGCGTCTTGGGCGCTCCGTTGCTCGGTGCCTCGAACGTGGGGTGGTAGTAGGCCGGGAAGAAGGAGATCAAGGCGTGCTGGCCCGGATAGTTTCGGTAGCAGGTGAGGACACGGGCGCCCCGCGCCGCCATGCCCATCGCGGTGGGGAGCGAGCGCGCCGGCTGCTCGGGAAACCACACCGTGACGTTCCGCGCCGGGATCACGGCCTCGTTGACGAGGGCGCCCACGATCAAGTGGCGGTTCGCCAGGTGGAAGGGGGAGTTCCTTCTTGCCTCCCCGCCGTAATGTGCGCCGAGGGCGTCCGCCCAAGCGCGCGCGTGGGCCTCCATCATCGGGCGGTACTGAGGGTGGACCCCCCACGTCCAAACCATAGCGTCTGCTTGCACGGCGAGGCTTCGCGGGTATTATAGGGGCCGTGAGATTCCTGTCGAGGAAACCCATCATCACCGTTCAGATGGTGACGCGTGACCGCCCCCGGCAGACCATGCGCGCCATCGAGTCGATCTCGCGCACCGCGAGCATGCCGACCGAACTCCTCGTATGGGACAACGCCTCCCAACCCGAGCTTCGGGGGTGGCTCCAGGTCCAGGCCCGGGCGATGCGGTTCACCCTCTTCCTCTCGCCGGACAACATCGGCTACGGCGCCGCGCACAACGAGATGGCCAGGCGAGGGAAGGGCGACTTCATCGTTGCCACGACGAACGACATCACCTTCGGCCGCGGCTGGCAGGAGGCGCTGATGGCCCCGTTCCGCGACCAGCGGGTGGCCCAGACGTGCCCGGTCCACATCTTCAACGCCCTCACGCCCGCCGGCGTCGGCTGCACGATGGCCGAAGTACCCCTGAGCCTTCGACCCCTTCTGACGCTCCCCGAGTACGCCGATGGGGCCCTGTTCATGATCCGGCGTTCGTTGGTCCAGCACATGGGGAGCCTGTTCGACCCGGCGTTCCGGTTGGCCTACGCCGAGGACGCCGATCTCTCGCTTCGGCTCCGGTCCCGGGGCTACCGCGTCGCGGCGGTTGAGGCCGTGCAGTTCCGCCGAGACGAGTCGGAGAAGACTCCGGCCCCGCCGAACCTCAAGGACCACTGGAACCACAACCATCACCTCCTTTTGGCCCGCCACGGGCACTACCTATCAACGAGACGATTCACATAGTCCGAAGGGCGGCGCGCGGCGACGTGCTGTTGACGACCCTCATCGCCCGGGCCCTTTCGGCGCAGGGCAAGAGGGTGGTCCTCTGGACCGAAACCCCCGACGTCATCCAGTCGCGGTACGTGGCCGAGGTCCGCGGTTGGCCCCCGAACACGAACGGCCAGAGGGTCATCAACCTCGACGACGTCTACGAGCGTTCGCCCAACGAGCACATCGTCTCGGCCTACGCCCGCGCCGCCGGCGTGCGCGTCGTGGACTTCCGCGCCGACTTCGAGGTGCGTACTCTTGACGCCCAAACCGCGGCGCGCATCGTTCGGCCCCACTCCTACGTGGCGCTCGATCTTTCGGTCACGTGGCCGAGCAGGACATGGGGCGACCCCGAGACCGGAAGGCTCGTGCGGATGTTGAGGACTCGCGGCCTTCAGGTGGTCGGCCTCGGCCACCACCCCAGGACGGTGCCCGAACTCATCCGGGTGGCCCGCCAGTCCCTCGGGGTCGTCGCGGCGCTCATCAAGAACGCCCGGGCCTTCGTGGGCCCCGACAGCCTGTTGGCTCACGTGGCCCAGGCGGTGGGCACGCCGGCGGTGGTCCTCTTCGGTTCGACGGAGTCCCGGTTCCGCGTTGCCCCGCAGGCGAAGGTGTCGGCCATCCGTCGAACCGACCTCGAGTGCCTCGGATGCCACCATCGCGGCCCGGCACCCCGCCACTTCACCGAGTGCTCCCTTGAGCCGGGAAGAAAGAACGCCTGCATGAACATCCCGGCCGAGGTCGTCTTCAACGCGGTCGCCCGATACCTGTGAGAAGGGTAACGCCTGCGGTGTACCAGGGCGCGTATGCCGATGCGGTAAACTTTGAGGGGCTCAAGGCCGAAGGGATCACGGGGGTCCTCAACGTCGCCGGCGACGCCAACTACGAAATCTTCGAGAAGGGGTTCGAGCACGCTCGAGTACCCATGCGGGACGGTCCGGGAAACCCAACGGGGACGGTTGAGGCGGCCGCCACCGTCCTTGAGATGCTTGTGCGTCGCGGACACCGGGTTCTGGTTCACTGCATGGTCGGACGGTCGAGGTCGCCGGCCGTGGTCCTCGCGTGGCTCGTCGAGTTTACCGGCCGTTCCTTCGCGGAGGCCGAGGAGATCGTCCGTAGCCGGATCCCGGAGGCCCAGATCCATCCGGCGCACCTTATGGAGTTGAGGGGGTAGATGGCGTTCTACAGCGAAACGGCGAAGGTTCGGGAGCGCGTGCGCGGCCTCTGCATGGGCAAGGGCCTCGACCTCGGATGCGGCGGGGAGAAAATCTGCCCGGACGCCATCGGAGTTGACGCGAGGATCATCCCGTCCGTGGACATGGCCCTGGACTTGACCGGGTCGCTCCCGTTTGAGGATGGGGAGTTCGACTACGTCTTCAGCTCCCACTGCCTCGAGCATCTGGTCCCACCGCCCGGCCAGATCCTTCCCCTCTGGTGGCGGGTCATCGCCCCCGGCGGCTACCTCATCCTCTACCTCCCCCACAAGGATCTCTACAAGGTTCCGAACCCCGAGCACTTCCACGAGTTCGAGCCGGGGGACGTCACGTCGGTCATCAAGGCCCTCGGCGGCGTGGTCGTCCACAACCAGACCGAGAGCGGGGCCGACCAGTTCTACAGTTTTCTCATCGTCGCCCGCAAGCCGCGTTAGGAGCGGGCGGCGCGGCGGGCGGGCGGCCTGTCCGCAGGCGAGATACCGCGCTGGATGATGGATGCCCCGATCACCGAAGCCCGCTCGATAGCCATGCCGAAGGCTTGCTCGAACGAGCGGAAGACGGGCAGCGCCCCGAAAAGGGCCATAGCGCGTTCGGTTTCCTCGAGGCCGGCCGCTACCAGCGCATCCGCCTCGGCTCGGGCGGCCGCCTTGATGGCCGAGACGGTTCGCTGGAGCATGGCCGACAGTTGGGCGACCGTGGCGATGAAGGCCGGGGCGCAGACCTGGGCCCCCATCACCCCCGCGTAGATTTCCCCCTGACCTTGTAAGGCGGATTCGGATCGGGCGCTGACGGCGACGCCGCTCTCGTCAACGGCGAATATCCAGACCCGCGTATCGAGTCCGACCCGCGTGCTGCCGGCGAGGGCTTGCCTGACGGCGCGGAGGGCGCCGCCGAAGAAGCCCCCGAAACCCAACTCGGCGAGCGCGCCCGTGAGGCCTGTGACCACCACCGACGCGATCTTGCCCGAGTCGGCGAGGATCGTGTTGGCGACCATGCTCGCGTTGATCAAGGCCAGTCCGGCGTTGATTTGTACGTTGATGCCTTCCTGCTCGCGTTCCTTGACGGACGCGGCCGTCTCTGGCGTGGGCTCGACCGACCCCGCCGGCGGGTCGATCCCAAACCTGACGGCCTTGAACGCGACCACCCGCCGGAACTGCATCAGGTGGTCGAACTCAAGCAGGGATAGGGGGATCCCCGACGAGAGCAGGGCATTGATCTCTACGAGGACCACCCTCGCGGGTTCGGCGAAGTCTTTGACCGTGGCGGCGCCTTCGACGGCCCGCGCGGCCGATGCGATGGCTTCAAGGCGCAGGCGCTTTTCTTCTTCGGGCGTCGGTCGCCTGGCGTCCACGTCCGTCTCGGCCGGCGTGAGCTTGCGCCTGTGCCATGCCTGCAGTTCGTTGAAGAGGGTCTGACCGAAGAATTCGAGGAAGTCGGGCTGTTCGCCGTTGATGGCGGCCCGCAGGAAGCGGTCGAGGGCGAGGATCCTCTCCCTTCCCTCGTTGGCAGTGGCCATGTCCCCCACCAGAACGAAGAAGGCGAAATCTACCGTGTTGAACAACTCGAAGAGGCGCTCGACGAGGAACGCCGCCTGATCGCCCGGGAGCATCTGGGCGGCCTGCTTGAGTTGGACCTTCAACAGCGCCTGAAGCGCCGCGTGCTCCTCGTTGCGGGATACTCTGAGCCGGTCCAGGTCTCTGCTGATAGCGGCGTTGCGCGTTCGGAGTTCGTCCAGAGTGGGCGGGGGGACGGCCTCCATCGGCTCCTGTTCGAGCTTCGGGATCAACTCGCTCGCCTTGCCTGCGGACTCCTCGATCCGGCCCAGCCGGCGCTCGACGGTCATGTCGAGGATGCGCGTTGCCCTTGCCGCCTGCTCGGGGTCGGGAGAATCCGCTGCCGCCCCTAGCTTTTCGATCAGGTCGTCGCGCACGGCGTCGGGGGCCGTCAGGGTCATGTCGATCAGGTTGTTGAAACCCAGGTCCCGCACGTCGGAGTCCTCGGAGCGGAGCCGTTCGATATTGATGGCGATCTCGTCGGTGCCCGGGGTCGTCAAAGAGACCTCGAAGACGATGGGGGGCAGGACGTTCGGGGACGGTTCGCGGTCTCTCAGTATACGGTTAATGATGTTCTGGAATGCCCCCCGGAGACCGAGCCTGTCGGCAAAGGGGGCGTACAGATTGGTGATCCTAATGATCAGATTCTCGGCAAATTCCACATGCTCTCTGATGTCCGATTCCTTGCCTCCCTTCTGCGCGGTGCTGCGGATGGAGCGAAGCTCGCCGATGATGCCACTGAGGTAAATGAGGATCTGCTCGCGCTGATCCACCGTTAGGGCGAGTCTGATGTCGGAGGCAAAGTTCTCCTCCTTGATGGATGCGACCAGACGCTCCGCGAGGCGGATGGCGCTATCGAGGTTCGCGAGCAACTCCTTCTTATCGCCGGACTTCCGAATCACGCCTAACGCGAGATCCCTGATCAGCGTGATCCAGGCCGCCAGATCCGGGGCAACCTCAACCCACAGATCCGCGAACCGTTTCGGCTGTCCGGTTTCGGCTTCCTCCTTCTTGATGGTTTCCTCCGCGGCACGTTTCTCCTTGAGGGTCTCAGGATCTGCGTCGAGAGGGATGCCTGTGGAGGGGGCCTCCTCCTCCTTGGTCGCGTTGAAGCGCTTTGCGACTTCGGCCACGCCCGCCTCGATGGTGCCGTTGATTCCCGAGATCTCTTTGGTCTCGGGGTTGATCCCGACCAGTTTGCCGATGATCGCCAACTGCGCCCCGATCAACTCCTTGTTGGGTTCCTTCTTGACGGCTTCCTCGAGCAACGAGGTGATGGCCTGCAATAGCCGCCGCGAACCTTGGGTCATCCGGTTAAGCGCGGTCTCGATGACGACCCGATCCTCATCCGGTACGCCCCGCAGGCGTGCCTGGTCGAGGACAATTTCCCCCCACTCCCCGATCTCGCTCTCCAATTGCCCGGTTGCTCGACGGACCGCCTCCAGATCGACATCGCCCGTCGCCGCGCGTAAGGCCAGTTGTACGATCCGGAAGATGAGGGACCGAACCCGCGCGGCGAAGCCCGCAAAGTCGACACCGGTCACAAACACCGGGACCTGGAGTTCGGCGGGGAACGCGGGGATCGGCGGCACTGCGGGCGGGGCGGCACCGGCGATGGCCTTCTCGAGGGACTCACGGGTCTCAACGATCCGATCGCGCAACCGTCCGGTGGCGATCGTCTGCGCCCGGATCTGCTCGTCCGTAGGCACGCCCTCCACCGGGACGGCGGCTGCGACCGCCCCGCCGGCGACGAAGACGCCGGTGAACTGCTCGACCAGCGCCTCGGTCATCTCGGCGGAAACGCCGAGGGACGCCAGCGCGTTGCGGAACCGCTGGCCGACTAGGAACTGGTCGAGCCAGACCTGATCAAGTTCCGCCTTTGTACGCGAGACGGCGTCGCGGCGTCCGTTCTCGGCGCTCTGCTGCACGAGGATCATCAAGAATGCCAGGTTCGCCGGGTCGGCGGGGGCTTCCTCGGCAGGCAGTTGGGCGGGGGCTTCGACCAGCACGACCACCCCGCCGACCAGCTCTTGAATCCGGCCCCCGATAATGGCCAGGAAGACCGCGTTGGCGATCTTGTCGACGCCCGCGGCCAGGTGCTCGCCAAGGCGCTGGCGGTTCACCGCCTGCCGTTCCATGTCGGGGGTGATGAGCAGGAACTCGAGGGCGGGGACGCGGAAAATGCCCGGCGCGGGCGGGGCCGTTCTGAAGCCCTCCCAGAAGTCATCGTCCTCGACGACCTGCGTGCCCAACCCCTGAAGCAGAGCGCTTCGTCGGGATTGTTCGAGGATGATCCGCAGCGCCTCGGCGAGGATCTCGGTATCCGCCGACGAAAGGCCGGTCAAGGAGGTGATGAGACGTTGGCGCGCCACCAGGCCGCGCGCCTCTGCCACGCCGGCGGTTGCCTCGTCGAACCGCGCCTCGGCGAAGCCCCAGGCCCGCCCGAGGTTGATCAGGCGATTGATGGCGTCCCGCACTTCCGTCTTGTCCGGGCCGGCGGGGGCGGGGGCCTCGTCGGGCACGGGCTCGTCCCCGCTCTGTAGCGGCGCTGTCCCCACGCCGGTGGGCGCGGTCGACAAGAAGGCGATGCCGCCGAACGGGGTCGTCGGCGACTTCGTGACCACCTGCCCGTTGGTGGCGAGCGGGAACAGGAACGCCGCGCCGGCGGGGTTGGCGAACCAGACGACCATTTGGTTCATAGACGCCCCGGACTGTCCCGGGGGACCCGGAGGCCCGGGCGGGGGCGGCGGTTGCGGAGGTTGCGGCGGCGGGGGTTGCGGCGGGGGCGGTGGAGGCGGCGCGGGGAGCGCGAGGAATGGCGGGACCGGCAGGATGGCGCTCGCGGCGCCCCCTGACCCGGTCGTGTACTGCGCGACAGGGGCCGTCGCCCCGAACGGCGGCGTCGGGTTCTCTGTGGCGAAGAGGGCAAAGGTCGTGTTCGGTGGATGGTTGCAGGCTTCGAGCCGGAGGAACTCGCGTCCGTCCCTGGCGATGACCACCGACACTTCCAGGCACGGCGTTTGGACCTTGTCCTTGAGCGTCGGGAACGGATCCTCGATCACGCCGAGGACGAACTGGCGCACCGTGAAGAAGCGGCGGTCGACCACTGGACGTTCAAGGTATACGATTTTGAGGCCCCCGTGCAAGGAAAGGTTGACATGGGGCCGGGTAACGGTATCGTACCTACATGCCGCAAACCCTCCGGTGCGAGTACAGGAAGTGCCGCCAACGATTCCCCACCAAGATCCGCTTCTGCTGCCCCTACCACAAGGCCGCAGAGCACAAGCTCCGCAACAAGGAGCGCTCGAAGGCCGCCAAATAATCGGTACGGAATCGTACCTTTTCTCTTGACCTTCCGGCTTCGATACCGTAGGCTGCGGCGCAGGAGGTGACGCATGGTACGCCGCAAGGCCAAGTCCCGCCGCAAGGCCAAGTCCCGCCCCGTGACCCGCGCCCTCGCGCCGGTCACCCCCAACGGAGCCCCCGGAGGGGTCTCCGGTGTCATGGCGATCCCCGACGCCGAGATTCGCCGCAACGTCGTGCTGATGGCCACGGTCAAGCAGCACCACGAGATGATCCGCGCCGCCCTCGATGCTCCCACCCCGGCCTCCGACATCAAGGTGCTCGGGCCCGAGGTCGGCAAGAAAGCGGGGATCGCATACGTCACCGACGACTACGTTCGCCGCGTCCTCGACGAGACGTTCGGGAAGGTGGGATGGCGGTTCGGGTTCGAGCTCGCCTGTCCGTGGGATCTCATCCGCCAAGAGCACTACGTCATCGTCAAGGGCCGCCTGGAGGTGCTCACTCCCGCCGGCTGGATTCACCGCGAGCAGTACGGCACCGGCCGGGTCCAGGCGAGGAAGGACGGGGGCGGCATCACCGACCCCGACGTCGGTTTCAAGGGCGCCGCCACGGACGCCTTCAAGAAGTGCGCCAACTCGTTCGGCGTGGCCGAGGACGTCTACAGCGGCAAGCACTCGAAGATCAAGCAGGAGGCCCGCCGCTACGAGCAGAAGGTGCAGCAGGCGGCGGACGAGCAGGCCAAGACCCTGAACCCCGCCCAGACAAAGGTCTACCAGATGGCCCAGAACATCATCAAGCGGGGGATGGGAACGCGCGAACAAATCCTCGGCGCCATCACGTGGCTCTTGCCCAACAAGCAATGGTCCGGGGGCGTTCCAAGCCCGCGCGATCTGACGGGCGAGGAGTGCGATGTGGTCCTCAAGCAGTTCGTGCCGGTGCTCGACGGCGTGGGCATGTTCGTCACCGAGGGCGACACAACCAAGATCACGGCGAGGCCGTAAATGCCGGCTACCCACCTCCTCACCCTCGACAACCGCAAGATACCGCTCGACGAGGCGCATCTGCACCCCGATTGGTTCGGCGACATGGACCCCGAGATGATCACGTGGCTGGTCTCCACCGTGCGGCGCAGCGCCTACGCCGACATCACCGTGACGGAACTCCTCGAACCCCCGCAGGTCCAGACGCTCCGCTCGCGCCACGACTACGCCATCCGACTCGAGGACATCCTCGAAGCCGCGCAGGGGCGATGGTTCCACCAGCAGATGGAGGAGCGGGGGGCGCTCGCGCGCGTGCAGCGCGACCTGCTCGTGGAGCACCCCATCGTCATGAAGGTGAGCGACAAGATCGTCGGGGGAACCCCCGACAAAATCTACTTTGACCCCCGCCGAGGCTGCGACGTACTCGTCTCGCGCAAGACCCGGAAGGTCAAGTGGTGGCACTGGTGGAAGCGCGGCATCGCCACGCTCGAGGACGAGAGTTTGCAGGAATCGCTCTACGCCCACCTCGCGCGGCACGGCACGTTCAAGGGAACGGGCAAGCCGGTCAAGCGCGACCCGCAGAAGGCGTTCCTGCATTTCATGATCCGCGATTGGGACAAGGCCCACGCGCGCAAGGCGCGCGACAGGGGCGAGCCGTACCCGCCGCCGTTCGGGGTTCTCCCCCTTGATTTGATGTCGGACGCCCGGGCCGCGGCGTACCTGAAGGTGCGCCTGCAGAACCACATGCAGGCCCGCCAGAAGATCGACGGTCAACTGCCCGAGTGCTCCGACCGCGAACGCTGGACGAACCGCCGCAACGAGCCGCTGCGCTGCCTGGACTGGTGTCCGGTGTCGGTCGTCTGCCACCAGTGGCGCCGGGAAGGCCCCTCGGGCTTCGATCTTCCGCCGGCGGGCGCGAACGGCACGACGACGGAACCGAAGACGAAAACTTCGCGCCGCAAGCGTCCCTCCGCGGCGTGGGGGGAGGCCGGGACTGGCGTACCACCGGCCTCCCACGCTAAAACTAAGGGGACATATTGGATCTAGGAGGAACGATGGGAGCGAAGCGACGCGGCGTGATGTCCAAACTGAAGCCCGGCAAGAAGGTCAAGGGGAGTCCCGTCACGCAGCCGTACCTTCCGGGGGCGTTGACCGCCGAGATGAAGGAGACCCTCGCTAAGGCCAGGGTCTGGTTGGAAGCCAAGGAAGCCGCGGCCGAGGCCGCCAAAGCGGCCAAGATCGACAAGGAAGAGGTGATCGCGACGATGGCGTCCTACGGCATCAAGCAGTTGATCGTCGACGGCCGGTTCAAGATCACGCTCGAGAACGGCCTCAAGTGCGCCAAGTACGACCCGAAGAAGGATGCCAAGAAGAAGGACGCCCAGCACGACGCGACGAAGGCGGAACTGATGGAGGCGTCGGCCTAGCATGGGAACCCCCCTCCAGGACTACGTCAACGCGCTCGCCGCGATCTCGGTGAGGTTCGCCGGCCTCAAGGCCAAGCGGGAGGCATACGCCTGCGCGCTTGCCGACGCGGCGGCGCTGGTCTCGGCGATGGCCGAGTCGGCGCCGCCCGAGGCCGGAGAGCGCAAGGCCGCGATGGGGATGGTCTCGGCCCTGCTGGCGGCCATCGCGGTAGAGTGCGGCCTGCCCGAGAACCCCCGCGAGGTGGGGATCTCCCCCAAGCATCCGCCGAACGACGTGGCGGTCGAGAAGTTCAACGAGGCGATCAACCGCGCCCTCGGCGGCGACGCGGGGGCCAAGCAGGGCGGATGAACCTCCTTCGGATGGCAGGGGGAAAGGCGGGGATGGCCGACGAGATCATCGCCCGCATCCCCCCTCACGTCTGCTACGTCGAGCCCTTCGGCGGCGGCGCCGCGGTTCTGATGACGAAGGCCCCCTCGCAGGTTGAGGTCTACAATGACATCCGGGGCGACCTGGTGAATTTCATGATGCAGGTCCGAGACAACGCCGAGGAACTAGCGCGCCGATGCTACTGGACCCCCAAGGCCCGAAAGCTCTACGGAGAGTGGGCCACGAAGTGGTCGAAGGATGGGTGGCGGCCCGAGGACCCCATCGAGCGGGCGGCCGTGTTTTTCTTCATGCAGAGGATGACGTTCGGGGGCGTTCCTACCTGGTCGCCGGGCAACTTCGGCTACTCCCTCGTCACCGGCGCGACGGCCTACTCGAACGCCTGTCGGAACATCCTCAACGTGGCCGGCCGCCTAACCCGCGTGACCATGGAGTGCCTCGACTGGTCGGACATCCTCGATCGCTACGACGGCCCGCAGACCTTCTTCTACCTCGACCCCCCGTACACCTATGGAACCGCCGGCGAGGCGGCCGACGACTGCCTCTACGACTGGCCGCCCGAGAAGCTCGACGCCCTCGTAGAACGGCTCGGCCGGATCAAGGGCAAGGCCCTCGTCTCGGTGGGCAAGCAGGAGGACGCCGACAAGTTCGACGGGTGGCGGCGCGAGGTGCTGGAGCGTTCCCTCTTAATCTCCAACGACCGGCGCACGAAGTACGAGAACGGCAACCCCATCGTCAAGGAGTACCTCTTGACAAATTACGACCCTGAACCCGGCCTCTTCACCTGATGGCCGACAACCTCGTCTGGTGCAAGTGCTGCGGCCGCCTGCGCCCCAAGAAGACCATGGCCAACTACATCGGCGAGGTCTGGAGTTGCAAGGACGGAAGCGACTGTCTACGCGCAGAGGATCGACGGCGCAAGAGAGGGGCACTCCCCCTCAACAAGAGAGGACACTGATGCACTCCGAGGCATTCGCGTACATCAAGCGGTGGTTCAGGCCCGAGCAAGGTGACCGGGTATTGGAGGTCGGGGCGTTCGACGTCAATTCCACCGCGCAGGGCCTGATCCTTCGGGATCTCCCCGCGGCCTACGGCATCGCCGGCGTTCAGTGGTTGGGCATCGACATCCGCGAAGGCCCGGGCGTGGACCTGGTAGTTGAAGCGGGCAAGGCATGGCCGTTCGAGGGCGGTTCGTTCCAGTGGACCCTCATGCCCGAGATGCTCGAGCACGACGCGAACCCGCGGGAAACCCTAGCCGAGGTCGCGCGGGTTCTCCCGGTGGGCGGGAAGGCCATCATCACGACAGCCGCCGGCGCGCGCAAGCACCACGCCCCGCCCCACTTCTGGAACTTCTGGCCCGAGGGGATCTACATGTTCCTCACCGAACAGAACTTCACCGTGCGACACCTGGAACTGCGCGAGGATGACCTGTACGCCTTCGGCATCAAAAGCCCGTAACCAAGGAGGAGGCCATGGGAGACCGATGCGAAGCCTGCGGGCAGCGGATCCGAAAGCTCAACCCCCACCAGATGGACAAGACCAAGGTCCGGGTCCTGGAGGCCATCGCCCGGCACAACCTCGTCGGCGCGGTGTGGGTGAAGGTCCTCGCCGATCCGGCCGCGGCCGGGGCGCGGGCGGGGACGCCGCACCTCGTCACGGACGAGGTCCACGTCGCCCGCCTTCGATGGTTCGGCCTTGTTGAAACCTCCGTGCGTCGAAGCGGCCTCTACCGGGCCACCCCCCTCGGGATCGCCTTCCTTCGCGGCACGGCCTCCGTCCCGGCGAAGATATGGTGCCGCGAGGGGAAGGTGGCCGACGAGTCGCCCGACCGCGTCTTCGTCCGGGACGTGCGTGGCGTCCTACTGGACAAGACCTTCTGGGACGGCTACCCTGCCGTCCAACGCGAGGCCGAAGACAAGAAGCGCGATCTCCCGCTCTTCAACTATGCGTAAGCGCCATCGACACAACGGGAAGCTCTACCACAGCGAGGCTGCAACCCTCTTCACCGCCGACTGCCATCGCTGCGGGCGGACGGTGATCTACGCGCACTGCCGCGACCGCGAGCGCCTCGCCTTCGACCCCGACCCGAGTTTCGTCCTGCCGGCGGACGGACTGGATCGCGCCGTCACCGGCTACCTCCCGCACTACTGCCGCGCACGAACCGACGTAGGGTTGCCCGGACACGGGCGAAGCGACCGGGGCTTGGGGGACTAGGGCGCGCGCGGCGCCGCACGCGGCGGCTTGGTTGCGCGAAGGCGGAACGCTGGAAGGGTTCTCAACGCCTGCGTGATCTGCCTGCCGATGCCAGGAACGTCCGCCTTGCCCTCTGTGACCATGAAGAAGAAGGTCCTCAAGACGTTTCCGATGGAGGCTCTGGCGGGCGCCTCTTGCGCTGTTGCAGCGATTGACGTTTGGGCGAATGTTCGATCCTGCACCTCCGTCCGTATTAGCTCGGTTCTCACTCGCAACCCCATCTCCATCAGGGTTTCGATTTGTGTCGGTGCCTGGACGGATGCCTCGATGCCGGCACGAGCGGTTTCGGCGGCCCCACCGGCCGCCACTTGAGCCACGTCCCTGGCCGCCTCAATGCTCCTCGCGTCGGCGAGGATGCCGCCCGCATTGAACTCAGTTTGCGCTCCCGAGAGCGTAATCTGCCGAGACGCGGAAATCGCTCCGGCAGTCTCAACCACCTGTCGGGAAGTCCGAAAGCTCTCGCGCATAAGTCTGGAGAGGTGATCGATGTCCAACGAACTGGCGCCGCGTGTCTCAGCGTTGAGCCTCGCGACGCGTATCGCCTCGCCTTCCAGCCGCGTTAGATTCACGAGGCGATTGTCCCTGTCGGACATCGCTATACCCAGAGTTGCGCTCGCCTCCATCTCGATCCGTTGCCACACGGGCACTTGATCCCGCAGGCCGGCTGCCATCATCGCGCGCACTACGGCTCGAGCCTGATCCCTCCTCAGTAACGCGCTTCTTTCTCGAGCCCTCGCCTCGAAAAGAAGAGAGGTTGCGTCTGCAATCTCCTGTGGAACGTTTTGTCCGTTCGGCATGACTACGGCCTCGCGGCCCCCCGCTGAAGTCGCCCCGTACCAAACACTCGCCGAAGGCCGGGAAGGGTGCGGATGTTGAGCCGGATCTCACGGCTTAGGCCCGGGATGTCGGGAAGCCCGGTCCTCGCCCGCGTGAAGAACCGAGACAGCGGTGCGGCCAACTCCGATCGCACCGGCGACTCTTCAGCGAAGCTCCTCACCTGATTCTGAAGCGCGTCCCGCGCCCCAACGGCGTCGGCCTCACGGCCAGCACGCGCCTGTCCAAGCTCGAAGGTGATCTGTTCGACCTGGTTGCTCGCTTCGGGTTCCGCACGCAGTCCGATCCTCGCAATCTCATCGTAGCGTTCAGCGATGATGTCCACCACATCCGATGATCGGTTCCTTGATGCGGCCATGTCGAACATGGCGAACCAATCCGACGTCAACATGCCGATTTGCTCGCCGAGGGCACGCGAACCCGCCCGCAGAACCTGCGTCTCGACCTGCTGCCGCGCCTCTCGGAACCCCCGGCCCATCTCCTGGACGAGGGATTCCAGCTCGCCCTCGACAACACCGCCCGGGACAATGCCTCTGGCCCGCACCCTTTCGATGGTGGCGTTGGTCAACTCGATCTCAAGCCGCGTCAGGTTCTCTTCGAGCTGGCGGACGTTCTGCCCGAGGAATCCTAGGCGCAGGTCGGCGTTGGCTTCAATGTTGCGCCACTGTGCGGCGGCCTCGGCAAGTCCGGCCTCGCGCATCTGAAACTCAACCCGCCGGGCCATGTCCGCCTTGAGTTGAGCCTCGAGGGCCGACGACTTGATCTCGTGAAGGGCCTTGAGCGTCTCGGCCATCTGGCGCGGGATGTCCTGTTCGCCGTTTGGCATACCCTACGGCCGGGGGGCCCCTCGCTGCGTGCGTACAACCGGGTCGCGGCCCGTCCGCGATCGCCGGAGGCTGCTTCGGATTTCGGAAGTGAACGCCCCCACGTCCATCGCTTTACCCAACCCTTCCGCGCGCATGAACGCCGCGTCCGCTCTGATCAACGGCCCAGACAGCGCTGCCCTCAGCGGCGCGGCATTCGATGCCCGGGCTGCATTCTCCTCCACCCGGTTCGTCAACACCCGGAACTCTCCGGAGATGCTGGCACTGATTTGTCCGTCTTCTTCGATCCGCCGCTCCACAATAGCGGCGAAGAACCCGCTTCCTATGGTCCTCGCATCCCGGATGCTGTCTCGGGCCCTGGCCGAAAGATAATCCGCGCTCTGCGCTCGAAGCGACGACGATAGGGTGTCTTCTTGAATCGCCGAGCCTTCCTGGTTTCTGAATCCAAGGTTCATCAAGGTGGCGTTCATGCCCGCGGAGTCCGCCTCCGTCCTGACCGCACCCGACACGGTTCCGATGTGAGTTCTCAGAATTCCGATCCGGCCCTCGGTCTCCGCTTCGGTGAGTCCGGCCGCGCGGCCCGCCGTTCTGGCCTCCCTCACCACATCCTCTTCGATCCTCGTAAGCGTACTCTCAAGCCCCCCCAACTCCCGCGACATGCGGGATGCTTCCGCGCTCTGAAATGATGCGGACTCGACGAACTCGGTCGCCCGCTCGGTGAGGCCGGCGGCTACGAGCGTGTCGGCCATGCGATTGAAGAGTTTGATCCGCTGGAGGTTCTCTTCTTGCAAGCGACGCTGCCAGTAGATTCGCCGGAGCGTGTCCCGGTACTGATCCGCGAGGTCTTCTTGACCGTTCGGCATCCGGGTCGTATTGTTCGGGATCGGCATGGGCCATGCAAGGAAAACTACGCTCGTCCTTCCGATGCGCGGGATGCCCAAGCCCGAGGTGTTGTTCCTCTGATGGCCTGGTGGAACGCCAAGAACCCTTCCAAGACGATCATCTGCATGGAGTGCGGTAAAAGGGCTCCGCGACGAAGCCCCTACCACATGTACTGTGCTGTGTGCAGGCCGGAAGTAAACTATCGCCTGTGGAGGGCCGCAACCCGCCGAAGAAGAAAAAAGGATCCGGGGATGGATCGAAGGAACGCTGAGTGGAGAAGGAACGCCTACGACGCCGCCAAGGGGTATGGTCGTCAGAAAAACCTCACCACCACAACCTCGCCCATGAAGTTTTTTAGGCGGCCGGGACCGAACTTGATCGCGTACCACTGCGTATCTTTCCCCTTTCTTCCGGTCCTCTCGAAAAACAGGATGTACGGGCGGGCCGCGAACAACCACAACCGCATCTACATGCGCGACAACCACAGGCTGGCACGCGACGGGTTGGAAGTTGCCATTTCGTCATCCTTAAATGGGACTAGGCCCCCCACCGGCAAAATATGGATCGACCTCTTCGTTCAAAAGCCATCCATGAACACCGACGCCGTCAACTTTGTTGACGCTGTTTGCGACGCATTGGCGAAGGTCACAGGGGTAGATGATCGTTGGTACTCGATCAGATCCTTGGATTGGGAAATCGTGCACGAGAATCCATGCTTGTACGTCGGGTTTGGATGGGAACACGAGACCGAACAGTGTTCCTGCCTAGCCTGCGGGAGGCTCTTTGAGCCTGCCAAGGGCGCGGGAAGGAAGGTCGGCAGCAGACGATCTTGTCTCGATTGTTGGGAGGCGGGAAAAAAACTGTTGAGGTCAGCATCGGCAAATCGTTGATTGGCGTGCCCGGATACTGGTAGGCTATCCAGAGGAAAGGATCGAAGTCGATGTCTGGCCAGAACCCGACAAGCGCCCCGGCCGTGGAGGTATGCCTCTTCGAGGAAAAGTTCGTCGTGTGCTGGCGCAAGCCGTGCGCGCGTAAGGACTGCCTGAAGTTCGTCCACATGATGCCTGGCCAGAAGGTGATCGGTCTGGACCTCTGCGTCGACTGCCTCGTCGACCTTGCTTCGGCGGGGAGCCTGTGATCAATACGCTCCTGGCCGCCGGCGTCTCAGACCAGGTGGTCGATGTACTGATGAACCAGGGACCGCTCGGCGTCCTCTGCGTCGTTCTCCTCGGCGTGGTCTGGTATCTCGAACGCCGCAGAATGGCCCTCGTCAGGGAGAAGGAGGACCAGAACCAGAGGTGGTTTCTCCTCGCCCTCGAGATGAAGACGGCATGCCACAAGGAGATGGTGGAGGTTCTCAGTCAGTACCAAGAGGATCAGAGGCGGTTCGACGAGGTGGTCACGACCGTTCTGGCGGCCGTAGGCCCGAGGAGGCGGTGATGTTCGATTGGTTCAAGAAGCTCTGGGGGTGGGGCGGAAACGGCGTGGCAAGGTCGCCGGCGCTTTTGGGGCACACGCCCACGCCCGAAGACCTTCGGTCGATGGTCAGGCCCGAGGATACGGTGACCCTGCTAAAGCGCGACATCACGTCCCGCCGGCGGGACATCACCGAGAAGCTGAATGTTCTCCGCGCCGCGGCCGATGATCAGGCCGCCGATGGGTCGGGGCCAAGCTCCTCGTAGGGGTTCCAGCGGTCCTCGGCCTCGGGCGGGTGGCACGGCTCCCAGATGCACGTGCCCGACAGCCGCTCGCCGACGCGCGTGACGGGGTACTCGCAGCATTCGAGGCTGCCGTCGAGGGGCGCGGCCGGGTCGGGCCGCACGACGGCCCACACGCCGCAATCGGGGCAGAGGACGCCCGGAACCTCGCCATCTTGGAGTTCGACCCCGAGTTCCGCCTCCAGCCGCTCGTAGCCCTGCTCCACTTCCCGCAACGAGACCCGCGCACGCTCGTAGGCGTTTGAATACCGCCTCTCGGCGCGGGCGGCGCCGTAGGCCGCCCCGAGCACGAACGCCGCAACCGCGATCCCCACGAGTACCAGCATGGCGTCCTCCTACAACTCAACGTGGTACGAACCGAACAGGGCCTTGATGCGCTCGGGTCCGATCACCCGGTGCTCGACCGGCCGACCGGCGTCGACGGCCTCGCGGATCCCGTGCGCCATCCCCGGCGAGACCCCGAAGTCGACGTATACGATGGTCGCCTCGGCGACCTTTCCCCATTCCAAGCCAGCCATGATCCCGATCCGGCGCTCCGCAGGGTCCTCGTCGTCGAGTACCCCATCCTGCATGTATAGGGCGTGCGATGCGAACGGTGCCTCCCCGCGATCGAGGCAGTCGCGCAGGCACCCTCTGAGGTACTTGACGTTGCGCTCGGTCGCGCCGGCGGACGGGCTTTCGACGAGGACGCGCCTCACTCGTAGACCCCCCGGCCGCCGAGGGGGTCGATCCCCGCCTCCGCCAGTTTCGCCGTGAACTTGAAGGCGCAAGGCACGCTCTGGATGTTCTCGGCCTCGTTGATCCAGTAGTCCAGTTGGCGCTCGAAGTTCCCGCCGGCGAGCATGGCGCCGCGTCGCCAGAAAGGGGCGCGGATGAAGTACACGAGGTATTCCTTCACCAGATCGAATTGGTCGCGCGGCAGGTAGTTGTCCCCGCCGGCACCGCACGTGATGAAGGCGTGCATGGCGGTTCGGAGTTCGCCGGAGGTCTCGTCCTCCCAATACATCGGCGTGTCCTTCGGGGGGATGTAGTAGCGGGGGATTCGCTCGGTGGCGTTCACGACGGGATCTCCCTTCCGGCCGCACGCAGGAGGGCCTCGGCGCGGACGAGGAGCAGTTCGTGCTGCGCCCACGAGCCGTTGCTCTTTAGCCATCGGTAGGCGGCGGCGATGAAGTCCAACACGTCCGTCATCTTCGGGGGCCTGGGCAGGTCCTCCTGGACGAGCCCCTCGGCCCACTCGATAGTGTGCATGGCGTGGGGCGGCGGTTCAAGTTCCACGACGTCGAGAATCTGGCGGGCCGCCGCGGCCGTCTCGAAGAGGGCGCGATAGTAGAAGTTGCGCTGGTCGCGGGCGCGCGCCACCGCGCAGGAGAGGCAGGTCCCGCACGTTTCCCCCTCGGTGCAGACTTCCACGCTGGTCACGTTGAGGGCAGGGGTCATACCAAATCGGACTCCTGCCGTCCACTCCCGTAGATCAGGTGAACGAGGGTGGTGATGTCGTCCATCGACTTGAAGGCGTCCTCGTGCGTGAGTTGCCCGGCTACCACCGCGGACAGGTGCGCCTGCGCTATCCATGCCGCTACGGCGACAAAGGCGCGTGCTGCATCGGCTTGGGTCAACTCGTGGATGAACCGGGTAATCTCCTTGAGGTCCGACGCCAGGATGCGCTCTCGTTCCGCCTTCCAACGGTCGTCCATCAGAGCCACACCTCCTCAATGTAGGCGGGTCCGCCGAAGCGGAGGTTGATGCGCTCCGCGTAGCAGTTCGCACAGCCGGCGCTGACCTTCGTGCAGTGCCACCGGCCTTTCTTCCCACGCAGCGGGTTCCACGTGGAACCTTCGGCGCCATCGGCGCCGCGGATCCACTCGATCTTGCTCTTAGCGCCCATTATCCAACCTCTTGAACTCCACCCGCCACACCATGATCTCGTGCGCCGGCCGCTTGTGGCCCGCGGCGAACGCATCGACGAAGTCGAACGGGTTGACCCAGAGGCCGCCTTCCCGCATTATCTCCTGGATGCCGTAGTCGTAGTCCTCGACCATCCGCGTGAGCGGCTCCTTGCGAACGTCCACGATCTCCACCTCGCCCACCTTCTTCCCGCCGAAGCGCGGCGACTTATCGTAGGCGTCGTGGCGCGAGCCCGGGAGGAACCGGGCGGCGTAGTCGTCGTCCCACAGGCGGCGCGTGACGTCCTTCTTGCCGGCGAGGAACGTCTCGGTCGTCCATGCGAAGCTGATGATCACTTGGGTTGCATCTCCCAAACGTCCGCGCCGAAGGAGTCCCACGGCAGGCGAATCTCGTCGGGGTCGGAGGGATCGTACTGCTCGGTGACCCCGTAGACCAGCAGGGCCTTTTCCCCGCCGATGGCCCGGCAGCCGTGCCAGACGCCCGGCGGGATCTTGATCGCCGGGTCGCCGGGGTAGAGCACCCGACGCTTGAGCGCGTCTCCGTCGGGTTCCGCGCTTGCCTTCCGCGCCTCGCAGGTGACCACGAGGATGCACCCGGCGGCGCAGAACCAGAAGTCGCTCTGGCGCAGGTGGGCATGGATGCCTTTGATGGCCCCGGGGTGCATCCACGAGAGGTTGACCTGGTTGACCAGGCCGCCTCGGAGGGGGAACACGTCCCACCAGCTCCAACCGCGGTCGTCTTTGTGGGTGTTCATGCCCCGGCCTCCTTCTTGAGTCGCTCGACCTCGGAATCAATCATGTCCGCGATGTCCTGCGGGTCGCAAATGGAACCGCCGGGAAGACGCGAGCGAATTGACTCCAGCGCCTCGATCTCGGCGGCGCGGAGCAGATCGGATAAACATGGCAGACATTCCGATCGCAAGCCCGTGATCGTTTCCTTGTGCGGGCATGGACCACAACGCCAAAGCCAAAGTTCATCCGGCGTCATGGCTTGGCCTCTTCAAAATATAGCGGAAGCCGGGCGGCCGAAGCGCCCGGCCCCTGTTGCTTGAGGAGGATCCCGCCGGCGTCCTGGGGGCACGGGTCTTCGGCCCTCCGCGCCATGCAACCGGCGAAGACCTCATCGCCATGGGAACAATTCATCACGTCATCGCCCACATTTCCCGCTCGATCATCTCGAGGCACACGATCCGTGTGTAGCGCAGGAGGTCGCAGGCGGGGCAAAGGGCCTCGACGACGGCCCCCGGAGCACGGTCGGCCGGCGGGGCCAGGGTGAAGATGTAGGCCGCCGTGCAGCACTTGGAGGTCGGCCCCCACCAGCGGACGCCGAGGCGGGTTGCGGCGCTGATCGCCTGGCCGACTTCCTCGTCGTCCTTGGTCGTCCACTCGAAGGTCCGGTACCTCATCTGAGCACCCCGCCGTTGTACCGCAGGGCCGCGAGGATATCGTTGCGCGCCTCGGCCGCGGCGTTGAGATGCTCGGTCGCCTTCTCCACCGCCTGCCGCGCAAGCCTCAGAGTTTCGTCGGCGACGTAAACTCGCTCGTCGGCGCGGACGAGGTCCTCGTTCGTGACGATGTTGCTCATCGGCGCTTCCTTTCCTGTTCGACCAAAACCTTGACCGCTTCGATCACCAGATCCGCGCACGCGCATCCCGGGCCGCAGAGTTCCTTGCAGTTCTTCCAGAGGAACCGCAGGCGCCGGTAGACGCGCTCCGGGTTCATCCCAACCGCCTTTCGGCGTCGGCGATCGCCGACTTGGCGCACCGGATCACCTGTTCGGTCAGTCCCCCTTCGGGAGGCTGGCAGTGTTCGAGGCGCTCGACGCACGCGCCGAGTACCTCGACAAGCCGCCTGCAGTCGCGCCGCACGTCCGCAAGTTCGGCCGCCAGCATGGCGTGGGAGGCGGGCCGGTCATCGAGCGGCCGCGGCGCCGGAGGAACCGGGTCGCCAGCGGGCCGCAAGTCGGACCGCGATCCCCACTTTTCCATCTCGTAGGTGCGGTTGTAGTCGTCGGGCGTCATTGCATTGCCTCCTCTGCGATAACCCTCGCGGCGTTCTGCCGCGAGATGCGTAAAGGCTCGCCGTCCCTTCGCAACTTGGCGACGAGTTCCTTGAATCGCGGTTGGCGCTCAAGCGCCTTCCGGTAGCATGTGGCGCAGTCCTCCTTCCCCCTCCTCCCCAAACGGAACCCCATCAACTCCCCCATGTACAGGCCCCACCTCCCGCAGAGGCTCCGGGTGTCCACGATGTAGTGGTACACCCGCGACGCGCTTGGCATCTCAGCCATCCAACCTTCGGTCATGCCTTCCTCCCGGCCAGCTTGGCCTTCTTGACGTCGCCGTTCGTCGAGGTCACCTTCATCTTCCCCCCGGCCACCTCGGTGAGGACGTACTGGTAGGCGTCCCCCTTGCACTGCGCCATGAACGCCTCGCGGGCCTCCGGGTCGAGCCGCTCGATCCCGTCGACGCAGAGGAGCTTGAGGTCGCCGGCGAGGGCCCGGGCGATCTCCACGGCGAACCTCAATTGCTCGCCCGAGGAAAGATGGTCGAGGGGGGTCCCGTTGAGGGTGAGGTTCTCGCCGTCGATCTTGAGGCCCTTGGCCACCGGCGGCAGCTTCTCGAGGATCTCCCTGGGCGCCTCCGTCTGGAGGAACTTGACCAGCGCATCCAGTTTCGCCCACTCGTCGCGGGCCGTCTTCGCGTCGTCCATCAGACGGGTCATCTCCTCGTGGCGGGCGAGGACCTTCTTGGTGCGGTCGTACTCGGCCAGCGTCTCGCGGGCGACCTTGACCGCCGATGCGTCCGGGCCCCGAACCTCGCCCACCGCCCCCTTCGTCTTCTCGACGGCATCGACCGCGGCCTTGACCTGTTCCTTGGCGCGGGCGACCCGCATCGCCAGTTGCTCCACCTCGGCTTCGCGGGCCGCGAGGGCCTCGCGGGCGGCCGCAACCGCCTCGGTGCGCTCGGCGCGCGCCGCCTCGGCGGCCTCGTGCCTGTTGACCACCTCCATCAGGTCGTGGACGTTGAGGGAGCGGGCCACGTCGGGGGCGAACCCCTCGGGCAGTTCCGCCGCGATCTCCTTGGCTCCCCCCTCCCGGTCCAGGGCCTTCGCGTGGATCTCGTGCCGGAGGGCGAAGTAGTGCTCCTCGAGCGACTTGAGGACCTCGAGGCCGTGGCGGTCGAGGTCGACGCCGGCGGGAACCTCCCCGCACCACTTCTCCACCGTCTGGCGCTTGATCTTGACCTCGAGCGCCCGCAGGAGGTACTGCTTGCGTTCCCGCGCCGAGAGCGCGTAGAACTCGACGGGGTTGAAGGCGAGGGCGCCGAGCAGCGCCTTGATCACCGTCTGCGGCTTGGCGACCTTCTCGTCGTCGGCGTCCCGCACGTCCAGGGTGGCGCCGCCCGCGCCGATCACCCGGCGGATGCTCATCCCGTTGTCGAGCTGGACGAACACCTCGGCGGTCTCGCCGTCGTGGTGGATGACCTTCGGGTCGGTCTCCCCCACGAAGGCCGCGCTGATGGCCTTGATGATCGAGGTCTTGCCGGCGGCGTTCGGCCCCCGAGCCAGGACGACCTTTCCGGCCTCGAGCTCGAAGTCCTCGAGGCCGAGGAAGTTGGAAACCTTCAGATGCGTGAGCCTCATGGCGTACCTCCTAAAACAACAGGTTACGATACCGTACCTTCTGACGCAGCGTTTGTCAAGTCTTCGGCCTACAAACCGGGGTCGGCGTCCGACACCTCCTCGCGCCCGTAGAAGGCCCCATCGGAGCAGTCGCAGCGAACGTGTCCGCATGCGCCGACGCCGATGGGCGACCGTGCCTTCCTGGGCTTCCCGCAGTCCGGGCAGCGCGGCGCCGGCGAGGGGGACTCAGGGCAGAGAACCTCGACCGAACCGCACCCGCTGCACTTGATCGCGTTCCCCATGCTACACCTCCGCTCCAAACACCTCGGCCATCACGTCCTCCCACACGGCAACCGGCGTGAAGAAGCGGCGGGTCGCGCCGTGGCGCTGGTGACGCTCCTTGACGATGTAGAGTTCCCCGCCCGTGTACCAGGCGCGGCGCAGGGCCACGATCCGATAGGCCGTGTAGCCGAAGGGCGTCCGGGTCGTGAACCCGTAGCCGTCCGAGTGGACGCGGTACTCGACGTCGGGGTCCGGGTCGATGTTCCACCGGCGTTCAACGCGCATCGGTCACCTCCTGCGCGGCCGGGCGCATCGGATGCCCCTTGGCCGCGTAGTAGACCGGACTGGCCGGCCACTCGACCAACCAGGAACCGTGGCGGCGGGTCCGAACGGCGATCCCGGTCGGGCAGTCGGCCGGCACCTCGTTCAGCGCCCACTTGCGCCACTCGCGTTCCCACCGACGGATGGTGCCGGGGCCGAACCGCGCGGGGATCTCCCGAGGCGCGCAGTGGAGCATCTTCCCGTCCTTGTCGAAGGCGTACACCTGAACTTTGGCCATCAGAGCACCTCCTTGAGTTGGCGCGTCGCCTTGGCGGGGCCGCGCACCGTGACGGAGAAGCGAATCGGGCCGGAACCGAATACCCGGCGGACGCTGACGACGCGGATAGGGCGGGCGTCCTCCGAGAGCATGTCGTACAGGTAGCACTTGATCAGCACCCGCAGTTCGCGCAGGCCGCGGCGTTGCGCGCGCAGGAGTTCGGGGTCGGCGGACTGGAGGAACGTGAAGGTGTTAACCACGGGCCACCTCCTCGGGGGCGGTCCACATCTGGAACAACGCGCGCGCCTCGGCCTCGGTCTTGGTCAGCCGACCGTTGCGGGCGCCCTGCTGGTAGAAGACGCAGCCGAAGTAGCCGTCCGTCCGGCGGAGCATCGCGCCGGCCGCCTCGTACCCGGCGGTCGCGTGGATCACGAAGAACTCCCGGCCGTTCTTGGCCCGGCTATCGAGGGTCGTCGTCTTGGATATCGGGGCGCCGTTGAGGGCCCCGGCGTCGATGATCTTGGGGTGGGTGTTACCGGACATCGAACCACTCCATCGTCGTGCGCAGCAGGTGGTCGTAGTCCGAAGCAGTGGCTTGCGCCTTGAACTTGGCGATCTCCTCGGGCGTGTATCCCGCAGCCTTCAGGGCGCGGAACGCGAGGCCGAGGATCATGAAGGCGTTGCCGTCCTTGCCCACGAGCTTGAGACGCGGTTTCTTCCGTTCCATAGCCGTCCTCCCTTCGTTGGGGGTCGTTGTTTCGTTCGCAAACACCGACTTGACCCTTAGCAAGCGTCGTGCCAGAATGCAAGGTACGAATGCGTACCGGAATCGCGGTTTTCGCCCATGGCTGTGTAGAATCCATAAGACTCGCGTAGAGAAAAGTCGACGCGATTGCGCGGCGCAATCCGCGAAATTCCACGAAAGTCTACACCGCGTCGACGGCGCTCGACACCCGGCAGAATCTTCCGCGTTTTCCGCCGCCGGATCGCAGCGCCACGCTGGCACGGCGGTTGCTAGGGGAAGGGACGGTGTTTGCGACGAACGAACAAACGAACAACGGGCGCCGGGGGACCGCGCCTACCGCCTCCCGCTACGAGGCCGTCGCAAACACCACCCCCGGCGCCCACCCTTTTCGGAGGTACGCCATGAGCGTTCGTATCAGCGATCTCGTCGACCGGCTCGGAGAACTGCGCGCCCAGAAGTCCTCCATCGAGAAGGAGGCCGGCATCCTCACCGACACGGTGCGGCGCTTGCTGACGAACCGCAAGACCCGGCGCATGACCGGCGAGCGGTTCGTTGCAACCCTCGAGGCGCAGGAGCGCACGGACACGAGCATCGCGCGGATCAAGCAGGTGTTCGGCGAGGGCGCCGCCGACCGCCTCGGCAAGAAGGCCGTCGAGATGGTCAAGACCGCCGCGCGCGCCGAAGTCACGCAGAAGATCCAGATCGTCGCGTAGGCCGAACCGGGAGGGGCCGCCCCGCAAGGGGCCGCCCCGAACGGCCCGGACTACCGGGAGAAGGAGCTACCAATGGACCAGACGACCGAAACCTGCGCCAACGACCTGATGGGTTGCAAGTTCTCCGGGCACACGGTGATCGCCGCCAAGCCATGGGGGAACCGACACGGGATGTTCATCGTGATGGCCTACTTCATCCAGACTGGGAGCGGGCCCGAGTACGTGACGTGGATCTACAACCACAGCGTCGACGACGCTGGCAACGGCCACTACTTCAGCGATGTGCTGGAGGCGGCGAAGGACTTCAGGGATCGCTAGAAGGGAGGACACCATGACCGGCAAGTGGGACTGGATCTGCACGGGGTTCTGCCACTATGGCGGCTCCCTCAAGACCTTCCGAACGGCCCGCGAGGCCGAACGGGCGGCGCTGGCGCACGCCCGCCGATGCGCCTTGGATCGCGGGGGCGTCTTCACGGTGGAGGTGTGCCGCCGCGGGCCGCGGGGCCGCAAGGAGAAGTCCTACCACGTGGCGACCCGGGACATGGTCAAGTACGTCAAGGAGCATCGTCACGAAGACGACCGCGCCCAAGAGGTGGCTCTCGACCTGGGCTTCATCGAGACCCGGAAGGCGGGCGCGTGATCGGCGACGTTGGCTTCGCCCGCGGCCGCTGGCGGGTCTACCGCCACACCGGCCGGCAACGGGACCGCGCGGACGACCGGCGGTCCTACCGCCTGATCATCGAGACCCCCTCGTCCGACGAGGCGCGCGACCGGCTCTTCCGGGTGATGCGCCGGGCCCGCCGCGTCGCCGTGCTCCTGGTCGCCCCGGACGGCCGCGTCCTCGCCGGCGGATACCTCGGGTGCCTCGTCGCCTCGTGGCCCATGGCATCGACGCGCCGGCGCAGGTAGAATCGCCACGGCTATAGGAACCCAGGGCCCGGGCGCAGCTTCGCCTCCCTCCATCACGTCGCCCGGGCCTTCTCTTGCTTGCGTCCCCGCCGGCGACTACCATGCCCCCGTGCCCATCCCGTTCGAGGACGACCTGATCGAAGCGTACCTGCGCGCCCTAAAGGAATCGATCCGCCTCCAGGTAGAGGTATCCGAGTCCCAAGAGCGCGCCTTCCGCGCACGCCTCCTGGCCGGAAGCCTCGAGAAGCTCAACGATCTTCGATTCCCCAACTCGGCCCCGGAGTTCGCCGAGCGGATCAAGTCTGGCATCACGTCCTTCAACCAGATGGCCGAGGTGGAGCGCGCGACGGCGCGGCTAGCCGAGGCGGAACTCGATCAAGCGCGGCTCCGGGTAGACCTTCTGAGGCTCCAGATCCTAGGGCGCCTCACTGGAATCCCGCAAATCGGCATCGAGGGTAGCGTGCTAGAGTTCCGCCCCCTCATCGAAAACGCCCTCTTGGAGGTAGAGGTCGAGGCGCAGTTAGCGGCCGGACGGCGGGGGGAAGCACGCGTGGACGTAGAGGCCGCCGATGCCGTCGAACGTCCCGAGGTTTCGCTTGCCGCCCGCGAACACCTGGCCGGACGCGCCGCCGACGTCGCCGGTCTGATCGCGCGCGCCGACCGGGCCGCCCGCCTGGTAGACGAGTTCGTCGCCCAAACGCGGGTGATCGAGCAAGCCGGCGAACGCTTCGACGAGGAGGCCAGACAAACGGCCTCGCGCCGGATCTTCGGCATCGCCGTCGAACTGACGGCAATCCGCGATGAGGCGGCCCGGGCGCGCGAACGCGGAACTCAACCCCTCGGCATAGCCCGCCGAGAGACCAACCTCAACGCAATCCGGGGCAGGATCATAATCGACGGGATCGAGGTTGCCGACCTGGTAATCAGGGGCCTTCGGGGCCTTGAGCCTCTGGATCGGTTTCCGGCTCGTCTTCGGGAGGCGCTGTCTCGGGCGGCGTTGATTCGTCGGTCGGTTCAGGTTCATCGGGCGGCGCCGCGGGCTCCGTAGGCCCGGGCCGTTCTCCCTCAACGGGGCCCTGTTCACCTTCGGCGGGGTCCTGTTCACAATCCTCGGCTTCTTGTTCACTTGGGTGAAAATCGGGGTCGTCGGGATCGGCCTCGGGCAGGTCCACATGCGCGGTCGGCCCGCCGGCGAGGTAGTCTATCACCCGCTCCATGATCCCGTCCTGCTCGATGTAGGGGTCGACGTCTCCCTGGCCGGCCGAGACGATAGCGCGCTTGGCCTCGATTAACCGGGCGATCTCTTCCTCGATGGTCCCCTGCGCGACCATGTACCAGCAGTTGACGGCGTTCTTCTGGCCCTTGCGGTACGCGCGGTCCTCGGCCTGGTCGTGATGCGACGGGTTCCATCCCAACTCGACGAACACGACCTGCGAGGCGGCCTGGAGGTTGATCCCGTAGGCGCCGGCGCCCAACGAGCAGACGATCACCCGGCAGTCGGCCTGCGTCTGGAACCTGTCTATGTTCGCCTGCCGCTTCTGGATGCTCATCCCCCCGGCGATCCGCGCCGCGCCGTAGCCCTCAAGGTCGTTGAAGAGCCGGTCCTGGATTGCGATGTGGTGGGCGAACACGATGATTTTGTCCGTCTGCTCGACGGCGTTCTTCAGCCAGTCGATCACCTGAGAGTACTTGGCGTTGACCGCGCCCTGCTTGAGATTCTCGATGTCGGCCATGAGCGCGCCGTGGAGCTTGGGGACCTCTTGGCCCTCTACGCTCTGGGCGTGTATCCGCTTGCGTTCGTCCTCATCCTCGACGCCCTCTAGCATCCCGCGCAGCGCCTCCTTGAGTTCCTTGAACCGGGAGGCCCGGCCGCGCGCTTCCAGCTCGTGCGCCTGGTACTCGGTGATGGGTATTTCCATCAACACCGTGGTGCGCCGCTTCTCGGGAAGATCGTCGAGTACATCCTGCTTGCGTCGTCGAATCATCACGCGGGTCCGAAGCACTTCCTCGAGTTGCCCGAGATTGGCGTGTCCCTTCGGGTCGCGCCTTCCCTTTCCGCTCCCGCCGCAGTACTCGCGGGCGTACTCCTCGAAGTTGGGGAAGATGGTCGGGTCGATGCAATGCACCTGATGCCAGACCTCAACCGGACGGTTTAGGATCGGGGTTCCGGTAAGCGCGATGACATGCCGGGCGTTGCGGCATAGGGTCTTGGCCGCACCCGACCGCCTAGCGTCGCGGCTCTTGACGTAGTGAACTTCGTCGAGGATGGCGACGGCGACCTTCCCGAGCGCTTCTACCCATCGGTGCAGGATGTCGTAGTTGAGCACGAGCACGGTGGCCGACTTTAGGATCGCGGGCTTGGGCTTTCCGCCCTTACCCACCTCGACGCGGTCGTTTGGGTCGATCAACCACTTCTCCGCTTCCCGCTGCCAGTTTATCTTCACGCTGTTTGGGCATACGACCACCGCCGGCCGATGCTCGGGGTGAAGGTTTAGCCACGAGAGCGCCTGCATGGTCTTGCCTGTTCCCATATCGCACCCGAGCATCGCGCGCCCCCTGCACCGCTCGATCCACTCGACGCCGGCGACCTGGAACGGCATGAGTTCCAGGCCGTCCGGGACCGGGATCAAAAGATCCCCGCGCGCCGTCACGGCCGCCGAAGCATCGCGCTTCTCCTTCGCTTGCGCTACTTCGGTCCCGAGGGACTTGTTCATCTGGATTCGCACACCGGGGAACGCCTGCATGATCAGCGACAGGTCCTTCGAGGGCGCAAGCCACACGCCGCGGGCGCGGTCGTAGGTCCACGGCAGGAACGCCACCTGCGGCGG
>DATEUP010000274.1:0-6167 GCA_035283065.1 Thermoplasmatota archaeon | reverse complement strand
ACATGAGCATTGTTTTCGATGGGGGAAAACGCTCGAAGAAATCCGTGGACGAAATCCTCTACGGCCGTGATTAGATGGCCGCGCCCACCTTTGTCGATTCGACTTTCCTTGTGGCCCGTTACGACCGGGCTGACAAGTTTCACGCGAGGGCGAGGGCCTACCTGGAAAACCTCTCGGCCCGCCGAGGCGAGCGCATCCGCCTGATCCTCAACGATTACATCTTCGACGAGGTCATCACGACGCTCCTTCACCGCACGCGTCGCCACGACCTTACCCGCACGGCGGGTGAGATGCTCCGGAGTTCGCGCACGGCGGAGATTCTGCCGGTCCAACGGGCAATGCTTGAGAAGGCGTGGACCCTTTTTTCGGGCCGGCCCGACAAACTCTGGTCTTTTACCGACTGCGTCTCCTTTGTGATGATGGAGGATTTGGGTCTCACGACCGCGCTAACGTTCGACGGGAACTTCGAGGAGGCGGGGTTCCTCGCCCTGCCGTGATTGCCCCCATCCCCGCCCAAGCCTTTCAGCCGCAGGGGGCTGGGGCGAAGGACAGGTGAAGGGAAAGCCGCCGACGAGAATTGAACTCGCGACCTACTCCTTACCAAGGAGTCGCTATACCACTTAGCCACGGCGGCACTTAGGCGGAGCCGCGCAGAGGGAGGGCCGAATTTGAGCCTTCCGCCGCGCGCTCAGGCGCCGTCCTTCCCCCCCAAAGGCCAGCCAAGGCTTTTCAACGGGGCGCGGGCCTGAGCCTCCTCCATGAAGCGTCGCGAGGCCCTATCGGCCCTCGATGTGCTCGCGCTCGCGCGCGAGCTTGACGCGGCCCTCAAGGGCGCGTTCGTCGACAAGGTGCACCAGCTCGGCCCCGACGACGTCCTCGTGAAGCTCAACGCGCGCGGGGGGGCGGGCCGCGTGAACCTCGTCGTCCTCGGGGGGCGGCGCGTGCACATCACGAAGCGGCCGCTCGATGTCCCGGAGCGCCCCTCGACCTTCGCGATGGCAGCGAGGAAGAGGCTTGGAAACAGCACCGTCGAGGCCGTCGAGCAGGTGCGCTTCGACCGTATCCTCAAGGTCCGCTTCCGCAAGGGCGAGGACCGCCTCGAGCTCATTGCGGAGTTGCTCCCCGACGGCGCGGTCGCGGTCGTGGAGGGTGGGACAATTGCGGTCGTGGCCAAGCCCAAGATTTTCAAGGAGCGGAAGGTCGCGCCCAAGCAGCCCTACGCGGGGCCGCCGCCGGGCCTTGACCCGCGCGGCCTGTCGGCGGAGGGCCTCGCCAAGGCGTGCAAGGCCGCCGGGGGGGACATTGCAAGGGCCCTGTCGACGCGCGCGGGGATGGGCCCGGGACTTGCCGCCGAGGTCTTGGCGCGCGCCGGCCTGGAGGCCAAGGCCGAGGCCGCGTCCCTTGAGGGGGCCGCGTGGGGACGGCTCGCGCAGACCTTCGCCGCGATCGTGACGGAAGCGACCGAGTCGCCCCAGCCCGTGGCCCTCGTGGAGGCGGGCGCGCTCGTCGACCTCGCGCCGGTCCCGCAGAAGCGCTGGGGCGGGTCGGAGACCCGGAGCTTCCCTTCGATGAGCGAGCTCCTCGACGCGTACTTCGAGGGGTCGCAGAGCGCGGCGGCCAAGGCAAAGGCTTCCGAGGACGCGAAGGCCCCGTCGCCCGAACAAGAGGAAATCGCGCGCCTTGAGCGCATCCGCGCGCAGCAGCGGGCGATCGTGGAGGAGCTTGAGACCGAGATTGCCGCGGCGCAAGGGGCCGCCGAGGCCGTGTACGCGAACTACCCGCAGGTCGAGATGTTCCTGCGCCTCGCCAAGCCCGGCGGCTCGGCAAAGCAGCTCTCCGAGCTCGTGAAGCGCGCCGGGCTCGAAGCCACGGCGCCCGAGGTCGTGGAGGGCGGCCGCGCCGTGCGCGTCGACCTCAAGGCGCCCGACGGGAAGGCCCACCGCGTCGAGATCGAGGTAGGGGCCAGCGTGAACGAGGTGGCGCAATCGTACTACCGCCTCTCGACCCGCGCCAAGGAGCGCCTGAAGGGCGCGATGACCGCCCTTAAGGAGACGGAGGCCGCGCTCACGGAGGCGGGCCGCAAGCGCGCGCGCGCCCTGCGCGTCGAAAAGGCCCTCGCCAAGGACGCGGAGCGGACCGCCGGGCCGCTCGTGCCCCCGCAGCCGAGGAAGCGCGAGTGGTTCGAGAAGTACCGGTGGTTCCTCTCGAGCGAGGGGAACCTCGTCGTCGCGGGCCGCGATGCGGGGACGAACGACACGGTGGTCAAGAAGTACCTGAGGCCCCACGACCGCTACGCCCACGCGGACGTCCACGGGGCGCCGAGCGTGGTCATCAAGCGCAAGGAGGGGCAGGACGCGGTGGGCGAGGCGACGCTCCAGGAAGCCTGCGCCTTTGCGGCACTCATGTCGCGCGCTTGGGGCTCGGGGGCCGGCGAAGCGGCTTCCTACTGGGTGCTTCCCGAGCAGGTCTCGAAGACGCCGGAATCGGGCGAAGCCCTCGGGCGGGGCGCATTCATCATCCGCGGCAAGCGCAACACCGTGCGGCACGTGGCGCTGAAGGCCGCGATCGGCGGCCTCACGGTCAAGGGCGAGCGCAAGGCGATGTGCGGGCCCCTCGAGGCGGTGTCGTTGCACTGCGACGCCGCGTTCCTCGTCGCCCCGGGGACCCGCAAGACCACGGATGTGGCCAAAGACCTTGCCGCAAAGATCCGCGTGCACCCCGACGAGATCGCCCGCGCGCTGCCGCCCGGGGGCGTCGAGGTCCTCGGGCCCCTGCCACCGCGGGCCCCCTTGCCTACCCGCGAAGAGGAATAGCCGCAGGGTCAACTCGGCCTATTGGCGGCGTCTCCTCATCAAAGCATAAACGCCAAGGGTCGCGACAAGAAGGGCGACGGGGATCAGGACCCCCGGACTCAGCGCGGCCCGGGCCCACCATGGAACAGGGGCCGGATCTCCGATGATCTCGGGAAACAGCACCGGGAGATTGTGGGCCCCGGTGGGCGGGTCGCGAGTCTGGTGGCCAACCATGTCCGTTACGAGGAAGTAATACTCGAGGCTACCCGCGTTCTCTTGGGCCGGAAGGGTTGCCCGGTAGGTGCCGCCGCCCGCAGCGGTCATGCCTTGGGAAGTGAATGAAACGCTGCCGACGCCACGGTAAATGACCTGAACCTTCGCCACACCCTCGGCGTCGGAGACCGTCGTCTCGAGCTGGAATTCCTGGCCCACTCGCGGGGCCGGCGGTGCGTTTGCCACGACGCTTGCCGGGTGGGGGTCTGGCGCAGCCGCCTCCACGACCGAGACGATCGCCGAGGCGTTGGCCTTTGCGCCCGCGCTGTCCCGGGCCTCGACGTGCACGGTCACATTTCCGGTCTGCGCAAAGGTCGTTGTTGGCGTGGAGGTCGTGCTCCAGTCGACTTCAAAGGAGCCATCGCCGTCGAGGTCCCACCGGAATTCGAGGGCGGCCCCTGCGCCGTCCGGGTCCGTGGTCTGCGAGGCATCGAAGGAGACGGTCTCATTGACCGCCGGCGCCTCCGGCGAAAAGGCGAGCACGACGGTCGGCGCGTGGTTCGTCCGTGTGTAGGGAGCCATGAGCGGGTAGCGGTCCTTGCTGTCCCCATCGATGACATACGGCGTGTCGCCGATCCCGTCGCTGCCCGTGCAGTCGTCCTGGGCCGCGCCCTTGCAGGTGTCCGTGCCGTTGTAGTCCGACCAGTAATTCCCGCCCGAGGGGTAGCCGTCGTCCCAGGCGTTTTCGGAGCCCCCCCCGTCGATTGGCTGCGCCGAGTTGTTGATGAAGGTGTTGTGGAAAACGCGGATATCAGCCGTGTTGCTCCGCAGCGCGATCGGCGGCCCCCCCGTCCCCACGAAGAGATTCTCCGCGATCGTAAAGTTGCGCGCGTTGGCGATGGAGAGGCCCGCGTCCGTGTTGTTCAGGATCTGGTTGCGCAGGATGCGGACGTTGTCCTGCGTGACGCGCTCATCCTGGTACCCCGTGAACATCGCGTAGGTCATGCGGACCTTCTCGACGAGGTTGTCCTCGAATGTGAAATTCTGCAGTTCGAACACGTTCATGGCCCGGCAGCACTGCGTGTGGGGCCCCACGCCGTCCCCGAAGAAATGGTTGGCGCGGATTGTCAGGTAGGCTGCCGTGGAGCCCAATTCGGACCCGTTCGCCCCGTTCGTGAGGTTGCGCTCCCAGCCCGAGATGACGAAGGGGTGGCCGGCCGACCCGTCGCCGCTCCTCACCCAAGAAGAATTCGCAAGGTCGTAGCCGTCGAACGGGTTCCCTAGGGCCGGCTCGTACGTCGTCGCCCCCGCGAGGCTCGGGACGAGCAAGGCTGCTGCGAACACGAGGGCAGCGGGTCCGGCACGGCGCGTCCCTCCTTGGCGCAAACCCCACAGCCCCCTTCTTTTCCTCCTTGCAGGCAAGATCAAGCCTTCGGTATGGTGGAGGCCGGCCAAATCGCCGAGCGGGGCGGCCGGGTGCTCGACCGGGCTCGGGCGAAGGCTTTAGGATGATGGCTGGCCTTTTGCGGTCGTATGCGTCTTGCGGGCCTGATCGCGCTTGCGCTCGGACTCGCGCTGGCGCTGCCAGGCGCCTCGTCTGCGGTGGCTCGGGCAACGGCCGCGGACTCCCTCGCGGTTTCGACCTGGGTCAACGCCACCGTCACGATCGAGACGACCTTCGGCACGATCGTGGCCATGCTCTACGAAGAGGGCGCTCCCATCACGACTTCGAACTTCATCAACCTCTCCTCGTCGGGGTTCTACGACGGGATCAAGTTCCACCGGATCGTCGACGACTTCGTCATCCAGACCGGCGACCCGAACTCGAAGGACAGCAACCCCTACAACGACGGGACCGGGGGGTCGTCGCAGACGATCCCCCTCGAGACCAACGACACGCTGACCCACGAGGACGGCGCCTTCGGCATGGCGCGCTCGAACGACCCGAACTCCGCGTCCTCGCAGTTCTACATCTGCGACGGCGCCCAGAACGGGCTCGACGGCAATTATGCGGTCTTCGGCATCACGGTTGAGGGCATCGACGTCGTGCGCACGATCGCCTCGCAGCCCGTCTATGGGCTCCGCCGCCCCCTCCTCCAGGAGCACCCGGTGGACGACATCGTGATGACGAGCGTCACCGTGAGCCTCGGGTTCTGGAACAACACGACCGCGCCGGGGGGCGACTCGGGGGGCCTTGGCGGGATCTTCGCGGGGCCGGGCGGCACGACCTTGCTCGGGCTCATCCTGATTCTTGCCGTGGCGGTCGCGGCCTACCTGTTTGTCCCGCCGGTGCGCCTGAAACTCCAGGCCCTGCTCCGGAGAATCCCCAAGGCCTCGGCCCTCACCGGGCTCGTGCGGAAGGTCCTGCCGCGAAGGCAGCCCCGCTAGCGCTTTCCCAAGCGCTTGCGGGCCGCCCTTTCCTTCGGCGTCGTGTCGAAAAAGATCACGTTGCCGTCGGGGTCGCGGACCGACGCCCGGCCGGCACCCTTGCGGTCCACGAACTTCACCTCGTAAGGCTCGACCTTCGCGCGCTCGAGGGCCCGCACGATCGCGGGGACATCCCCGCCCCGGAAATTCAGCACGTTCGACTTGATGAAGCCGTGGAAGAGGCCGACGCGCACGCCGCCTCGTGCCAAGACCGCCCACCCCTCGCTCCGGTTGCCCTCGACCTCCCGGAACCCGAGCGCCTCGTAGAAGGCCGCCGAACGGGCAAGGCTCGTCACATCAAGGCAGATGTCGAGCCGCCCGAGGTCCGGGAAGCCCCTCGGGCCCTTCGCTCGCCGAGGCGCCTTTGCCAATTCACTTCCCCCCAATGGCCCGCAGGTCAGCGCTGTCGGCGGTATCAAAGTTGTCGGGGTTCCGCCCGCCGGCAATCAGGCTTACGAGGTCCGTGCCTTCGGCCTGCCAGTACATGACCGAATCGGGGTTCGACGAGTGGCCGGGGTGCGCGGCGTCTTCGTGCGGCGCCACCATGGGCGTCCCCGTGTTCACGAGACCGAACAGGTGGCCGACCTCGTGGACGGCCGCGATGCGCTCAATGGTCTCCGCCGGGACGAGAAAGGTGGCCGCGTCTCGGATTGGGGCCACGAAGATTGCCGCGGACGAGCCCGCGTAGGCGACCCCGATCACCGTGCTCCCCCCCGCCCCCCCTTCCGAGTACCG
>DATEUP010000273.1:0-18470 GCA_035283065.1 Thermoplasmatota archaeon | reverse complement strand
TGAGCCCGTCGCCGTCCGCGTCCGGGTTCGTCCGGTTCGTCTTCGACGAGTAGGAGCCGTTGTAGAGGGAGTAGGTCGACTCCTCGCCGCAGAGCTTTGCGGGCGTCGGTGCGATCGGGCAGTATTTCCCGTCGACCTGCGTGAGCTGCCAGCCCGCGGCCGTCACGGCGTAGGCGTAGCCGTCCCACAACCTGTCGCCGTCCGTGTCCACCTTGACCGGCGAGGACTCGCCCTGCTCATTCGTGCCGTTCTGGTTCGTGTCCTCGCCATTCGGCATGCCGGGGGGCAGCGTGACCGTCCATCCTTGGACGGTGTCCGTGCGCCAGCTCGCGGTCGAGGCGGTCGTGCACCACCCGTCGCAGAGCCCGTCGCCGTCGCTGTCCCAGTCGACGAGGTTGATGCGGTTGTCCGAGTCGGTGTCGACGCTCCAGAGCACCTCCTTCGCGTCCGCGATGCCGTCCCCGTCGCTCTCGGTGTCGACCATCGCATACTTCCCGTCGCCGTCGGGGTCGAACTTCACGTTCGCCGCCGTCGTTCCGAACTCGCCGATCCAGTCCCACTGGACCTGCAGCATCTCCTGCCCGTCCGTGAGGCCGTCGTTGTCGCTGTCGAAGTCGCGCACGTTCGGCACGAAGTCGAGGTCCGTGTCGTTCCACGGGTCGACTTCCCAGCCGTCGGCCAGCCCGTCGTCGTCCGTGTCCCAGTCGAAGGGGTCGGACGCGTAGAACTGCTTCTGGAAGAAGAGCCACTTGTCCGACCACGACCCCCAGATCGCGTTCGTCTTGTACGCGTCGGGCGCAGCCGACGCGTTCAGCTGGTAGAACACGAGCGCCTCGCCCTCGAAGCGGCTCGTCGTGTTCGCGTGGTCCGTCTCGTTGATCAGAGTCTCGAAGTCCGCGCCGGGCAGGTAGATGTAGAGGCGGTTCGCCGTCGCGTTGATCCGGAGCTCCGACCCGTCGGCCAGCGTGAAGAGGTAGGACGTGAGCCCCTTGGCGCCCGCAAACGTCGCGTTCGGGTCCTCCACCGCCTCCAGGTACTCGAAGTACATCCAGTCCGAGAGGTCTACCGTCATCAGCGACTCGTCGAGGAGGATCCAGGAGCTGGCGTTGTAGTACGTGGAAACAATCCCGCCGAGCGTGGCGTTCGTCCGGTAGATCGTGTGGTTGATCATCTCCTGCCCGTCCGAGAGCAGGTCCCCGAAGTTGGAGTTCGGGCCCGTCGTGCCCGCGTCCGTGTCGCGCTTCTTCGGGTTCGAGCCGACGAGGTACTCCTCGAGGTTCGTGAGCCCGTCGCCGTCCTGCGAGAAGGCGTCGATCACCTGCAGGCCGGGGCTCCAGCTCAGATTTTGGCCGCCGCTCGACCACTGCCCCGATGGGCTTTGGGTCACCCATGCCCGGTCCCCGCCGTTCGCGTCCCACCAGGTGAGCGCGCAGGAGGCGTTCTTCAGGGCGATGTAGTAGTGGTCGCTCGAGAAGTTCAGCCACGTGTCCGGGATGTCGAACTCGACCCAAGAGGGGGTCGGGGGCACGGAGGCGGCGGCCGCCACGAGGAACCGGGCCGGCACGCTTGTTGAAGTCGGCCCCTGCCAGACCTCCAGCGTAACGCTCGCCGGCGCCGCGGAGGCCGACATGTTGAGCCGGAAGACCGTCGCAAGAAGCGCCTTCTCGGGGTTCGGCTCCTGGGTCTCCGGGTCCACCGGGTTCCACAGCCGCATCCCCTGCGCCAGATAGTCCCCCGTGCCCGCCGCGATCGACTCCTTGTAGCTTTCGCTGATCGCCGAGAGGTTCATGACGATTCGCGGCGGCCCGTAGGCCGAGTCCACGTCGAGCTGGCTGTCGTTCGACACCGGCGTGAAGTAGTATGTCTCGTTCACGGGATCCACATAGATCGGCGACCTCGTCGCGTACCAGACCTCGTACCCCTCCGGCACTCCATCGTCGTCCGTGTCGGGCTTCGCCGCGTCCGTCTCGCCCCACCCCTTGCGGATGTAGGGCCCCAGCGTCGTGTTCTCCGCGTTGCCGTCCGTGTCCGTGATCGACGGCCAGAACGCCCAGTGCTCCTTCGTGTCGTTCGACGACTGGTTGCCGTCCACCCGCCCGTCGAGGTTCGCGTCCTCCCCCTCCCAAATCTGCGCGAAGTTGTCGTAGATCCCCGACTGGCGCCAGTACCAGAGGTTGTAGTCCTGCGGCGCCGCCCTTGTCAGGTACTCCGTCGAGTTCGTCGTGTGCTGGATCTGGCCGATCATGAACGACGGGTCGTAGATCCAACCGTCCACCCATCCGTCCGGGATTCCGTCCCCGTCGCTGTCCCCGTTCAGCGGGTCCGTGTGCGTGGAGGTGTCCTGGTCGTTGTTCGACAGCACGCGGTCGCCGTCTGGCATCTTGAAGAAGGGGTCGCCCCGGAACTTCGCCGCCATGTACTCCGGGTACGAGGCCCACGACGCCGTGCTGTCCCAGACCGTGTACGCGTCCGTGTCGCCCGTCAAGCCCACCTCGACGCGGTCGCGGATGCCATCGTGGTCGCTGTCCCGGTCCGCCGGGTTCGTGTGGTAAACCTGCGTCTCGTAGTAGTCCGACAGCCCGTCCTCGTCCGCGTCGGGGTTCAGGGGGATTCCAAGCGCCTCGTCCCCGTCCTTCACGCCGTCGCTGTCCGAGTCCGCCGTGAAGGGGTCGAGCCCCCGGCGCTCGAACTTCATGCGGTCGAGGTCGAGGATGCGCAGGAGCTCGAGGTTGGCGGGCAGCGCGGAGCCGCCCACCGCGGACATGTTGACCAGCGAGAGGTTCAGGCCCACCTCGAACTCGTACGCCCTCGGCCCAAACCCCGAGCCGCCGAGCAGTTCGAAGTCGATCTGCATCGAGAGGAACACCGAGAGCCAGAGGCTGCCGTTCCCGCTCGGCCCGAACACGGACTTGTAGACGCTCACGCTCGTGTCGTGCTTCACGCCGAAGGCCGTGAAGTTCGTCTCCGCCTGCGTCGGGTCGAAAGTCTGGTAACGCACCTTGAGGTACGTCGCGTTCTCCACGATCTGCCGCACGCGCTCGAGCTGGCTGGCGTTCAGCGGCGCCGGGATCTCCGTCGGGATCGCCGTGCGGTTCGTGTTGTTGAGCCCGACGCCGTACCCCTGCGAGGTGTCCGGGTCCGTTGCGTTCGTCGCGTTGCCGCTCTCGAAGCGCAGCTCTTGGATGTTCGTGATCGAGGTGTTCGAGATCAGCGTCATCCGATAAATCGCCCGGTCCTCGACCCCCATCCCGAACCGCAGCCACGAGTTGTTCGGCGCCACGCTCTTGGTCACGTTGCCGTCGTCGGCCGTGAGCGTCACGCCGGTCTCGTGGAAGAAGTTGAAGTTCTTCATGCCGCCCGCCGTGTCGTTCTGCGCCCACGCGAGGAACGACTCGGCGTCCTCGGCTTCCACGGACTGCCAGACGAAGAAGCCCGACACCTCGAAGGCGTCCGTCACATTGTCGAAGTCCATGTCCGGGTCGAGCGGGTCGGTCGCCACGAAGGGGTAGAGGAACTCGAGGTTCCCGTCGTGCGCGGCGTCCCGCCCGAGCTGCGCGAGTTCGATGTAGTTGCGGTGCCCCGACTCGAAGTCCTTGAGCGTGACGATCGAGGTCGCGTTCGAAAGGATGAGGTCGCGCATGCCCGTCCCGTCGAAGTCGCCCAGCAGCGGCTGGGCGGAGGGCGCCTGGTCCGTCGTGAACTGCCAGAGCAGGTCCTCGGGGAACATGGCCCCCAGCGTGTAGTCGCCGTCCGTCGGCGCGTACTGGCCCCACCCTTCGCCGTCGAGCAGCGCGAAGGCGTACCACCCGTCCGTGCCGGCCGCGAGCACCTGGTGCTCCGTCACGATCGGCGAGGCCGTGAAGTTCGCCGCCGTGAGCGAGTAGTTGAAGTTGTGCGCCATCAAGAGGTTGCCCCACACCCCGTCGATGACGGAGACCACGGGGCCGCTGACCACGACCGCCTTCTCGCGCAGCATGATCTGCGGCGCGATCCGGTTGACCTGCCTCGACACGGCCATCTGCCACTGCAGGTCGACCGCCCACACAACCTCGCCGTCCTCCGTGAACCGGTAGAGGTCGGCCTCCGACTCGTTGTAGGCCAGCACGTAGAGGCTCCCCGAATCACCCGCCGGCGCGGCCGCAACCGCTCGCGTCGTGAGCGGGTAGGTGCCCGGCGGGGAGCAGGACGAGTTCATCAAGACCCACGCCGGGCAGTGGTCGCGCGGGTCGGGCCACTGGTTCGCGCCAATCGTCCACGCGATCTTCGAGGGGCCGGTCAGGTTGTAGTTCACGGCAATGAGCCCGGACGAGAAGCCGAAATACGCCTTGTCGTTGTAGATCGTGGGCGTCGAGAGGCTTGGGCCGAGGCTCGGGTCGTACGTCCACCGGACGTGGAGGCCCGTGCCGTCGAGTTCGAGACCCCAGGCCGCGCCCTCAAGGGTCGTGAAAACGACCCAACCGTTCGCGTAGGCAATCGGGTTGAGCGTCTGGCTCGGCAACGTGAATGTCCAGACGGGCTGCGGGCCGAGCGGGATGTTGAAGACCTGCACCGTCGAGTTGGCCGAAAGCGCGAGGTACTGCGAGCCGCTTGTCGTCTTGAAAACGATCGGCTGCGTCGCCCCCGGCCCGACATCGACGGTGAAAGGCACCTGCACCGTGTCGTTCCAGAGCGCCGTGAAGTAGGGCATCGAATACAGCGTGTCGTCCGAGACCCAATAGAGGTCGCCGGTCTCCGGGATACCCGGGCCGGCGTTCGCGAACACGGGGTTTGTGCCGGCCGCTGGAACGTACGCGCTGCTGTTGAGCCGCCCGAAGACGTCGCTCGGCCACGCGCGTTGCGCGACGAGCGCGAACTTGTCCACCCAGGTCTTCGAAGCGTTGAGGGCCGGGCTCGTGTCGGCCGTGTCGCGCAGCACGAGCGTCTCGTTGGCGCCGGCCAAATGGTCGAAGAGGAACGTCGCGAAGGCGTAAACGCCGTTCGGGAAACTTACGGTCTCGTTGCGCACGAGGCTGCCGTTGCGCCAGAGCTCGGCCGTGACCTCGCCCGCGCTGCCGTTGCCCTTCGCGCGCATGATCGTCTCATAGACGCCGGCGTACGGCAGGCCCGCGGCCGAGAAGTTGGCGACCGTGTCGTTGCCGTTCGCGTGCACGGCGGCCGCCGAGTTCGAGGCCGACCGGTCGGGCATCCACCGAGCCGCCCCGACGTCCGGCAGCGTCTCGGCCTCGAGCCAGTAGGTCCCCGGGTGCGTCTCCGCGCCATCCGCGCCGCGGTCGAAGTCCATGTCGGCGTCAAGCGCGTTCGTGATGAGCCCCGGCCATCTCAGCCGTACGCTCTGGTTGTCCTTGATTCGCGCGAGCGCGATTTCGTCGAGGCGCAGCGCGCCCTCCGCGCCGCCGGCGGCCAAGGCCGTGATGTTCACGAGGGGCGCTGTGTCCGAGGCGAAGGCGAATTCCGTCGTCTGGAACCAGCGGTACCGGGTGTCCGGCGTGAAGGTGACGTTTGCAAGCTCGGTTTCCCCGCTGCCCTTGACGGTGACCCGCAGATCGGCCGCAGCGGCTCCGCCCTTGGCGCGCAGGAGGAGGATGTAGGTGCCCGCCACGACCGGCGTGAAGGATCCGGGGTCGGTCATCGCCAGGTCGCCCGAAAGCGGCGCGGCCGCCTTGCCTTGGCTCGCGTCGGAGTCGTCCACGAGCTGGGTGTATTCCGCCACGTGCCCTTCCGCCTCGAGCCAGTACACGTCCTGGGCGTCCTCGAGGTCGTTCGGGAGCCCGTCGAGGTCCGCGTCCGGCCCTTGGTAGACCGTGATCTTCTTCGTGGCGTCCATCACGATCGTGACGCCGGCGAACTGCGTGAAGATCCGGTGCGCCGTGTGGGTCACCCGCCCGGTGGCGTCTTGAGTGTACTGCGTCACGAGCACGCGGACGAAGAGCCCGGTAGTCTCCGACTGGTTGTAGATGGTCGCACCCGTCACGTTTTCGACGCGCAGCGTGTAAGCGGTCTGCAACGTGGGGTCACTTGGCATCGCCGCGCGCACGAACAGGTAGAAGCGCACGTGCAGCAGGACAGCGCCCGCTTGGAAATCGACCTTGCCGCGGTTGAACGTGGTGTTCGTCGAGTAGATCGAGCCGCCGGAGAGGAGCTGGTAGTCGAACGAGGTCGAAAGCCCCACGGACGAGTTGTATACGAGCAGGGACCCGTTCGCCGCAGAGACCCCGACGCCGTTGCCCGTGATCGTGCTCTCCACGAGCTTCGAGGAGGAGTTGTTGGCTAGTACGCCCACCCCGTTCCCCTCGATCCGGTTGCCGTAGAAGTCCGCGTCGTACTCGACGACGATCCGCGTGTAGGCTTGCGAGGGCGCGTGGTGCTCCTCCCCATCGAAGAAGTACCAGAGGACGTACCGCTGCGGGATCATCCCGCGTGAGTCGAACGTCACGTTGAGGAAACCGTTCGCGTCGGTCGTGCCGTTGAAATAGATGCCGCCAAACAGGGTCACATTGATCGGGCGCGACAGGGCGACCCCGTCGTCTTCCGTGAGCCGGATCTGGATTGTGAGGACGCTGCCGAGCATGATGCGCGCGTCCACGAGCGCGCTCACCCAGGTGACCTCGCGCACGACCGTGAGGTTCGAGGTCGTGTTGACCTGGAAGTCCCGCGTGCTGCCCGCGTAGTAGAAGCTCATGTTGTAGGTGTCCACCTCGCGGACCGTCGAATCGTTCACCGTCGCCCAACCCGTGGCGTTCGTCGTCGTCTCCCCGATGAGGACGCCCGCGGCATACGCCTTGACCGTGCGGCTCGACAGGTTGTTGCCGTCCTCGTCGCGCAGCTGCGCGGTGAGCGCGACCGTGTCGCCCCAGTACTGCGTCGGCGGCGCGATCTCGAAGTGCGTCGACCACCGGCGGATCGTAAGCGTCGTCTGCTTCTGGATCGACAGGTAGTAGGAGTCGGCGGCAAACGAGTAATTCAGCGAGTAGTTGCCCTCCCCGAGCGAGGCCGCGGCCGTGTCCGCGTAGCTTGCGGTCCCCGCGGCGCCCGTCGCGACCGTCGCAAGGAGGTCCGACCCGCGCCAGAAGTTGACGTCCTTGCCCGAGAGCGGGAAGCCCTCGTCGTCCGTGAGGGTCGCCGTGTAGGTCGGTGTCTCCCCTTGGCGGATCGTGAAGGAATCCCCGCCCATCACGGTCATCTCCTTGAGGCTCGAGAACGTGCTCGAGTTCGAGCTCGCGCCGCTGTAGATGTCGCCGTCGTACGACACGTTCCACGTGTGGTCGGCGATGCTGTAGTTGTTCGCAAAGGTCCAGGTGGCGTAGCCGAGCCCATTGGTCATCGCCTTTCCGAGGTAGCTGCCGTCCATGCCGAAGTGCACCCACCGCGCGACGAGGTGGCCCGGGCCCGGGTCGGCTTCGAGGCGCGCCGTGAGGCTCACCGGGTCGCCCCAGCGGCCCGTGAGGGAACTCACCTGGAGATAGGTGTACGTGAAATTGATGTGGACCGTCGCCGAGTCGGTCGACGCCACGAGGTACTGCGTCCCGTTGAAGTACGCCTCCAGCGTCTGGGTAAGCGGCGGCTGCGAGAGCGTGTACTGGAGGATGGCAGCGCCGCCCGAGTCCGTGGTGGCCTCGCCGATCCAGTTGCCCTCGAGCTTGAACGCGACGGTCTTCCCCTGGACAGGCCCTGCGCCGGTCGTGAGGATCGCGCTGAGGCCGACGGTGGTCTGGTTCGGAACCGTCACGTCGGCCACCTGCAGGGTCGTCGCGTCCTGGAGATCGACATAGGCCCACACGTTCGCCTGGGGGAACGGCGGGGCCGTCTCGTTGGCCCAGACCAGGACGCCGTAGGTCGTGCCTGTGGACGCGCCGGACGGGACCTGGACCGTCAGCGTCACGGTTTGGCTCTGGCCGCCGCCCAGCATGACCGACGTGGTGTCGAGCGACGCCCACGCGGACTCGTCGTCGTCGATCGACAGGCTGATCGGCACGGGCGGAGGGGCCGTGTCGGTGTTCGTCACGGTGAGCGGGAACTGAATCGTGCCAGGAGGCACATCGGACTGCGTCGAAGGCCCCTGGTGAGAGATCGACACGCCCGCGACGAGCGGCATCCGCTCGCCGTCGCCAAGTTCGGCGGAGGCGGTCATGATGTACGAGTACCCGTCCTCCGTCGACGCGTCGGCGCCGGGCTTTCCACCGGCGTTGTGGGCGCCTTCGAGCCAGACGCCCTCCTCGTTCCCGCTGATTGTGTTGAGCTCGACGTTCGGGTCGGCAGCGACCGCGCGGACGCCGGCCTTGCCGTTTCCCTCGATCAGGTTCGAGTAGAGGTCCGCGGTGGAGTTGAGCCGCATCTCGACGCCGGACCAGTTGTTCGAGGCGATCCGATTGCCGTAGAGGTAGGCGGAGTGGTCGTCGAAGAGCGCGACGCCCGACCAGTTGTTGCCGGTGACGGAGGAATTCTCGATCGAGGGGGCACCGCCGATGATGAGCACGCCGTTCCTGCCGGAGCCGCTGAACTCGCTCAGCGTCAAGTTGATCCGCGAGCCGTTCACGACCTTTGCGCCGTTCAGCGTCGCGTTCACGACATGGGACTGCGTGATGTTGCCGGACGTCGCATTGATGTAGACGCCCTCGCCGCCAGCGGACGTCACATTCATGAAAGACACCTGGAGGTCTCCGCCCGTTGTGAAGAGGCCGGTCGAAGCGGCTGACTTGAGGTCAAGCCGCGACGCGGTGAGGTTCCCGCCTTGGAGGACAAGGGCGCGGCCCGAGCCGTTCTGGAGGGTGACGTTCGACAGGGAAGACGAGTCGCCGAGGAGTTGCAAGCCGTCGTTGGCGTGCTGGATGAGCGTGTCCTGGGCGGTGAACGACCCGTTCACGGTGAACCTGTAAGGCAGCGCGGAGTCGTTCGACTTGACCGTCGACGAGAGGAGCGTCATCCGCCCTCCCGCGGAGACCGAGATGTTGTAGTTAGGCGAGGCCGTCCTATTCATGATCAGCGTCACGTTCGAGAACTGGGCGGCCCCCGTGCTCGTCACGACGAGGTCGGAGTCCATGAGGATCGTCTCGTCGGCGAAGTACGACGAGTTCGCGATCGGGTTCGTGATGCCGGGGTCGACGCGGACGGGCCACTCGATCGCGGGGTCGAGGAAGAGGTCCGCGGGCAAGACGACAGAGACCTTCGTGCGGCTGCCCACGCGTTCGAGGCGGTATTCAAGGGAGACAGACTGGCGCTCACCCTGCTCGTGCGCCGGGAACGCGGCTTCGTAGGCGGACGCCGAGCGGCCCACGGCGGGACCCGGGGCCGCCTGGAAGTCGACGAAGGCGGTCGCGGGAGTCAGGACGAAAACCGTGCGCCCGGCGCCGTCCACGATGGGGACCGACCCTCGGACGGTCGCCACGCCGGCGTTGCTCGCGAGGAGCGGGCGGCCGGCCTGCGCGGGGATGAGCCCCGGAGAGGCATCCAACCAGAAGTCGTAGGACAGCGCTCCAACGCCGACGAGGGGGCGGGAGCGGATTTCCAAGGTGAACTCGACGCCGTCGATCCCGGCGACGATGTCTGCCGCCGTCGAGGGGAACAGGTGCTCGAAGCGCGCGTGGACGCCGTCGGTCGTTGCCGGTCGAGAGCCCGCCTCGCCCTTCCACCAGTCGAGACCGCTGTAGGAGGTGCCCGCCGACACGAGTGCGACCGAGTTGAGCCCGCTCGTGTACTTGATGAAACGCTGCGAGGGGTCGCGCCCGATCTCGACCTGGCCGAGCGGTCCAAGCGAGTAGAACCCGCCCTTTCCGCTGCCGTCCGCCGCAAGGAAATCGAGGTCGATTGTCACGACACGCGGGTCGAGTCCCGGGTTCGTGCCTGCAATTCGCCGGTCGTTGTCGACTTGCGCGACCAGCGCGCCAAACAAGATCCCCACGGCGAGGACGGCGAAGCCGGCCTTCTGCCACCGGGGTACAGCTTTCAACCATACGCGCGCTCGCCCAAGTCTACCATCCATACGCATCGGTCGACCCCCATTCCCGACTGCACCCCCGTCAACGTCTATCGCTCGGGCGTGGGTGCGGCTAGACGGAAAGTGAAACGCCATAGGGCCAAGCCCTATATGGACGCTGTGGAGCAAATGGAAAGTTCAGTTCGGCGTGCGAGAGCCACTACCCTTTCCGCGCGTCATCGATCCCGCGCGCTTCGCACTTTGGCCTTGATCGAACGACCCAAGGCTTCCCGGTCCTTGATCCAATACTTCTTGGATCGCCCTTCTTTCGTCTCCCCCAACAGCCCTTCTGCTTGGAGAACTGCGAGGCACCGCCGCACTGTGCTCGGTGGCATCTGCAGCATCGCACTTGCCTCCTTAACCGTGACCGCACGGTTAATCGGCAGAGTCCAGGCGACCCTCTCGGCCTTGGTTAGCGCGATGATCCCGTCGATTGGCTGGCGGCCCGCGAAAAAGTGGGGACGGCCTTCATAGGTCGCCTTCCACAAGCGCCCTTCCCTGAGCAGGCCGGACAAATGGTAGTCGGTGACGCCGTTTGCCAGGCCCGTCCCTCGAGCGAGCCTCCGGAAGGTGATTCCGCCGCTTTCCGAGACCTTCCGAAGAATACGCTCTCGCGACGTCGGGGAAGGCGCCTCGGCGGGCGGCCCTCGAACGGTATCGGTGCCCCGGCCCTCCTTGCGAACCGACATCATCGAGCCTTCTCCGCGAAGGGGGTCCATGGGGAGTACACCGCCGTCCATGGCTCTCTGCCTCACCGCCGCAGGCTCATGGTAATCGAGCCCGCCAGCCGCCAATGCGGCTCGCCCTATTCAGCACTTTCGGGCTTTGAGCCATTACCCGGCCGGAATTTTGCTCGATCGCCGGGCGGGGACGCCCCTTGCCCCGCCCTCCACCTTGTTAGACGATTTCCGCCGCCCGGCACAGGTGCTCACGCACCCCGTCATGAAGCCGCGCCAACTGCGCCGCGTGCTGCGTGAAGACGCACGCCTGCTCCCGCCGCGGCATCTCCCGCGCCCTCCACCGCGCGGGGAAGAGCGGAAGCCGCTTCAGCTCCGCGTTGAACCCCTCGTTCTCGCTACGACCCTGCTTCACCGCCTTCATCCCCCGCCTCCGTCTGCGCACTCAGCTCGTGGTCCACGTCTTATGGCAGAATCCGCGTCGAATTCCGTTGTCCTCCCCCTTCGGTGGTGCGTCACACCCGGGAGGTTGTCGGAAGGAGTGGCCCCCCGGTGTTTACACCCCGACCGTCGGGTGGGCCCCGGGGGAAAACGTCCACGGGAGTCGGGAGCTTATGGCCCGCTCCCGGAAACTGTCGGCTCCATGCGTCACCGACCGACGTCGGAAATCCCCACCGCGAAGCCTCCGGCCATCCCCGGTTCAAGCCTGTCGACGCAACCCTTTTTGCGTTCGGCCTCAACGGGGGTCTGGAGGGCCGCCCTGGTCGCACGCCGTGCCTTGCCGCACCCGCTTACCCTTGCCGTCGCGTCCCTCGCGCTCTTCCCCTTCTTGGGGCTCATCCCTGCTGCAAGCGCGGCGGGCCCCGGGGAGATCGACCACGTCGACCTCCGGGCGTCGTCGAGGTTCCAAGGGCTCGGCGGCCCCGTGGAAGTCAACGCGACCCTCTTCATCGGGTCGGACCCCCACCGCACGGTGTTTGTCACGAACCTCAACGTGACCCTCGACTTCGGGCAGGGCTTCAAGCTCGTGGCCGGGGAGAATCCCCGGACGGTCCCGTCCCTGGAAGTCAACGCGACCGTGAGCCTCTATGAGGCGAGTTTTGCCTGGACGCTGAGGGCGGAGCGTGAAGGGGACTACACGCTGCAGGTCACGGTGACAAGCGACGGGTCGAGCCCCGCGCCCGCCGCCGTCAACGTCACGGTCCGCAAGGGCGTCGTGTTGGGGACGCCCCGCCTCGAGCCCTTGAGGCCCACGACCTCGGACGCGCTCGTGTTCTCCGTTGCGGCCTCGTCGGGCTTCGACGACCCCAACGTGACGCTTACCGTGACGCTCTACGTCTTCGAGTCGCCGGCGACGGAGAAGGCCGTCTCCGTGAACGGTTCGAGGCTGCGCCTGTGGACGGCGGACAAGTCCGAGCGCATCGTGCAAGGGACGCCGCTCCCGATGCGGGGGCAGAACGGCACGTACACGTATGCGCTCCCGCGCGCCCCCAGGGGGACGCTGATCTGGTGGATCTACGCGGAGACCCCCTACAGCAACACGACGGCGGGCCTTTCACGCATCTTCGTCCAGGACCCCGCGACGACCGCGGCCGTGCAGTGGGGGGCGCTTGCCTCCATGACCGCGCTCCTCGCGGGAGCCCTATTCTTGATACTCTACGACCCGGTCGGGCACCGGCCGGCGAAGGGCTGGGCGCACAATTCGCCCGACCGCGTCCGCGTGTGCCTGCTCCTCCTCGCGGTCGGCTTTGCGTTCGTGGTGGCCGCGACCCTCACGGGCGCCCCGGCGGGCCTTTGGAGGTGGTTCGGGTACCTCTAGGCGCGTGGGGCCGGGCGCTTCGGGCCGCGTTCCCCTTGAGGCGCAAGGCCGGGGGTCGCTCCGCGGTCTCCGAAGAGGCCTTCCGCCTGCCGATGGCAAGCGACCTTGCCGCCCCGAACCGCGGACCCACACACAAGAAAGTCCAGCGGCTGCGCACGGCCGTGCAGACCGCCGCGCTCCTCTTCATGACCTTCACGGTCGCCGGCCACATGGTCCAGCCGCTCCTGCCGATCCTGCCTTTGGTGCTGCCGGATCCCCACCAGTGGCTCCAGGGCGCCGACCGCCCCGTGGTCACGCAGTACTCGCTTGCGGCGCGCGCGATGACGGGCGCCTTCCCTCTCCACTGGGCGCTCCTGTCGGTGGGCGCCGTGCTCGTCTTCGGGTCGGCCTTCGGCCGCGTGATGTGCGGCTGGGCCTGCCCGATCGGGTTCTTCCAGGACATCTTCACGGGCGTCCGGCGCCGGCTCGGGATCAAGGACCGGGAGCCCTCGCAGTCGATCCACGAGAAGCTCCTCCTCGTGAAGTACCTCTCGCTTGGCATGACCCTCACGCTCTCGGCCTCCATCGGAATCACCGCCGCGCTCGACCCGGCCGGCGGCGAGGCCTACGCGGCATCGCTTGGCCCGGCCGGGGGCGAAGTCCCCCTCAAGTTCATGGCCTGGGAGGCGAACCTCTACGCCTTCCTCGCGCTCTTCGCGGTCGGTGCGCCCGCCTTCACCCTGCTCTTCGGCCTCCAGATGGTCATGTTCTTCTTCGTCCTGGGTGCGATCCTCGTGACCCCGCGCTTCTACTGCCGGTACTTCTGCCGCACGGGTGCGCTCATCTCCCTCACATCGAAGTACGCGCTCCTCCAAGTGCGCAAGCGCCAGTCGACCTGCGACCACACGCAAGCGTGCCTCAAGACCTGCCCGATGGGAAAGGGGCAGGACACCTACATCCCGGGCGTCAACGACGAGGTCCAGGAGCGCTTGCGGGACACGCTGAACTGTGTGCACTGCTACCGCTGCGTCACGGCCTGCCCGACGCCGACCCTCCAGGTGCGCTTCGGGGAGCTGCCGGTCCTCGTTCCGAAGCCCTGGCGCAAGGAGGCCGCAAGGGCTGCGGCAGCGTCGGGGTCGGGAACGCCGCCCGAGGCGCGCCCCTGAAGCCGCTCTACCTGCGCGCCCGGCGAAGGACCGCCAGGTAGGTTCCAAGAGCGGCGGCAAGAAGGCCTCCGGCAACCACCACGGGGGCTGCGGAGACCTCGGGCGTCACCGGGGCCTGCGAGGGGACCAACGTGTCGTCCCTCGCCGTCGGCACGCTTTTCCCGCATACCGCGAGGGTGAGCGCCCCCTCGTCGAGCGCCGAGCCGTTGAGCAGCGCCGTCCAACGTTCCCCTTCGCGCTCGAGGGGAACGACCGAGCCGTTGCCCGTGCGCAGCACCGGGGGCGCGTCGAAGGCCGATGCGCCCGCCGGGACGCTCACCCACACGCGAACGGCCCCGTTCGCTCCGGGGGGCTCGAGCCCGACCTTCGAGGCCATCGCCCCGAAGGGGTCCGCAGCGCGTTCGAGCAGCTGCACGGCTTGCCGGTAGTCATGCTTGTAGCCGCGCGGCGGAGGGAATTTGCCGACGATCCAGTACGCGTACACGGACCCGCCAGCCTCGAAGAAGCTTGGCGAGTCGTCGACCGCGGCGTCGTCGGCGTCGGACAGCTCGACCATGGGCCCGAACGAGGCGCCATCAAACGTCCGGTACACGGCGTCCGTATCGTTCACGGGCTCGTGGTGGGAATACGTCGGGTCCACGGTCTGCCACCCGATGAAGAGCTTGCCCGCCGCCGCGTGGACCGAGGGCTTCACATCGTCCCCGTCCGAGGGCTGCGGGTTCACGACCCTGGGGGCCGAGACGACGCCGGTCGCCGGGTCGAGCGACACGAGCGCAATCTCGAGGTCCTTGCCGTTAACCGTGTAGGGCTCATTCGTGTCGTAGGCCACGAGGAGCTTGCCCCCGAAGGACGCCGCGTGGAAGGACGAGGGCATCTGGACGCCCGATTCGATCAGCGTCGCCGGCTCGCTCCAGGCCGTCCCGTTGAAAACGGCGTAGCGAAGCTCGTAGACGTACGAGTAGAGCGCCTGAGCCTCCCAGACCGCGAAGATCCGCTCCCCGTCGGCGACGAGGACGGGGATGAACTCCGACCAGCCGTCGCGCGCCTTCGAAAGGGGTAGCACGCCCGTGAAATTCTGCCCGTCGAAGAACCGCCAGACAAGGTCGTACTCGTCGAGGACCACGCCGTACTCGCGCGTGACGTAGACGACCATCAGGCGGTCGCCGTAGGGAGCGAGCACGCCGTACTTCGCCGAATCGAGCTCGCCGGACAGGTTCGAGGCCACGTACACGGGGGAGACCCAGCCGGGCGTCGCCCCGCGCATGAGGACCGCCTGGTTCTCCGGCGCCCAGACCGAATGCCACCCTTCCCAAATCGTCCAGACCTCGTCGCGCCAGACCGTGGCCGAGACGCGCGAGTGAAAGGAGATGTAGCCGGGTGGCGAGTCGGGGACCTGCTGCGTCGAGTCGATCGAGGAGAGCCAGATCGGTGTCCCGTTCCACCCGCGCTCGTCCTCGAACCACCGCAACATGATCATGTCCGTGTCGTTTAGCGACATGCCGAACTCGACCTTCATCTCCTGTACGATCCCCATCCGGCCCTGCGACTCCACGAGGGTCCCTTGGACCTGGTTGCCTCCCTCAACGAGCGTCGCGTCGAGGATCTGGTATTCCGGGTCGTCGCCGCCGCCAAGGACGACGTTCTCCCCGCGCAGCGCCGGCTCGCCAAGAGGGTAGGGACAGGGGGCCCCTGGCGTCTCCTCGCCCGCGGCCTGCGCCATGGGCGCGAGCAGGAAGGCCGCCGCGAGGAGCGCGAGGAGGCGGTCTTGTTTCAAGGGCGGCGTCCCCCGGGCGTCGAGGCGCCCTTCCAAGCCGGCCTTTGGGCTCGAAAAGCCGTTTTGGTGCGGGCGGTTGATTGCAGGCCCTTCGCGCGCCGAGGCTGGAGGCTTAGGTAACGACTGTCAATACTTCGCCGGCCTCAGCGGTCGAGGACCGCCGCCGCAAGCAAGGGCAAGAGGACCGTCGCGTCGCCGTCGACCGTTACGAAACGGGCCTTGGGGCTGAGCTTGCCCCATGAGATCGCCTCCTCGAGGCGCGCGCCGGAGAGCGAGCCGTCGTACTGCGAGGCCGTCGTGATGAAGACGCCGTAGTCGAGGCCCCCCTTGAATTGGTTCCACCACAGCGTGTGGTGCTTCGAAATCCCGCCGCCCACCATGAGCGCCCCCGAGCGCTTGGCCGCGAAGATGAGGTCCGAGAGCTCGTGCTCCTCGCGCGTCGGGTCCCACTTGAACGACTTGTGGTCCTGCCAGAAGAGCCACAGCTGGCAGCCGAAAGCCCCGTCCATAAGGCCGGGCACGAAGACCGGCACGCCGCGGCGGGCTGCGGCCCCGAGGAGCGAGGAGGCGGGCATCTTGAGCCCGAGGGCGCGAAGGATCTCGGGCGAGGTGAAGTCGCGCAGCCCCTTGTCGAAGAGCTCGCGAAACCACGGCTTTAGGCGCGCCTCGAGAAGCGAGCCGTAGTTCTCCTTGGGGAGCAGCACGTTTCCGAGGCGGTGCACCCCGGCCTTGAGGAGCGCGCGGTCGTCCATGGTGAAGGCGCCGTGGTAATACGGCGCAAAAGCGCGCGCGATGTCGTGGTCGAGCGTGCCGCACGTGGTCACGACGGCGTGGGCAAACCCGTTCTCGACGAGCGAGCGGACGGCGCCCCGGCAGCCGGTCGCCATGATCGCCGCCGGGAAGGAGAGGAAGTTCACGCTCGAGGCGTCGGCGCGCATCCGGCGCACGATGTCCGCCGCCTCGGCAAGGTGCCGGGCGCCAAAGCCGCCGCCGAGCCCCATCTGCTCGACGAGGTCTGCGGCCGACATCCCGCGCTCGATGGCGAGGTCCTGGACTTCAGGCAGCGCCCGTGCGCCCCGCTTCGAGCCCTTGCCGGCGCGAGCGGGGGCCATGGAATGTTTGGGAGCGCGCCTCGCGAGGATAAGGGTTCGCAGGGGGGAAGTCGGACGCGCGGAAAAATCGGCGTTGACACGCGCCCCCGAGGGTATAAATATCGTCCGCGGACGGTTTCAGGTTCCGTTCGCGGGGAGGGGAGGGGACGGCGGGCGCGAAGGGGCGGAAGGTCGAGAAGGCCGTTTCCCGCGCGCGCGCGCAGAGCGCGAAGCGCGACCCCGACGCCGCCTCCAGGCGCAAGGCCGCGCTCCTCGAGGTGAGCCTCGGGCGGCGGTGCGCGATGGCCGCGGGCCTTGCGTGGGCCGTGCTTGCCATGCTCGCGACCCTCTTCTACTGGCAGGACCAGACGATCGGCGACCCCGTGGGGTTCCTCGCGCTCTTCGCGATCCTGCTGCCCCTCGGCCCCGCGGTCGCGGGGCTCGGCGTCTCGGCCGCCGCGCTCCTCACGAAGCGCGGGGCACTGCTCGGCGGCCACCTCAAGGAGGACCACAACATCGCGACCCTTGCCGGACTCGGGCTTTCCGCGCTCGTCCTTGCCGTCGCGGTGGGGATCCAAGTCGGCTCGATCGCGCGGACCGTGGGGCCCTACACCGCGCCCCTCGGGATGATGGGGATCTCGCTCGGCCTCCTCGGGTTCCTCCTCACGTGGAGCGGATGGAGCCTGCGCAAGGCCCTCGCGGTGCTCTGGGCCCTTGCGCCGGCCGCCGTCTCGGCCGGCCACATCGCCTACCCCTCGAACGCGCTCCCGCTGGCCGCCTGGGAGTACATGATAAGCGGCGGCCTCTTTCTCGCGGCCGGGGTCGTCTTTGTCGTCTCGATGACCGCGACGGCGGCCGCCGAGCGCGAGATCGTCCGGGGCGCCGACGAGCGTGTCGCGGCGGAGTACGCGCGCCTGCGCTCGCTCAAGAAGGAGCTCGACGGCGCGGTCGGGCGCACGTCGGAGCGCGCGGCCGAGCTCGAGGAGGACGCGCACGAGGTCGAGGCGCGCCGCCGCGAGGCGGACGACTACGCCCTCCAGGCCAAGCGGCTCAAGGACGAGGCCGCGGGCCTCTTCGAGCGCGCGGCAAAGGCCGAGGCCGACGCGCAAGGCCGGGCCGCCCAGGGGGAGGGGCTCGCGGCCGCGCTGACCGCCCGCGAAAACGAGCTCAAGGCGCTCGTCGAGCGCCGGACGGCCGAGGAGCGCGCGAGCGTCGAACTTCGCAAGGCCGCGATCCAGCAGAAGGTGGAGGCCGAGGCGCTGCGCCGGAAAATCGACGCGGAGCGCCAGGCGGTGGCCGAGCAGCTCGCCCACGCAAAACGAGAACGGGAGTCCGCGCGCGCCACGCTCCAGGGCGCCGAAGAGAAGGCGCAGGAAGCCCGGGCGCAACAGCAGCAGGCCGCGGACGTGAAAAGCCAACTGGAGGCGCAGCGGGCCGTCCTTTCGGCGCAGACGAGCCAAGTCGACGGAGAGCGCGTGCGGGCGCTCGAGGAGGTTGAAGCCAAGCTCGGCGCCGAGCGCGCGAGCCTCGAACGGGAACGGGCGGCCCACGCCGCGGAGCGGGCGAAGGTGGCCCGCGAGGCCGAGGGGCTCGCCGAGCGCGAGGCCGCGCTCGCGGCCCGGGCAATAGAGGTCGACACGGTGGAGAAGGGCCTCGGTGACGCGCTCTCCAGGCTCGCGGCCGAAAAGGCCGAGACCGAGGCACTGAAGCGTCAGGCCGACCTGGCGCTTGCTGAGGCCGGCGACCGCTCGAAGAGCTACAAGGACTCGTTCACGAAAGTCGCCGAGCGCGAGGCAACCACGAACTCGCGCGCGCAAGCGCTCAAGGCGGAGGAGGCGCGCCTGGCCGAGCGGGCCAAGAAGGTCGAGGAGCAGGACAAGCTCCTCGTAGACCGCGCACGGCAGGTCGCCCTCGAGCGGCGCGGGCTTGCCGAGGAGCGCGAGCGCTTCGGCGCGGAGGCGCAAAGGCTCAAGCAGCGGGAGGAGGCGATCTTC
>DATEUP010000272.1:0-2149 GCA_035283065.1 Thermoplasmatota archaeon | reverse complement strand
TCCAACCCGGGCGGCTCGTCTCACCAGGCCCGGCTCGGGCGCCGGGAGCTTGAGACGCCGAAGGCGCGCAGGAAGGCGATTACGGCCTGGGCTGTCATCGTGGCGGGGATCGTCCTTGCCGCGGCGGCGACGGCGATTTGGATTCGCCCCGGATCCCCGCCGCACGCGTCATCCATCCCGAACCCGCTGGCGGACCCGACCTCGGACATTCCGATGCACATCCACTCGCGCCTCTCCTTCTTCAGCGACGGCGCCCCGGTCGGCGTTCCTGCGGGCATCGGGCTGGCCAACGGCGTCTGGGCCGACCACTCGCTCGACACGTTCCTCGACCCCCGCGAGGGCGCGCAGGGGCAGCTCTCCCCGCTCCACACGCACAACGAGTCCGGCTACATCCACGTCGAGGCGCGCGTGACGCGGGCCTTCACGCTCGGAGAGTTCTTCGACGTGTGGGGCAAGCCGCTCGGGCTCTCGAGGACGTGGGACTTCGTGGCCGACGCGGGCCACGAGATCACGCTCACGGTGGACGGGAAGCCGAGCACCCTGTGGGGCGAGCTCGTGCTCCAGGACAACCAGCAGATCGAGATCCGGTATGCGACGCGCCAGTAGCTGGCGCTTGCCCGACCTTGGCGAAAACCGCAAGCTTGAAAGCGGCGTTCCATCTGCGCTTTGACGAGGGCACGCACGAGGCAGAGGGAACCAAGGCCCGAGGGCTCCGGCCGCGCGGCTCGGCGGGGGCGCCGCGAGCTCGAGCGGCGACGCGAGAGGCGCCGGACGATCGCCTTGTGGGCGGCTGTGGCTGTGGCGGTCGTCGTGGCGGCCGTGGCGGTTGCGGCCTTCGCGCGCCCGGGCCTCGGGCCGCCGGGGTCGCCGAGCAACCCGAACTCCGTTCTCTCGAACGAGCCGATGCACATGCACCCGCACCTCGCGCTCTTCCGCGACACGACGCAGGCGACGCTCCCCGAGGACATCGGGCGCAACCCCGCGCGGTGGGTGGACCACTCGCTCGACCAGTACCTCGACCCGAGCCACGGCGCGCAGGGGTCCTTCTCGCCGCTCCACACGCACGACACCTCGGGGGCGATCCATGTCGAGGCGTCCGTCACGCGCGCCTTCACTCTCGGCGAATTCTTCGCCGTCTGGGGCCAGCCCCTCGGCCCCCAGCGCACCGTCGACCTTGTCCCGGACGCCACGCACACGCTCACGATGACCGTCGACGGCGTGCCGAGCCAGGCCTGGGGAAACCTCGTGCTGCAAGACGGCCAGCAGATCGAGGTCCACTACGACACGGTCGCCTGACGCGGCTCTAAGTTTATCACGAGCCGGGGGCGTGCTGGGGACGTGCAGGATTCCCTGCCGTGGGTCGAGAAGTACCGGCCGAAGTCGCTCGGAGAGGTTGTCGGCAACGGGGCTGCCGTCACTTCGCTCAAGAAGTGGGCGGCATCGTGGGAAAACGGGGTGCCGGCCAAGCGCGCCGTGGCCCTCACGGGCAAGCCCGGCGTCGGCAAGACGTCCACCGCGCTTGCGCTCGCCGCCGACCTGCGGTGGGGCGTCATAGAGCTGAACGCGAGCGACGCGCGCAATGAAGAGGCGATCCGGCGGGTCGCGGGCGCCGGCGCGATCAACGAGACCTTCCGCGACGACGGCGCCTTCATCAAGGCCTCGGCGGGGGGCCGCAAGCTCATCATCCTCGACGAGGCGGACAACGTCTTCGGCAAGGAGGACAAGGGCGGGGTCCCCGCGATCGTCGACATGATCCGGACGGCCCGCCAGCCGGTCGTTCTCATCGCGAACGACTACTACGCCCTCACGCGCCGGGCTTCGTCGCTCAAGGGGCTCGCCCTCGAGATCAAGTTCCAGAGCGTGCGCACGCCCACGATCGCGAAGATCCTCCACACGGTGGCAAGCGCGGAGGGAATCGAGGTCGCTCCGGAAGTCCTCCAGGCGATTGCCGAGGCCACGCACGGAGACCTGCGGGCGGCGCTCAACGACCTCGAAGGCGTGTCCCGGGGGCGCAAGGTGGTCGGAATCGACGCGCTCGCCTCGATCGGCGGCCGCGACGACCGGTCGAACGCCTACGCGATGGTCGAGAAGGTGCTCCACACGCTCGATGTGGCGGCGGCGCGAAAAGCCCTGCGCGACCTCGACGAGC
>DATEUP010000271.1:0-10662 GCA_035283065.1 Thermoplasmatota archaeon | reverse complement strand
GCGATAAGGCCGTGGAGTTTGAGTTTTCGGACTTTCCAAGCGAGACCGTCAGCCGACACTTGGTCGCGCTTGTTGAGGACGACGAGGATGGGGGGTTGGCGGTCGCCGGCCTCGAGGATTTCCCGGCACACGCGCATCTTCCGATCGACCGCGTCGTCGTCTTCCGAGACGTCGACGACAAGGAGGATGAGGTCGCTGTAGTAGATCTCCGAGATTGTCGAGTTGAATGCGTCGATCATGAATGGAGGGAGAGATTCAATGAAGCCGACGGTGTCCGACATGAGGACGACCCCGTTGAGTTCCGCGACCTTTCGGGTCGTGGTCGAGAGCGTGGAAAACATCCGGTCCTCGATGAGCAGGTCGGCGCCGGTGATGGCATGGACGAGTGTGCTCTTGCCGGCGTTTGTGTAGCCTGCCACGGAGACGACGAAGTACCCCGAGCGCTTCCTCCTCTCTCTCCTTAAGCTTGAATCCTTCTTGATCTTCTCAAGTCGAGAATCGATTGAGACTGTTCGCTTCCGGATCTGGTTCAGGAACGTGGCTGTGCCAACCTCTCCGCCCGCCAGGAACCCGGGGTTTTCCCCCCTCTTCGAGAGGCTGATCGCCTCCCGGACGAGGGGGATTTGCCGTTGGAGCTCCGCGCGCTCGACTTGGAGCTTCGCTTCGGGGGAGCGTGCGCGGTCGGCGAAGATGCGGAGGATGAGCTGAACGCGGTCCCACACCTCGATGCCGAGGGTCTTCTGAATGTGCAGGAGCTGCGACGGTTTCAGCAGGTCGTTCACGATGGCAAGGTCGATGCGCAGCGGGCGCAGCTCGCGGCGCACTTCTTCGAGTTTGCCCGAACCGAAATACCCCCGAGGGTCGGGTTTCTCCCGGTCTTGGATTTGGATCGAAGCGATTTCGATCGGCAGGCTCTTGGCAAGGTCAAGGATCTCGCCGAGCGTGCGCTGCGTCGAAAGGAGGACCGCACGGCGCTCGTTGGGGTCGGCGGGCACGACAATCGGCGCGGGCCGGGGCTCCTTGGCGCCCTCCTTCCGGTCCTTCCCTCTGCCCATGGCGCTGTCCGACTCCAAGTCCCTTTATCTGCCTTCTTATGCCCACCGGCAAGGGCCGCCGAGGACCCGTCTCATGAGCGTTCCACTCCATCGGAAATGAAGGGGTGCCCCAGGGGCCCTCGGGCGGCGGACGCTCAGTGCCGGATCCGGAATTCACGCTTCCGCTGGGCCACATACTCATTCGCGTGCGTGCCAAGCTCGAAGGCCAGCCGCTCGATCCGGTCGAGGCTGTGCACGAAGTCGCCTTTGGAATTCGTGGACGCCAAGCGCCGGAACTCCGCGAGCTTGGCAAGGAGAGCGAAGAAGAGGTAAGCCGCCGTCACGATGCACACGAGCCCGAAGAAGAAGAGGTAGCTGTTGTAGCTCCCCATGGAGCGGAACCAGCCCTCGAGCCCGGGACCCAGCATCCGCGGGGCCCAGATCGAAAGGATGCCGAGGAGGAAGAGGAGGAAACTTGCCGCGAAGAAGGCCACGTAGATGTACAGGCGGAAGTCGCGGAACCACGCCTTGAAGCGCTGCCAGGTGGAGCGGCCCGCAACGCGGGGGGCCTTGCCGCCTTTCCGAGGGGCCGGGCCCTCGTCCGGGTCCGTCGACCGTCCGTCGCCGTCGTCGGGCGGCCTCTCCTCGTCTTCCGAGTCTTTTATGGCTCGGCGGGAGGGCATGGGGTCGGTCGCGCGGATGGGGCCGAGGGTAGAAGAGGATTCCGGGATTGACGGGCGGAGGCTAAGGCTGCTGGCCCGCGCGCTTGGAAAGGTTGGGCCGACGGGGACGTGGTGGCCGTACACCGACCCCTTCGAGGTCGCGGTCTCCGCCGTTCTCACGCAGCGGGCGCGTTGGGAGGGGGCGGCCGGTGCGATGGCCGCGCTGCGCGATGCGGGGCTCCTCACCCCCACGGCCCTTGCCGCAGCGCCGTTGGAAGACCTCGAGCGCTGCCTTCGCCCCGCCGGCTTCTACCGGCAGAAGGCGCGCGCCTTGAAGTCGATCGCGTCGCGGCTCTGCGACGTGTACGGAGGGAGGTGGGGCGCCCTGCTCGCGCTCGACACACCCACGCTGCGGCGCGAACTCCTCGGCTGGCGCGGTGTGGGCGACGAGACGGCCGACGCGATCCTGCTCTACGCGGCCGACCGCCCAGCATTCGTCATCGACGCCTACACGAAGCGCCTTATGGGACGGTTCGGCGCACTAGACCGCGGTGCGAAGCCAAGCTACCGGCGGCTCTCCGAGGTGTGGACTCGGGCCGGGTTTGCAGATCCGGCGAAAGCTCGGCGTATTCACGCATCGATCGTAGACTTCTCAAAGTCGACGTGCGCGGCGAGGCCGAAGTGCGGGGGTTGCCCGCTCGAGCGCGAGTGCCTGAAGGTGGGTCTCCCTGCACGGAGGCCCGCTCAAACGCGCTGAGGCAAGGGCCCCTCTTGCCCGCATCGGCGGCCTCAGCTCACGAGGAACGGGATCTCAAGCGTGGGGTTGACCGCGAACTCGAGGTCGACCTCGGCCGCGACCGTGTGGACGATCGTGCAGAGTTCACCCTCATAGTCGGGGATCGCGTCCTTGGGAACGCTAAACGTGAAGGGGACGGGCCGGTCGAACGGCACGTCGGGGAACTTCAACTGGTTGAGGAAGCGGGAACTCGAAGCCCCGTGCCCCTTCGCGTTGCCGTGCGCGCGCTCGTAGATCTTGACGGTTATCGCGCGCATCCTGCGCGTCCCCTTCGTCGTGACAGTGAATTCGCCCGAGAGTGATCCGCCCCTCGGGACTGCGGCCTCATGGAGGAGCGCGTCCACCGTCGTTGCGGCCATCAAGAACGCGGGGGGCTTCGTCGCATAGAGGGGGCCGGGCGCGGCGGCCCTTGGCGGGACCACGACGTCGATGCCCGCCACGGCCTTGGGGTCGAACCGCCAGGGGACGCTGAGGCCGGCGCGGACCGCATAGGCGACCTCGACCTTGAGGTCCCCTCCGTCCCTGCGGAAGGAAGGCGGGACGTCCGGCGGCAGGTGCGCCGCGAACTGGTACGTGTGCTCGCCCGCGTCGAGCGCCCCGAAGTCGAGCGGCTCGCCGCCCACCAGGGCGAGCGACAGAGGCGCGTCGAGGAAGGGGACTGACTCGTTGTAGCGCACGCGCCGGCTGCGCTTGCCCGTGTCGTACTCCTCGATGACGGTCACGAGTTCGTGGCCGAAGAGCTGCGCCTCGACCGCGTCAAAGTAGACCGGCCTGCGCAAGGTGATCACAAGGCGCCCGGTGACCCATTCGCCGGGGAACCACTCGCGCCGGTCGAGCAAGAGTTGGATCACGGGCTCGCCGACGAGGACGCCCCCGCGGGCGAGTGCGCCTCGCATCCCAAAAGGCTATGCGGGAAACCGGGGGCTGGCTCAGGGTGCGCGCGCTCTGGGAAGCCAGACGTCTCGCCGGAACAAGGAATATTTATGCCGGTCAGCCCCATACTACTGGGGGCCAAGGATGGCGGGCCGGGCAGTCAAGAAGACGACGATCGACCTGGACATCGACCTCTTCAAGCGGCTCAAGCAGTACTCCCTCGACGCCGACCGCTCCGTGCGCACAATCGTCTCCGAGGCGATCGCCGAGAAGCTCACGAGGGACGCACGGCGCGAGGGCCCTTCGCCCGGCGCGACGAAGCTCATCAAGCGCAACCCGATCGCCGACGCGATCCTCGCGGAGCTGCTTTTCTTCTTCCCTGAGGAACTTGCCGTGCGCCTTTTTAGCCAGAAATGCTCGGAGCAGGGCGTGATGCCCGAGGCCCTGCGCCCCTCCGATCTCACGCCGCCCTTCATCGAGGCGCTAAGGAAGCCCGTCGACCTCATGAGCCCGGGCGCGCGCTCCGAGGAGTTTTCGCGCAAGCTCGACCAGCTCTCCAGGGGGGCGAAGTGATGTTCAAGGGGTCGCTTCCCGGGATGGACCTCGTGTTCCACACGGACCCGCCGCAGGGCTCCGTGATCACCCTTGTCGGGGGGGCGGGGACGCTGAAGAGCGCGCTTGCCTACGCGGTCGTCGCCGGCCGGCTGAACGCGCACCCTGACGAGCGCGCGATCTACTTCACGCTCGAGGAGACGAAGGACGGGCACCTCGCCAACCTCGGGAGCCTCGGGTTCAAGCCCCACCCGCGGATTGCGATCCTCGACATCGCCTCGCTGCGCGCGGAGATGCGCGGCGCGCTGGACGGGGGGCTCAAGGACGAGGACTACCTCGCGCTCATCCTCAAGCGCGCGCGGGGCGAGGACGGAGGCGAAGGCCCCTACACGTTCCTCGTGCTCGATTCCCTGAACGCGCTCGAGGCGGCGCTCCCGCAGGAGGGCCGCGCGGTCCGGCGCGCCCTGCAGGACTTCTTCTTCGAACTGCGCTCGCGGAAGGTGACGACGCTCGCGCTCATCGAGACGACGCAGGTCGACGACCGGCCGGAGTACTTCCTCGTCGACGGGATCATCGAGCTCGGCGTGATGCGCCACAACAACGACTTCAAGCGCTTCATCGCGGTGCGCAAGATGCGGGCGTGCCGCCATGAGATGCGGCCCTTCATCGTCGACGTGACGCCCGGCGGGATCCGCGTGATGGGTGAGGTGATTGACTGACTTTCGGCGGGGGACGGGCGGGCCCCCCCGGTCCCGGGGCCAAGGCGGCCAAAGCGCGCCCGAAAGGGCTGCCGCGGCTGCGCCGCGCGCGCTCGCCGATGGAGTCCGTCGTCGTGCTCGTCGACCTCGACGGGACGCTCGTGGACTCCGAGGACATCAACCACAAGGCCTTCGTGCAAATCTTCCGCGAGTTCCACCTCGAGGACAAGATCGCCACCGTGTTCGAGGGGCTCGCGGGCGGCCGCGACTTCGCTGGCATCATGGCCGACATCGGGCTCGACGCGGGCACGCGCCGGCTCATGGAGAAGCGGATGGAGGAGATCGTCTCGGCTTCGGACCTCCATGTGCTCAAGGGCGCGCCGGAAGCGATCCGCGCGCTTGAGGCCGAGGGCGCCAAGTTCTCGATCGCCACGCTGAACGTTTCGAAGAAGGCGCACGAGATCCTGAAGCGCAACAGGATGGACGACCTCTTCGACCGCGAGCTCGTCGTAGGCTCGGACAACCTCCCATGGGAGAAGCCGAACCCGCGCGTCGTGTTCGAGGTCCTGCGCCGCTCGGGCCGCTCGCGCGCGATCATCGTGGGCAACGCGCCCCGGGACGTGATGCTTGCGAAGAACTGCAACCTGCCGATCATCTACCTCAAACCCACGATGCCGCAGTCGAAGGCCGTGGGGTCGGGGGAGGAGGCCGTGCGCGTCTTTGAGGCGCGCGTGAGGGAGCTCGAGCAGCGCTACGAGTACGCGAAGATCTACTGGGGCCGGTCGTGGAGCGAGATCCCGACGCTCATCGAGGAGATCCTGGCGGCGGAATAGGCGCCGCTGCGCCCGCTACTCGGCGGTTTCGCCGGCCCTGCGGACCATGTAGGGCCCCTCGAGGCGGTAGCCAAGGGCCTTGTAGTACCCCCGGACGCCCACGCCCGCCGTGACGCGGAGGACCGGCGCCCCCCACTCGTCGAAGGCGAGGCGCTCGACTTCGTCCATGAGGGCCGCTCCAAGGCCCCGGTGCTGGAAGCGCGCGGCGTCCTCGGGCGCGTCGGGGCCCGCGAGCTCCGCGACGCGCCCCACGACCCGCAGCTCCCGCAGGAACGCGTCGCCCGCTTTCGACCCCGCGGCCCCGTCGGCGCCTGCAAGGCGCGCGCGGGCAAACGCGTGGAGCGCGCCCTCCCGGTCCACGAGCTCGAGGAACGCCTCGCGCCCGCGGCTTGCCTCGTAGTCGTGCCGCTTGAGCTCGACTTCGCCCTCGAGGTCGACCGCCTCGCCCTTGTTCGCGCGGTGGCCGGCCTCGCGGCAGCGGATGCAGCGGCAGGAAAGGCCGCGGGCCTTGAGCTTTGCGAGCGCAAGCTGGCGCAGGTTCGACGCCTTCACGCCGGCGGCGATCATCGGCGAGGGGATGTCGCGGTCGACGCGCTGGATGCGCACGTAGGGCGGCACGATCTCCTTGAGAGTGGCAACGACGCTCGCAGCTCTCTCATCGTCGTAGGGTTCGAAGGCCCCGCGCTTCCATTCGCCGTAGAGCGCGGTGCCCGGCATCACGAGCGTCGGGTAGACCTTGAGCTGGTCGGGGGCAAAGGCCGGGTCGTCGAAGAGCCCGCGGAACTCCGCGGCGTCCTTCTCCGGCGTCATCCCGGGGAGCCCCGGCATGAGGTGGTAGCACACCTTGAGCCCGGCGTCCTTCGCCGCGTGCGTGGCCCGCCTCGTGTCCTTGACCGTGTGCCCCCGGTTCACGGCCGCAAGCACCTCATCGTCGAATGCCTGGGCGCCGATCTCGACGCGCGTCGTGCCGTAGTCGAGCATGAGGCGCACGTGCTCGTCGCGGCACCAGTCCGGCTTCGTCTCGACGGTGAGCCCGATGCAGCGGGAGGCGGCCGTCTCGTTCAGGCGCTTGGCCGTCTCGAGGTCCGCCGAGGCCGCGCCGTTCATCGCGTCGAGCGCGCCCTTCACGAAGTCCCGCTGGTAGGAGACCTCGCGCGCGGTGAAGGTCCCGCCCATCACGATGAGGTCGACCTTGTCCGTGCGGTGGCCCGTCGCGGCAAACTGCGCGAGGCGCCCCTCGACCTGCCTTCGCGCGTCAAACCCGGCGCGGGCGCCGCGCTGGGCCGCGGGCTCGAACCCCGTGTACGCCTGCGGCGACCCCGACTCGACGCCGCCGGGGCAGAAGGAGCAGCGCCCGTGCGGGCAGTGCGCGGGGCTTGTCATGACTGCGACGACGGCGACGCCGGAGAGCGTGCGCATGGACTTCGTGCGGAGGACCGGGCGCAGCCTCGCGGCAAGCGCCGGGTCCTCGCGCTCGGCGGCCGCAAGGAGGTCGGCGTCGGAGGGCACGCCATCCGTCCCGTGGGTCCGGCAGTACGCCGCCTTGAGGCGGTTGAGGTCGGCTTTCCCCCGGATCTGGCCGGCCCGCAGCGCTTCGTCGACCGAGCGCACAAGCTCGACGGGGACCGCCATGCGCTCCCCCCTTGCCGCGGCGCCTTGGGCGACGCCGGGCCACCCTCGCTGGCCTTACGCCGCGATGAGCCCTTGCAGGCGCCCGACAAGCGTCTTCTTCGGGACGGCGCCCACGATCTTGTCCTCGAGCTTGCCTTTCTTGAAAATCAGTGTCGTCGGGATGCTCATCACCTGGTAGCGCTGGGGGATCCCGCTCGACTCATCCGTGTTGAGCTTGCCGACCCCGATCTTCCCGTTCATCTCGCGGGCGATCTCCTCGATGATCGGCGAGAGCATCCGGCAGGGGCCGCACCAGGGGGCCCAGCAGTCGATGATGGCCACGTCGTACTTCGAGACAAACTCGTCAAAGGTGGCGTCGGTGAGGCTGGTTGGCTTGCCTTCGGGGGTCGTCACGGCGGGGTTTCTCCTTGCGCCACCAGGATCCGGAGCGGGGGGGCTTGATGATTGGCTTGCACCGTCGGAGTTAGGGGTGGGTTTGCGTTTTGCCTCAAGCAAGGGTTCCGCATTTAAGCGTTTCTTAAGGGAAGAGAGACAGCCTGGCCCTCGCCGCACCTCGCGCCGTCGTGTCTGCGACCCGCGCGGAACTGTTAATACAGGCCAACCCGTCGAGCGGCCTCCTGATTGCCATGCCTGATTGTCGCGCCAGGCGAAGAACACGCACCCTCGCCGCACTCTTCCTCGGTTGGCTCTCCCTCTCCGCGGTCCTTGGCGCGGCGCTCCCTACCAGTGCGGCGGCGCTCCCGCAGGCCCTCGGGGAGAAGACGGCCTTCTTCGACGACTTCGAAGGGGGCGCCCTCGACGGGGAGAAGTGGCAGTTGCCCACGCCCTTCGTCGTGGAGCGCGCGCGGATGCGGCCTTGGGAAAGCCCGGGGCTCCCCGTGAACGACTCCGCGCTCTACCACCTTAGCGACAGCGCCTACCCCCTGCCCGGACGCTACGGGAACGTTTCGCGCGCGTCCCTCGAGACCACCTGGATCGACCTCACGGAGGCGAATGCTGGCGCGCGGCTCCTCCTTAACCAGCGCTACGACATCGACGCCGCCGAGGACGCCGCAATCGTCTTCCTGCGCACGGAGAGCCGCGGCTGGGCGGTCCTTGCGCCCGACGGCGGGTACCCGACGGCCGACGGATTTGCGGGGTTCATCCGGGACTTCGAGGTCGCCACCTTCGACCTCGCCGCGTTTGCGGGCAGCCGCGTGAAGATCGCGCTCGAACTCGACGCCGGGGACGACGGGCAGGTCGGCGACGGCTGGCAGGTCGAGAGCGCCACCGTGACTTTTGCAACGACCGTGCCTGCACCGGACCTGCGGCTCGTCGACATCGAGCTTTACAACTCGACGGGGATCCGAAACACGACGGGAATTGCGGGCGACGTCCTCACGCTCATCGCAAATGTCTCGAACGTCGGCAACGCCGCGACCACGACGGCGGTGCCCGTGTTCTTCTTCGACGGGCCCGTGGGCTTTGGCCGGTTCCTCGGGCAGGCGTCGCTTGGCAGCGTGTCGCCAGGCGTCCTTGGGACCGCGGCGCTTTCCGCCGTGCTCGAGGCTGGCGCGCACTCGGTGTCCGCCGTGGTCGACCCGGGGGGTATCCTCAACGAGCTCTCCACGGTGAACAACCGGCAGTCCGCGAGCTTCACGCTTGTGCCCGCCCCCGGAGTCGACCTCGCGCTCCTCTCGGTCACCTACGAAGTGGGCGGCACGCGGACGGACGGCGCGAGGCCGGGCGACCAAGTGCTCGCGAACTTCACTGTTACGAACACGGGCTCACAGCCGCTTGTGGGAGCCTGGACCTTCGGCGTGTACCTCGACACCGGCGGCGCGCCGACGCTCCTTGCCGAGCAGGCGCGCTCCTCGCTCCAGCCCGGCGAAGTCCGCGCGCTCAACCTCACGTTCGGGGCCCTCGGGGGGAACCTGACGCTCGTCGCCTGGCTCGACGTCGGGGACGCGGTGAACGAGTCCAACGAGGCGAACAACAAGGTCGAGACGCCGTTCCAAGTGACCGCGGACCCGCCCGTGAACCTCAAGGTCGACAGCGTCGCGCTCACGCGAAACGCCCAACCGTCCTCCGACGCCTACGATGGCGACCTCATTTCCCTGCGGGCGGTCGTGCGCAATGTGGGGCAGGAAGCCGTGCCGTCGGCCTTCAGCGTGGGGCTCTTCCTCGGCGACCCCGACGCAGGCGGGCGCCTCCTCCTCGTGCGGACGGTCCCGGGCGGCCTCCCGCCAAACGGCACCGCGGAAGCGCGCGGCACCTGGGTCGCCGAGGCGGGGCAGCGCACCCTCTACGCCTATGCGGACCTTGGCCGCACGGCCTTCGAGGCGAGCGAGTCGGACAACAAGGGCTTCGCCACGATGCGCGTCGAGGGCGACCTGCGCGCGAACCTCGCGGTGGACTTGGTGACCTTCAAGGTGCGCGGGAACCCCGTGAATGCGACGCGCGCGGGCGCGACGGTGACCGCGGAGGTCGCGGTGCGCAACACGGGGCTCAACAGCACGGTCTCGGGCGTCGTCACGATGTCGGCGCACAACCCTTGGGTGAGCCCGCTTGCGCCGGGCGTGCAGAGCGCGCCGTTGCCCACGCAGCTTGCGAGGAACACCGTGGCGGTCGTCACGTTCGAGTGGAGCGCGCAGGCCGGCGTGGCGGTCTTCCGGTTCCTCCTCGACAGGACGTCGGCCACCGACGAGTCGAGCGAGTTCGACAACCTCGCTGTGCGGTCGCTGCCCGTGAGCGCGGACTCGCCCGACCTCTCGGTGACCGCCGTGAGCGTGAAGGCCGGGGGCATCGAGACCGACACGCTCTACCCGGCGCTCAACGTGACTGTGCAGGCCGAGGTCACGAACAGCGGGCTTGCGCCCGTGGACGCGCCCTTCCTCTTCGAGCTGTGGGCGGGCGAGCCCGGGACCTTCGGGGCCGTGCGCCTGGCAAACCGCACGGTCGCCGCCCCAATGGGGCCCGGCGAAACGGCGGCGCTTTCGCTGACGTGGCTTGCGGGGCTGCCCCACGGGGGCGCCGACGTGATCGTGGCGCTCGCCGACCCCGAGGGGGCCGTGATCGAAGCGGACCGCGCGAACAACCGGGGCGCGAAGGACGTGAATTTCATCGTGCGGCCTCCGCAGAACCTCGCGGTCTTGGGGTTCAAGGTCTTGCGGGGCCATGACGAGGTCGCGTCGGCCGCGGAAGGTGAGGCACTCTCTCTGGAGGCGACCGTGCGCAACGACTCGCCGGCGCCCTTCCTCGGCGGCGCGGTGTTCGAGATTCGAAACGGCGAGGCCGTCGTGTTCACGGCGCCCGTGGGCCGGCTCGAGCCCGGGGAATCACTCACGTTCCGTTCGAACTGGACGGCCCTCGCGGGCGCGTCCCTGCGGGCGGTGGTCGACAGCCTCAACGCGCTCGACGAGACGAACGAGGTCGACAACGTCAAGGCGGTCCCGCTTGCCGTCGCCGCCGTCGAGATGACCCCGTGGCCTCTCTACGCGGGCCTCGGCGTGGCCGCAGGCGCGGCCGGAATCGCCGGCGTTTTCCTCCTGCGCCGCCGGAAGAAGGAGGAGGGCGAGGCGCCCGCTGCAGCGGCTCCGCCTG
>DATEUP010000270.1:0-7185 GCA_035283065.1 Thermoplasmatota archaeon | reverse complement strand
CCTCGAGGCCGTCGAGCCGATCAAAGCCACGCCCCTCGGTGAGCGGCTCCGGGGAGTCCTCTTCGATGTGATTGTGGGGCGCCGCTCCCTCATGGACGCGATCGAACGCGACGCGGAAGTCCGCGACGCGCCCCGGGTTTTCCCCGCGTTGCGCCTGCTCGCGTCGGCCGCGGCCCGTGACACGGAGGCGGCAGGCCGCGTGGTGCTCCACCTTTCGGAGTTCGAGCGGCTGCGCGCCGATGCGGCCGAGTCGCTCCGGTCGAAGTGCCGCGCCGTGGTCGAGAACACGAGGATGACTGTTGTTGTCTTTGCCCCGATGATCCTCGGAGTCACAGCGGGGATGTTCGGGCTGCTAAGTTCGGTGGGGATGTCCTTCGTCCCGGGGGCCCACGGCACGGGGGACCTGTCGTCGGAGAGCTTCGCCGTCCTGGCGGCCGTTTACCTGGCGCTCGAGGTTGCGCTCGCCGACTGGTTTGGCGCGAGGATGGGGTCGGATCAGCCGATTTCGGCATTCGCAAGGGCCATGGCGCGGGACATCCCCCTTGCAGGCCTTCTGTTTGCGGGCGCTTTGGCCGGCAGCTCGCTCCTGTTCTAGCCGCCGGGCGCGGATCGAAACGACTATTACGGAGGATCGAAAGGATGGACTGGTGCGGGCGTTTGAAACAGGAATGGCGATTGGACGGGCTTCGGATCATCGGGTCCGAAGCGTTTCCGGCGAGCAATCTTCTCGAGATCGACTTCGAGAACCTCGAAACCCTCTTGGCATGGGCCCGCAAGACACCCGAAGGCCTCCTAGACGAGCTCTTCCCAACCGGTGGGTAGGTGCTCGAGGCTGTACGACGGGTCGCCGAGGGCCTCGGCGACCTCGTGACTGAAGTGGCTTACACCGACGGGCCCGAACCCGTGGCTCGAGGTTTGCTCATCGACCGCGGTTCCTGGTCTTTGCTTGCGACCGACCGAGGGTCCTATGTGGCCATTGGACTGCGGATGACGGTGCCGACGCGTGCCGACCACCTCATGGCCGGCCTTTCGCCGGACCAATGGCGAGCCTTCGTCCGCTTGGTCGAAAACGTGAGTTGCCAAGGGCGGACCGCCAGCCTGCTCGACATCGAGACTCACAGGCAGGCGCTGAAGGCGATCGTCCTCGAGCAACGCGTCTTCGAACCCGATGGGTCAGCGGCCATGAACCAGCGTATCGCGGACGCGATCCAGGAGCTCGTGATCACCGCTGTTCGGGTCCGTGCTGCCCTTGCGAGAGTCTTGGACTTGCCCCCGACCCCTCCTCGGGGGCGCCCGCAAAGCGAGCCCGGTGAGATGTTTGGCTAAGGGTGGCGCGCCACCAAAGCGCCGCGCTCCCGCGGTCGGAGAGTCGATTGATTTAAACCAGGGACGTGCGCTCCCCTGGAAGAGGTTCCCCAAATGGCGCTCAAGGCCTTCACGGACAACTACTCGGACAACAGCACGGAAGCCGGATTCCAGTTCACGTTCCACTGCAACATCTGCAATGAGGGGTACAAGTCGACGTTCGTCCCCTCGACGACCTACAAGAAGGGCAAGTTCCTCAGCGGGTTTGGCAAGGTCGCGGGTGCGGCCACGCAGATGGCGGGCACCTACAAGACCGGGATGGCCGTGCACACGGGCACGGACATCCTCGGCGAGCGCTTCCACGGGATGAGCCCGCAGTGGCAGAAGGAGCACGAGACGGCGTTTTTCAGCGCGCAGGACGAGGTGAAGGGCAGCTTCGTCCGTTGCCCGAAGTGCACGCGGTGGGTCTGCCACAACGACTGGAACGAGCAGGCGGGCCTCTGTGTCAGCGACGCGCCGAGGGCGGCGGTCGAGATCGCGACATCCCGATCCCAGAAGATGGTCCAGGACATCCACCAGAAGGCCCAGCAGACGACCGTGTTCACCGGAGAAATCGAGGACAAGCAGACGACATGCCCGCAGTGCGGGCGCCCCGCGGGCACGGGCAAGTTCTGCGCCAATTGCGGGACCCCGCTCGGGATGGCCAAGTGCCCGAAGTGCGGCGCGCAGGCGCAAGCCGGCGCGAAGTTCTGCCCGGAGTGCGGGACGAAGTTTGGGTGAGAATGCCCGGGACCTCGGTTCCCGTTTGCTCCTTAGGGCAGACGGTCGTTTGGGGCCCGTGCACTCCCACGCCGCCGCCCTCCGCCCCCTCAAGGCGTGCGACCCCGTGATGCGGCGTGCGGGAGGCCGTGGGTGGGGGCCGGCGACCGGGACCGTGGGGGGCGCCCGCAAGGCTCAAGGTGCTGCGGTCTGCGACCATTTAGTCGCGCCTTGTGCCGATCAAGGCGTTGCGCCTTCCAAGCGCGCGAGGGCTCTTCTGCTAAGCGTGTAGGAACGGGCAAAATCCCCGAGGTCCCGCGCGCGCTTGGCGTCCCTCAGGATCCGAATTATCTCGTGCGAAGGCAAGGGTCGTAGGCCCTTGGCTTTGTCCACGGCTTCCTTGAGGAGTCTGTGGGTTTCGCACCACGCGCACTCCCCATTGATGCGCATTACGAACCGCTCACAATCCGGCAAGCCGCCGCGGTGGGGTTCGGCGGTCGTTACAAAGACGCCGGGAAACGGCTCGGCGGGGCGAGGATTGCCAGGGCCGCCTTCGGCAAGGTGCGCTTTTTTCACGAGAGGCGCCCCCGACCACAAAACCCTCCAGTCGACGATAATCCTGTTGGGCATGGCCGTGCTCTTCCTTGCGGCGGCCCCTTTCGCTGGCTTCGACTACCTCCCCGCACCTTTCCCCCCGTGCTCTCCCACCGCCCCGCCGTCCGCCACCTCCGCGCCTGCGACCCCGTGATGGCGCCCGGGGTCCCGTGGGTGGGGCCCACCGAGGGGAACCGTGGGGGGCGCCCGCTTCTCCCCAAGGCAGTCGAGCGCAATCATTTGGCCGGAGGCTTGCGGGGAGAGGGCGGCGCCAGCGTTCCCCGGCGCTTGACGGCAAGCGCAAAACCCACGGCCATCACGGTCCCCGAACCGACTAGGAGGAACCAACCGGGGCCCGGTCCCCATGAGTAGGTGAGTCCGTAGTCCGTGCCAAGGAACCCGAAAAACGAAGAGGAGGGACCCGGTCCCCCGATCTCGGGAGATGTCAGATCGCGGCCCCAGGCAATTCCAAACGCCATTGCGAAAACCAGGGATCCCGCGAGCGCCAACACTGCGGACGCGAGGACTAACTTTTCCCGAGTACCGGCGCTAAGATGGGGCGGACCGGTTATGGCGAGAGCCAAAGCCGACAAGGATCCGAGCACGAACGTGAGCGTGATCCGCAGAACCGGCGGGATGGCGGGAGCCGGCTGGCTCATCGCTTCTGAAAGCGGGATGTAATCCGGCCCGCCACCCGGAGGCGAGAGCTCTCCGTGCGCACCAAAGAGCGTGTACGTCCGATGGGACTCGAGCAACGTTTCGTTTGTGCTCTCCTCGTAGTATGGGAAGACGAGCGACAGGGTCAGCATCGCGAGGGCAACGATAGGCGCGAGCGACTTGCCCCAGCTTGGCCGGTGGTTTCCACTCGTCGTCGGGTTTCTTGGCACGGTGAGGGCTTGATAGGTTGGAAGATGCCTCATCAAACTTGCGCGGATGGCAACCGCCCCTACGATCCTATCACGCCGGGAGCCGGTCCTCGGCCCTTGTGAGGAGCTCGTCCACTTCGTCAGGCAAGCACCCGACCTTCCTTTTCGATGACCTTGTAGATACCGAAGTGACGGTTCCCTGCCCTTGGCTCGACTGACTGGACGAAGGCCGACACAAACACCCCCTCGTTTGCGGCAATCTCCATGATGCGGCCCCCGAGCAGGCGCCGAACCGGGACGGGGTTCCCCTTGATTTCCAGCAAAATATCGATGTCGGATTCCTCTCGCTCCTCGCCCCTTGCCACGGAACCGAAGAGGACGACGCGGACGAGCCTGGGGCCAAGCTCTGTGCGGGCCCAGCGCGCGAAATCCTCCGCGATGCGCAATCGCTTTGACCCGGTCACGCCCATCCATCTTGCCGGCCCGGATATAATGGCCTCGCTCAGGGCGGCCGTGGCCAGCCCTGCACTTCGCGTTGGGAGCCAGACAGGGCCTTGATTTGCGTGCGAGACCCTTCCTGCGACCGTGCCCCCCAGCGGGCCGCCCTCCGCCACCTCAAGGCCTGCGACACCGCGATGCGCCGCAGGGTGCCGTGGGGGCGCCCACGCGCTTGAAGCGCGGTTGGGCGCGAGCTTTGCACCGCAGGCTTGCGCGACCAAGGCGGCAAAGGGCGCTTGCAGCCGACCCCCTACGAATTCCCGATTGGATTGCGTTGGGCGCAGTGCCTGACCACCGCAGGCCCGACTTCCCGCAATCCGCGGATTCGTATCGCCTCGTTTCTTGTGATGACGAGCAGGCCCCCGCGCCGCTCCCAATTCCGGACTGGCAAGAGTGGGTCAAAGGGCCAGGCTCCGCGCAGGTTGTGCGCTTCAACGACAGCGCGCGCTTGGGTGACACGCTCGGGGGTGGGCGCGTCCGACGCGAACTGAACCTCGTCGAGAGTCCGCCATCCCCACCGTCGCACCTGCTTCGCAAATGGCAAGCGCACGCGGCCGTCATCAATCTCGATGTCGACGGTTTGTAGGGCCAGGAGAGCAAACCCCGCACCGCTGGCCGCCACGAGGGCTGAAACGAGCATTCCCATCACGCGGGACACCGCGCCAAGCTGACCTTCGAAGAGACCTCCGCCGGAAAACTCCAGGGTCAATACCACGGGTGTCACGGCGCACGCGGCCGCGACGTCCACGAGGAACAGCAACCGCAGGCCGCGTAGGCTCTTGAGTCGCGTTCGCGCGATTCGGATCCCTCCATCGGGCACGACCGTGATGTCGATCTGACTTCGGGCTCCGCTTATCAAAATTGCGCCGGAGAAACCGATCGATCGGCGGATTGGCTCGCGGTCAGCCCCCTTCGCGCGCACGCAAACCTCGCCCGAAGTCTCCCGGCGGGCGCACACACCCTGCTCCTCTCCGAACGGCACGCATTTCCTGGTCGCACGCGCGGCGCGCGATTCAATACGAGGGGGGCTTCTGGCAGCCCCCGTGCCCCCCAGCGGGCCGCCCTCCGCCCCCTCAAGGCCCGCGACCCCGTGATGCGGCGCGCGTGAGGCCGTGGGGGGCGCCCGCAACTCCCCAAGGCAGTTGGGCGCGATCTTTGCGCCGGAGCCCTGCGGGCCGAAGGCGGCGGCAAACGGCCGTTTACCGGTTGAGCGGCGGCGGGCCGGCCATCGTGCCAAGAGGGAAAGGTGCGCCTACGCCTGTGGGAAAACGTCGAGAATGACGCCGCCGTCTCGGCCGCCGGGGCCCCTCGCCCGACCTCGTGAAAACGGTGCGTAAAAGAGCGCGTGTTCTCCCAAGGGTCGTCCGCATCGGGTGCAGCCCCCGGTCGCGGTACTCGTCGTAGACGTGCTCGCTCCGTGGTTCTTCAAGTTCGATCATCGCAGCCACTTCTCGATCTCCCTGAACACGCCGTTGGCATTCGCGAAGAAGCCGGCAGGGTGGGTCGTCAGCGTCACGACAAACTGCGCACCGTCAATCTGATAATTCCCGGCGATGTCGTGGCCTCGTGCCTTGCCGGCAAAGGACCCCGCCCGCTCGTTGCCTGAGAACCGCACGCCATCTTTGGCGGCGGCGGCACCGATTCTTACGAGTTGCTCCAGGACGCGGCTGGGGTCTATGGAGAATGTTTTTGTTGCTGTCATGGGCCCAGGTCGACGACAACAACACGAAGCTATAGAAATTCTGCCGAAATCGAGACGCCCGAGTCGCCGCGAGCGAGCCGAGAGGCCCTCGCATCGCCTGGCGTTGCGGTCTGGCCCGCGGGCTTCGCGGGGCGGAGGCCTACGTGGCCAAGTCGAAGGAGGCCACGACTCACGGGGGAGCGCGCAGAGAAGCTCGCGCGGTTCGCGCTGCCGAGCGAGGGTGGTTCGGCAACGGTCGTCTGGGAACACCCCCTCGGGCGCCCGCTCGGCAGGCTCAGTTCGAGCGTTGGGACCTCCCCTTCGTATCCCGCCCGTTCTCCGCTCCCCTCGCAACCGCCGTGCGCCCCATGCCGCGCAAAGGACCCTTTCCTGACGGGGAAGCTGGGGATGATGGGCTCCTCCGATGCGGTTCCACTGCAACGACATGCGGCGGCGATCAGCCCGCAGGCACGGCCGCCTTGCCCTTGTAGAACTCTAGCGTTACCCAGATTCGGTAGTACACCTCGCTTCCAACGAATGGCCGCACGTCGGACGGAGCCTGGGTCGTCACTCGGATCCACCACTCGCCAACGCCGGTAGTCGAGTTGTTGACCGAGGCGATCGCGGCCTCGACCGCCGCCTCGGGGCTCGCGGCGAACACGCTCCCGTTCTTGGGGACGGGGTTGGGGATCTCGACGAAGATGCTGCCGCCAGGGGCCCGGATCTCGGCAATCGTTGAGAGGTTCCGATCCACCTGGAAGTCGAGCGCAAGGTTGACATAGGGATCTTGTGCCGGCGTGCGCCCGCGATCCTCCCACTCGATGCGGGCCGTCACCTTGACGAGGTAGGGGTCGCTGATGTTAAACCGGTGGACGGCATAGGCGTCGTAGGGTAGCGAGCCTGCGGCCAGTTCCTGCTCGTTGCCGGCCACTGAAAAGCTGACCTCGAAGGCCTGGGGCCGCGGGCCCGCGCCCGGCCCCACGAACGCGGGGCCCAAGGTGACGGCGCCCACGGTGGCGGCCCCGATGAGGAGAACCGCTAGGACGGCCAGGCCTCGCGGACTCCGCGTGAGCGATCGCAGTTCAGGGGGAATATTGAAGCGAAAGGGCACTTGTCTGAAACACTGTTACCAGCGCTAAAAATAGGTTCCCGACGCCCAACGCCCCCCCTGTGCGGCAACCGCACGCTACTCGCGCGTCCATATTGCGGTTTCGACCGTTTTCCGCGCCGCCCGCCCCGAGCCCGTCTTGCCCTTCGTGTCTGGGATACCCTTTTCCGGCCGGGTTGGTTCTGAAAGGCCGTGCCCCCCTCCCACGCCCCCGCGGTCCGCCACCTCAAGGCCTGCGACCCGTTGATGGCGGGCGTGAGGCCGTGGGTGGGGCCCGGCGACCTGAACGGCTGAGGGCGCCCGCTTGTCCCCAAGACAGTTGGGCGCGATCATTGCGCCGCAGGCTTGCGGGACGGAGCGGCGGGCCCCATCCG